>CAZSSU010000094.1:0-7226 GCA_964609415.1 uncultured Christensenella sp. | reverse complement strand
ACCACAGCATCTTCTGGGAGATCATGGGCCCAAAGGGCCAAGGCAAGCCCGAGGGTGCTCTGGCCAAACAAATCGACCAGGACTTTGGCAGCTTCGACGCCTTCAAAGAGGCCTTTGAAAACGCCGGAAAAACCCAGTTTGGTTCCGGATGGGCCTGGCTGGTGATTAAGGATAGCAAGCTCAGCGTTGAAAAAACCGCCAACCAGGACAACCCCCTCACCAAGGGCATGTTTCCCCTGATGGGCGCTGACGTGTGGGAGCACGCCTACTACCTCAAGTACCAGAACCGCCGCCCTGACTATCTGAAAAACTGGTGGCACACCGTCAACTGGGACATGGTTGCCCAGCGCTTTGAAAAGCACAGGTAAACCAGACATCTAACTTGAACGGGGCCTTGATGGCCCCGTTTTTTATGTTGATGCCCTTTAAAAGTCCATAGTTGGGTATAATCATGCGGTATCACACTGAAGACTGAAGGAGGACACGACCATTTTCAACTTATTTGGCAGGGGCAATTCCCTGTCCATGGCCCAGGCCATGGAAAACATGAAAAACGACCCCAACATCCGCCTGGTGGATGTGCGCAGCGCTCAGGAATATCAAGGCGGGCATATCCCGGGCAGCCTGTCCGTTCCCCTGGATGACCTGTCCCGCATCCAGCAGCTGATTCCTGAGAAGGATGCCGCCATTTACACCTATTGCGCCAGCGGTGCCCGCAGCGGCATGGCTGCCGGCATGCTCAAGCGTATGGGCTATACTGAGGTGAAGAACATCGGCGGCATCATGAGTTACCCAGGGAAATTGGCGCGTTAAAGCCCGCGAATATGCAAAACAAAACCGTTGATTCAGATGCAATCAACGGTTTTTTTCTGGCGCGCCCTGCAGGATTCGAACCTGCGACCTTTTGATTCGTAGTCAAACACTCTATCCAGCTGAGCTAAGGGCGCACGCTGTCTCCAGACAGCTAAAGTAGTATACCAAGGTTCCCGGATGAATGCAAGAGAATTTTTCAAAAAATCAGCCGATAGATGAAAAACAGTGCCAGCGCGGCCAAAACCAGCAGCGGGGCCAGGCGCAGATTCTCCCGGAACGCCGCTTTTTGCGTCACCCCCATGGCCTTGAGCGTCAGCATCTGGCACAGGTGGAGAGGGGAGAAATAATAGCCCAGGAATGAAAACACCGCGATAAAGAAGATGTAGGGCAAGGCGGCATTGCCCTGGGTGATGGTCAGCAGCACAGGCAGGAAAAGCCCCACTGACATGTAATAAAGCCCTGTGATGGTGCCCAGGAAAAGCGCGCCGGCCATCACAGTCACCAGCATCGCCCAGAGGCTTGACGCGCTGAAGGCCTGAGCGATAACCGCCCACAGGTCATGAAGCTGAAATACGGTGTTTTGCGCCAGCAGCACCGCGATGATAATCAGCGCCACATCGTATTTGATAGCCCCCACTGCACGCGAAAGAAAGCCGGGTTCCTTGTGATATAGCGCCCAGACATACAGAATGGACAGCACCAGGGAAGCGCTCATGGGCAGTTTTAGAAAGGCATTGATGGCCAGCACCAGCAGGATGGGCGAAAGCCCCAAGCCCAGCCCCCGTAAATGCTTTGCCCTGGATGCTCCCGGGGTTTTTTCCGCCATCTGCCTGCCCCTTGGCAAATATAAGACCGCAGCGGAAAAAGCCATGACCAGCATGAAGGGGATGTTCAGGGCAATCAACTGGTACACGCTTTGCCCTTGAAACAGGGAGGGCAGGTAAATCATCATGGCAGAAAAGGGGGACACCAGCATGGTCACGTGGCGGTAGGCCAGGTTGACAGCAGCACGGCGCGGCGCAGGCAGGTTCATCTCCTCCCCCAGGGCATTCACATAGGGGGCGGACAGATAGGCACCACCTGGCACCGAAAGCAGGCCGATGACCGCTGGCACCAGGGCAATCAGCACCTTTTGGTTGCGGATAAGCCCTTTGGCGGAGGTGATGACCGCATCCAGCATGCCGTGGTGCTTCATGAGGGCGCTTAGCACCCCCACCAGCACGATGGACAGCACCGTGTTGAGGTTTCCCCAGGTGAGCATGCCTTTCACCGATTCCATTGATGCAGGCAATGAGCGCAGCGCCACCAGGTGAATGATGAGGCAGGCGATGAGGATGGACAACCAGATAGGCAGCCTGAACCTGCGCATCAAAACGGGCATCAGGCTAAATGCCAGCACCACCACAATAATTTGAAACATCTCTCCCCCTATGCCCGGTACCAGGCAGGCACGATGGCTATAAAACCATCATCATCCCCCAACGCCCGGTGATAGCGTGCAGCATACCCTCAACCTCCGCCTGGCAAAAGGGCTGGGGCATCAGTCCACCACCTGGATAAAGTCACACAGCCACTCCATCTCCAGGATTTCATAGGGCTTAAGCGCGTTGTTTTGCCAGACCCTCAATTTGCCATCCTGGTCCCTAATGGGGCCATAGAAGGGGTTAAAGTGACCGTGGCCGATGGCGCCGCGCAGGTATTGCAAAAGGTTGGACCCGGAGGATTCCAGGCTTTTGTTCAGCCGGAAACGCAGCACCCCGGCACCCAAGCCCCACCAGAGCCCGGCCACAGAGGGATCCCCCTTGTCAATCACGCGCAAAATGTCCAGGCTGCCATTCAGGTAGCTGCGGACAATTTCTGTGTAATAACGCCCCCAGTCCCACTGGGGGGCAGCCAGGTAACTGTCCAGCTCCCCCCGTTCGTTGAGGCGGCCTACCAGGCTCAGCACATGTTCGGGCGCTTGTGCCTTGATGACGCCTTTCACCAGGGGGGTATAGGCCACATCCGCTCCCAGGGAAGCGGCGGTTTTCAGGCCCAGCGCACAGGTTTCCGGGGCTTCCGGCAGCACATCCCGCCACACCAGGTACACCTGGGCATCCGGCCTGACGGATCTGACTCCCAGACCAAAGGCGTTGATATCCGCCGTGTGGCGCTTGTAGTCAATCCGGGGGGTGACATAGCCCACCCGCCCTGTGCGGGTGGCCATGCCGGCAACAGCCCCGCAGAGGAACATGGGCTCGTAATAGCGGCCATAATAGGTGCCCACCCGGTAATCCTGCCGCACCCGGGAGTACACCAGCGTCAGGCAGTTGGGATGCTCCAGCGCGAAGCGCAGCGCCGGCAGGGTGAGGGAGGAGGCGGTGATGAGCAGTAAATCAGCCCCGCCGGCTGATTCGTCCAGCTTTTCATACACATTTTCTGGCGTCAGCCCGTCCACCATGCTGGCGATAACCTTGTCCCCCAGCGTGCTTTGCATCACCTGGCGGCCATGCTCATGGGCACCAATCCAGTTGTCATCCGTGCGCCCCTCCGGATAGGCAAAGACCACCTTGGCGTTTTTGCGCTGCCCTTTTAACCAGCTGAACAGCCCAGGCGCTGGCGCTTCAACCGGGCTAAGCACCAGCTCCGGCTCCGCCTGAGGCTGGCTGACCAAATCCATCTGCGGCTTCATAGCTGAGATGCGCTCGGCCACCTGGCTCATGGTGACCTCCACCGGCAGGCCATACAGCCTAAGATATTCCAGAAAGGCGTCCCCCAGCGGCAGGGAGCACTGGGTGGTGTCATAAGCCCCTTCAAACTGGAGGAACATGCTGTTGTGGTTCACCTTTTCAGGCAGATCTTCAGCAGTTCTCAGCGCTTCCTCAATCTGGCTCAGCTGCTCATATTTTTCAGCGCTTGAAAGCTGGATGTTTTTGAACATCCCCTGGTTATCATAATGCAGGTAGGCATAATACAGCGTGGTTTCCGGGTCGTCCTCATCCAGCTGGGGCACCACCCGGGTTATTTCCGCCTGCACGGTGGGGGCGTCAAAGTACTTCAGGATGCTGACGCGCTTGTTCCCTTCCACCACATAGTAATGCCACATGTATTCATACACCTGCACCGGGTCCCTGAGGCCTTCAGACATATGAATGGCGCAGAGGTTGGACCATTTGCTGGCAAACTCGCTCATCACCGGGTGCAGGGGCATGAAGTTGTCCGCGAAGGAGCGGGCCCTGGCGGCGGTGTAGGTGCCCACCACCCGTTTGAGGGATATCTCCCGCTGAGGCTGCTTCATATAGGCTACAGCGCGGCTTTGCCCGATGATGTCATCCAGCGCCATCAAAAGGCCTCGCTCACCCCTGGCCGTCTTGGCGCTGTAATCGCGCTGGGCCAGGCGGTTGGCACGCTCATAAATCTCTCTGGCTTGCTGGTTAAAGCTGGCTTCCATAGGCCCTCCCCCAGTCGTAGCGGGCTTTCAGGTAGCTGATGCGCTTCCTGGGCCCTGGCGCGTCAAAGGACAAATCAAGGATGCTGTAGCCAAACGCGTTATAGATGGTGGTGTTTTGATAGTGGATGGTGCGGGATGTGTTATGGGCGTAGGAAAGATGCTGGTGGCCGTGGAAATGATAGCGGGGCGCGTACAAATCAAGCAGCGTGCGGTAGGCCTTGAAGCCCTGATGGAAGCTGTCCTCCCCATCCCCCAGGCCCTGGGCCGGAGCGTGGGTCACCAGCACGTCAAAGCCACCATGATGGCTGATTTCCTGCATGCGCCTGGTCACCTGCCGGGCCGCGTCCCGGTGGGTATAGTGGAAGGGTTTGGGGCTTCTGGACAGGCAGCCGCCAAAGCCGATGAAGCGGACGCCTTTAATCACCTGCATTTTCTCTTCCAGGTTGTCACAGCCCTCAGGGGGGTGCTGCATAAAATGGCTGTCGTGGTTGCCATGGACATACAATAGCGGCGCTGACACCATGGTGGTGAGGAAGGTGAGGTAGCTGGCTTTCAAATCTCCGCAGGCCACAATCACATCGATATTCCGAAAGATATCGCGGTTAAAATAATCCCAGATGTAGCGGCTCTCTTCATCCGCCACCGCCAGCACGCGCAGCTTTGTCATCCCAGCAGCCGCTCAACCGCCTCGTAGATGTGCTCCAGTTCGTCAAAGGAGGCGTATGAAAGCACCACTTTGCCCTTTTTCATGTTGCCCCTGATGGCGGCACGCACGCCCAGGGCTTCCCGGAGACGCTCCTCAAAGGCAGCCAGCTCTGGCGCCTGGGCGGTTTTGGGCAGAAGGGGCTTGGCGGGTGCTTTCTTTTGCAGGGCTTCCAGGGCACGTACGCTCAGGCCTTCCGCCACCACCCGCTTGGCCAGAATCAACTGGGTTTTGTGGTCCTTGATGCCAGCCAGCACCCGGGCATGGCCTTCTGACAGCTGATTGGTCATCAGCATGTCCTGCACCTCTTTGTTCAATTGCAGCAGGCGCAGCAGGTTGGCAATGCGGGGGCGTGATTTGCCCAGCATGGCCGCCGCCTGCTCCTGGGTGTATTTCCCCTCATCCATCAGCTGGCGCACCGCCTGGGCCGCCTCCATGGGGTTCAAATCCTCCCGCTGGAGGTTTTCAATCAGCGCTGCCAGGCCCAGCTCTTTCTTGGAAAGCTGCTTCACCAGGCAGGGGATGGTTTTAAGCCCCGCCAGGATGCTCGCCCGGAAGCGCCGCTCCCCCGCGATTATCTGATAGCGCTCAGCTACCTGCTGCACCAAAATAGGCTGTAAGAGCCCTACTTCACGGATGGAAGCGGCCAATTCCTCCAGCGCTTCCTTGTCAAAGCTGCGCCGGGGCTGGTGGGGGTTTGGGTCAATGAGGTTCAGGGCAATTTCCCTGACCTCGCTTGCCGCTGCTTCTGCCGGGAACAGGGCATCAAGCCCCCGCCCCAGGGCTAATTTCTTTTTCATTTCCGGTTCCTCTGGATGATTTCACCCGCCAACTGCTGATAGGCCACTGCCCCGGCGCTGCGCGGGTCATATTCATGAATGGGCTGCCCATGGCTGGGCGCTTCTCCCAGGCGCACGCTGCGGGGGATGACGGTGGAAAACACGCTGCTTTTAAAGTGCTTTTTCACCTCGTCAGCCACCTGCAAGGACAGGTTGGTGCGCCCATCAAACATGGTGAGGACCACGCCCTCCAGCTTCAGCTTCGGGTTAAGCCCCCGCTGCACCCGGGCAATGGTGTTCATCAGCGCTGTGACGCCCTCCAGGGCATAATACTCACACTGGATGGGAATCAGCACGCTGTCAGCCCCGGTCAGAGCGCCGATGGTGAGCAAGCCCAGGCTGGGCGGGCAATCAATCAGCACAAAATCATACTGCCCGGCCGCATCAGCCAGCGCTTCTTTCAGCCGGTATTCGCGCTTGTCCATGCCCACCAGTTCCACCTCAGCCGCTGCCAGGCGGATGTCGCTTGGCACCAGGTCAAGGCCCTTCACATGGGTGCTGACCACGGCCCGCGCCAGGGGCAAGCCATTGATAATCACTTCATAAATGGTCTGCTGCCCGGCTTTAATATCCACGCCGCTTGTGGCGTTGCCCTGGGGGTCCATATCCACCAGCAGCACCTTTTTGCCCGCCTGCGCTAAAAACGCGGCCAGGCTGACGGCGGTGGTGGTTTTGCCCACGCCGCCTTTCTGGTTGGCAACTGCGATAATTTTTCCCATATTTCTCCTACTGCTATCAGCTGTCAATCCACTGCTGCCAGCGGAAAGGCGGATGGGAGCCTGTGATGATGCGCCTCAGGGTGGCTGTCTCCTCCGGCTCCTGCAAATCCCGGTACAGGAGGTACAGGGCCCTGAGCGCTGACAAACTGACTGACTTCATGGAATAGCTGCGAATCATCGCCTGAATGCGGGGCGTCTTTGGCAGGCATTCAAAAAGCAGATAAAGCAGCTCATCAGCCATCAGGCTAAAGTCGTTCATCCGCAGCCGCACCCACTGCCCATGATCCATCATCAGGGTCATTTTGCCCTCGGTATCCTCCCGCACCTGCATAAACAGCAGGTTATCCAGCAGAAAAGCCAGGGCTTCCAGGCTGTCCTTCTCCGGGCGGAAACCAAAAAGCTTCAACGCGATCACTTCCATCGTTTCCGCGTTACGGGCAATGAAAGCGCCCCCCAGCCAGGGGCGCAGCGTCTGTGCTACCCGCCCGATAGCAGCCATGCCCCTCCCCTCCTGTTGTTTCATGCATATTCCGCCCCCTTAAGATAGCATACGCAGGCATGTTTGTAAACGAAACAGGCATCTCACCAAAAGGGAATAAACCAGGATTTTTCCATCATAATTCCCGGTTTTTTGTGTACAAACCCCGCCCGCTATGCTAAAGTAAAGCAACTTTGCAAGGAGGCCACACATGGCAAAAAAACGAGGAAAAATAACGATCTGG
>CAZSSU010000093.1:0-7253 GCA_964609415.1 uncultured Christensenella sp. | reverse complement strand
TCCCGGCGCCTTTTGCGTATGGGGATGTTACTCAGTCCCGCCGGCTGGAGACGCCCCGGGACAGCAGAATCAGCCTGAAGAGCTGCAGCAGCGCGCCAATGGCGCTGGCCACATAGGTCATGGCGGCGGCGTTGAGCACCTTGCGCACGCCCTTTTCCTCCTCCTGGGTGATGAGGCCGGAGCCGTTGAGCATCTGGATGGCGCGGCGGGAGGCGTTAAACTCCACCGGCAGGGTGACCAGGGCAAAGATGACCGTCAGAGAAAACAGCGCGATGCCCACTGTGAGCAGCGGCCGCCAGGACATCACCAGGCCCAGGATGAAAATGGGCATGCTGAGCATGGAGCCGAAGTTCACCACCGGCACCACCAGGCTGCGCAGGCTGAGCGCCGCATAGCCCTCTTTCTTCTGCATGGCGTGGCCCGCTTCATGGGCAGCGATGCCGATGGCGGCGATGCTGGCGGAATTGTACACGCCTTCTGACAGGCTCAGCACCTGGCTGCGCGGGTCATAGTGGTCGGTCAGCGTGCCTTGGGTGCGGGCGACGGACACATCGACGTTGCCGTTGTCATAGAGTATTTTTTGCGCGGCCTGGCTGGCGGGGATGCCGGCCTGGGTGCGGATTTTGGAATATTTATTGTAGGCGCTTTTCATCCAGCCCTGGGCCAGCAGGGCCAGCAAAAGGGCAGGGATGAGCAGCAGCATGGTGGAATCGTAAAACATGGCGTCCCTCCTTTTTCGGTCCGGGCTTGCGTGATGGCATTCACCCGGCTACTATGATTATACCACAGTTGAAATATCTTTATGAAGGGCGCAACTTTTGGGCGGCCCCACCGTATACCAGATAGAAAGCTGCTTTCAGTCCCTTTGAAAGGAGGATGCCCCTTGCTCAGTGCCCAGGTGTACACCCAGACAGCGGAAGAAGCCCTAAGCGGGCTGTATAAGCTGGCCATCAGCATCCTGCATGAGCATGGGGACGCACAGGACGCTGTGCAGCAGGCGCTGCTTAAAACCTGGGAGAAACGGGCCAGCATCCGGGAGGAAAGCTTCAAGGCCTACCTTGTCCGGGTGGTGATCAACGAATGCCGCAATATCCAGCGCCATCGCATGCGGGTGAGCCCCCAGGAAATGCCTGACATGCCTGCGCCGCAAGCATCCGAGGATTACCAGGCATTATACGCGGCCATCGACCTGTTGCCAGCGCATTACCGGCTGGCGATTATGCTCAAATACTTAAACGGCCTGTCTGAAAAAGAGGCCGCTCAAGCCCTTCATATCCCGGTGCCGGCCTTCAAAAGCCGCCTGCACCGGGCCCGAAAAGCCCTCAGGGCGCATCTTGACCGGGAGGTGGTGTTTGAATGAAGCCTGACCTGCGCCTGAATCAACAGACCCTAAACGCCGCCCTGCCGGAGATGCCGCCCGAGGCCGAAAGCCGCCTCAGGCATCAGATTCATCGCCTGGCGGCACAAGAGGAGGAAAGACCTGTGAAGAAAAAACTGTCCCTGGGGCTGGTGTTGGCCCTGGTGATTAGCCTGCTTACCCTCAGCGCCCTGGCTGCCGTACTCATTGGCGGGAAGGATTTTGTGGAGAGCATTCTGGTCCCCAGAGCCGCCCAAAACGAAAGCGAGATATGGACCAAGGCGGAACTAGACGAGTTAAAACGCATTGCCGAGGAAAACGGCCTGCCCATTACCGAGCAGCTGGAGAAGGCCTTCGATCAGCCCGATGGCTACTTTAAGCAGGAGCTGATCCACGACGTCCTGCGGGATGCCCTGGGCTTCTACTACTCCACCTGGTCGGTGGAGGATCAGGCCTGGTATGAGAACATCCTGGTGAAAACGGGGCTGAAGGAATTCACCTGGGCCACCGTTCCCCAGGCGGGAGACGTGAGCCTGAAGGAGGCACAGGATATCGCCGCCACATACATCGCGGAGGCCTGGCAGGCGGAGCCTGATCTGATGAATCCGGAGATTTACCGCCACCACCAGCAGTTTCAGAACTTCAAGGAAGGGGATCAGGAGGGCCGCCGCTGGTACCTGGAGTTTGAGGCGCTGGATTTATTCCATGACAGCTACAATTTCACCATCAGCGCCGATGGCCAGATTGTGGAAACCAGCCGCAGGCCAGGCGTTGACCGGCCATATGCCAAGGCCTATGACGTGCTGGAGCGCTATGAATGGATCTATGGGGACCGGGGCGACTGGGAATCCGAAACCTGGCAGTCCTTTCAGCGACGGGTGAAAAAAGCCATGGCAGCCCATGGGGACAGCGGCCTGGGCAGACTGCTTGGCACCATTTTGCGGAATGAATATGCCCTGCCTACCGATGACATGATCACAAAGGAGGCGGCTATCTCAGCCGCCCAGGCCCTGCCGGACGCCCACCAGAAGCCGGCGAAGGCCACGGCGGTGCTCCTGATGGATGAGGGAGTTCCCGTGTGGAAGGTGACCCTGCGCGCTGCCTTTGAGGAGGGGAAAAAGCTGCCCATGCCCTTCCTGGCGGAGCTTGACGCCCGCAGCGGGGAAGTGCGCCGCCACCGCCTGGCAGAGGATCATGGCAGCATGGCTTCCTACACCCTGGATCGCTTGATGGAAGAAGTAGAACCTGCCCCGGTGACGCCGCCGCCAGGCCCCACCAGGCGGCCTGATGGCAAGCCCGGCTTTTGGTATTCCGACAGGGCGCCTGAATATTACTGGAAGGCGCTGGATGACTACGGTTATACTAAGGGGGATCAGGGGGAGCTGATCGATTCCTGGCACAGGGACTATGGCAGCGACCAGGCCTTCTGGCCACTGGAAGCCCAAGCCCTCATCACCCTCTGGCACGGCCTGTCAGACTTGAATGGCACCTTCCCGGGGCTGCCAGCGCCGGAGGATATAACGCAGGAAGAGGCACGGATAGCTGCCAGAAAAGCCCTGCTTGAGGAAAAGGGCACGGGGCTGAACCTGGACGAGGCCGCACTTGACGCGCTGACGCCGCAGTTCTCCTTCTTCTATGATTCCCAGCACGCAGGCAGCCGGGTGTGGCAAGTGGCCTTTGTTGCGTATGAGAATGGCCAGAAAAATGTGGTGGCCAACATCGTTATCGACGCCACATCAGGCGAGGTGATTGAGGTTTCAGGCGGGGAAATGGGGAATGGATAAGTGCCTTCCCCGCCCCAGCCATGCTATACTGTAAGAAAATTGGCGTTTGTAATCCAAGCGCAGAGGAGTGCCTATGAAACTGGCGGAGGCCTTGATTTTAAGAAAAGACATGCAGCAGCGGCTGTCGCTGCTGGAAGACAGGCTGTTTGATTCAGCCCGGGTGCAGGAAGGGGACAAGCCAGCGGAGGACCCCAAGCAGCTGCTGGCCGAGCTTGAACGGGTGACGGATGAACTGGCTATGCTCATTGCTCGCATCAATCACACCAACAGCCAAACCCGGGAAAACGGCGAAACCCTCACCGATATGCTGGCCCGGCGCGACATGCTGCAGGAAAAAGTGCGCATCCTGCGCAGCTTTGCGAGGGCAGCTGGGGACATCGCGGGCCGCCAGACGCGCTCAGAAATCAGGATGATAGCAACGGTGGATGTGGCAGCCCTGCGCAGGCAGGAGGATACCCTTTCAAAAACCCTGCGGGAGCTGGATACCAGCATCCAGGCGATGAACTGGCAGACGGAACTCAGCTGATAAGGCCATTCCTTTGGGGTAGCGCTGTGGGGTGGGCATCACCTCCCTGGCCGGGTTACAGCCAAGTCTGGTAAGGATGGCGGGGCATCCGAAGGGTTCGAATCCCTGGTATTGTTATCCCCATCACAGATACAAATGCAATGTTAGATAATTTAACATTTATCACCAGATGTCAGCCGCAGCGCGAGGGCGGGCAAGGGGAGAAGGAATGGAAAACCGGGGCCGGTGCTTTTGCACCGGCCCCGGCTCTTTGATTTGGTTAAGGATTATTTCAGCGTCACGTAGTTCCAGATCACATCGCCCGTGGGCATGATGATCAGGCCTTCCACGTTGGGCTTGGTCATGGCGGGGTTGGTGTAGTAGTACAGGGGGGCAACAGAGCCGGTGGCCATCAGGACTTCTTCGGCCATCTGGGCAGCCTTCACACGGGTGGCGGGGTCAAGGGTGAACTTGACTTCGCTGGCCAGGGCGTCATAGGCGTCGGCCCAGGTTTTGTTGCCTTCCAGGCCCCAGTAGGCGCCCATGCCCGCATCCTTGCTCACATCGCTGGCGCGGGTGTAGGTGCCAAGGTCGCGGCCCAGGCGGGGGTAGTTGTTGCCGGAAGCGGAGATGAAGATCTCCAGGAAGTTCAGCACGTCGTTGAAGTCAGCGACCCAGCCCATACGAGCGGCTTCCGCGTCGCCGTCCTTCAGCTTGGTCTGCAGGGTGGCCCAGGCTTCCTGGTTGATGACGGCGGTGATGCCCACCTTGTTCCAGGTTTCCTGCACGTACTGGATGATGGCGGCGTTGGCGCCGGAGTTGTTGAAGGCGAATTCCACGGTGGGGAAGTCGGTGAACTGGATGTTGCCCTCGGCCACGGTGCCGGTGTAGGCATAGCCCAGCTCGATCAGCGCGTTGATGGCGCTCACCTGGTCCACGGTGTACTCTTCGTTTTCAGGGGAGATGGTGGCGGTGTCGGTGTACCAGGTTTTATAGCCTTCACTCATGCGGACGTCGGCGTTGGTGCCGTCAGACAGCTTGGTGGGGAAGAAGCCCTTGGCGGGCAGCTGGCCGGCCTTGGTCACATACTGCACCAGCTCCTCGCGGTTGACCATCTGGCCAAGGGCGAAGCGGGCCTTGGACTGCTCCTGCACGGAAAGCTGCTTGCCGGCGGGGCTCATGTCCTTATAGACGTTGAACAGCACATAATAGGTGCCCTGCATTTCGTGGAAGACCAGCTCGCCAGGATAGGTGGCGTTGAGGCGGTCGAATTCCACGGGGTCGATGGAGTTGATGAACTGGGCGGTGCCGTTCTCGTAAGCGGCCAGGATGGCGGCGTTGTCTTCAGCCAGGTAGCAGTTGACGCCAGCCAGCTTCACGTTCTCGGCATTCCAGTAGTGCTCGTTCTTTTCAAAGGAGATGACATCGTCCACTTTGTAGGCGGTCATGCGGAAGGGGCCCATGCCGATGTTGGTTTCGGCCTTGGTGGCCCAGATGCCTTCGTTGTCAGCCACGGCTTCCTTCACCGGGTAGAAGGTGGGGAAGGCGGCCAGGTCCTTGAAGTAGGGGGCGGGGGCAGCCAGCTTCACAGCGAACACGCCCGCTTCGTCATCCACGGTGATGTTGAGGTTGGAGGGATAGCCGTCGATGATCTCAAACATGTAGCTGTAGTCAGCGCCCAGCTCAGGAGACGCGGCGCGCTTCCAGGAATAGGCGATGTCAGAGGCTTTGAAGTCAGAGCCGTCAGACCATTTCAGGCCCTTGCGCAGGGTGAAGGTCCAGGTGAGCTGATCTTCGGAGATGGTGTAGCTCTCGGCCAGCTCAGGGGCGATTTCGGCTTTGCCGTCCACCCACTGGAAGCCCAGCAGACCCGCGTGGGACAGCTTGATGACGTTGCTGCCGCTGGAGGCGGAGTTGAGCGCCGGGTCGCCTGATTTGGGGGTGCCGCCGCCGTAGAACACGCTGACGACGTCACCTTCCGCCATGGCGGGCACCAAGCCAACCATCAGGCAAAGTGCCATGAGGAGTGCGAACAATTTTTTCATGATATTCCTCCTGTTAGGTTATTTATAACAAGCGCTCAAGCGCCGGTTACCGGGATGTGGATGCAACTGACATAATGCCCGGGGCAAACTTCGCGCAGGATCGGGCAGGAGTCGGCGCATGCAGGGGTGGCGTCGGGGCAGCGGGTGCGGAAGGCACAGCCCGAGGGGACTTTCAGGGGGCTGGGCACGTCACCCTTAAGGATGATGCGCTTTAATTCCCTGGCCTTGTCCGGGTCAGGCACGGGGACGGCGGACAGCAGGGAGCGGGTGTAGGGGTGCAGGGGGTTGCGGTGCAGGTCCACCGAGGAGGCCATCTCCACAATGCGCCCCAGGTACATGACGGCGATGCGGTTGGAGATGTGCTTGACCACCGAAAGGTCGTGGGCAATGAAGAGATAGGTGAGGCCAAGGCGAGATTGCAAATCCTCCAGCATGTTGATCACCTGGGCCTGGATGGAGACGTCCAGGGCGCTGACCGGCTCATCACACACGATGAACTCGGGCCGGGAGGCCAGGGCGCGGGCGATGCCGATGCGCTGGCGCTGGCCGCCTGAAAACTCATGGGCGTAGCGGGTAGCCTGCTCAGAGGAGAGGCCCACCAGGTCAAGCAGCTCCGCCACCCGGTCGTTGCGCTCTTTCTTGGACTGGTAGAGCTTGTGCACGTCAATGGGCTCAGCCACAATGTCGCCCACGGTCATGCGGGGGTTGAGGGAGGAGTAGGGATCCTGGAACACCATCTGCGCCCGGCGGCGGAAACTGTCAAGGACAGGGCCAGGGGTGAGCTTTTCACCGTCGAAAATGACTTCACCCGCTGTGGGCTGGTAGAGGTGCATCAGGGAGCGGCCTACGGTGGTTTTCCCGCAGCCGGATTCGCCCACCAGCCCCAGGGTTTCCCCGGCGTTGATGTCAAAGGTGACATCGTCAACCGCTTTTAAATGGGTGGAGCGGAAGAGGCCGGTGGAGATGTTGAAGTATTGTTTGAGGCCTTTGACCTGCAGCAAGGGAGTTTGTGTCATCAGACGCTTTCCTCCTTCAGCTGAATCATGGGCCGTTTGCCCGGTACCTCCGGGGCCAGCGTGCCGTCTTTCACATTGCGCCAGCAGGATGCCAAGTGATTATACCCATTGATCCAGTATTCCTGCGGCTTTTCCTCCAGGCAAATCTTCATCGCCCGCTCACAGCGGGGCGCGAAGGCGCAGCCCTTGGGCAAAAGCAGCATATCAACCGGGGTGCCGCTGATGGGGATGAGGCGCTCTTTCTCGTCCTTTTCAATGCGGGGGATGGAGCGCATCAGGCCCTTGGTGTACTCGTGCTTGGGTTTGTAGAAGATCTGGCTGGCGGCGCCCCGCTCCACCAGGTGGCCGGCATACATGACGATGACCTCGTCACACATCCCCGCCACCACGCCCAAATCGTGGGTGATGAGGATGATGGCCATGCCCAGGCGGTGCTGCAACTCTGTCATCAATTCCAGAATCTGGGCCTGAATGGTCACGTCCAGGGCGGTGGTGGGCTCGTCGGCGATGAGAAGCTCCGGGTCGCAGCAAAGGCCCAGGGCGATC
>CAZSSU010000092.1:0-7337 GCA_964609415.1 uncultured Christensenella sp. | reverse complement strand
CGTGTCGATGTCATAGGTGATGACGGAGAGGATATCTCCGGTCTGGCGCTGGTCAAAAAAGCCCACGGGCAGCGAGACCATGCGGTCAAACACATCCCGGCGCATGCGGGAGATCACCTTGCGGCGCATGCGCAGCATCACCCGGCTGAGCAGGTAGCTGATGATGGCGCTGAGCGCGTAGGCCCCTGCCATCAAAAGCGCCAGCTGAATCACCCGGGGGAAATCAGCCTGGCCGCGGCCTACGCCAATGGCGTCGATGGCGGCGCCTGACAGCCGGGGCCCCATTAGCGCCAGGGCATCCCCCACAATCGCCAGCGCCAGGGACAGGAGCAGCAGGCCCCTGTGACGCCCCAGATAGCGCCAGATGCGTTTGAGCAGCTGGAGGCGGGATACCTTCAGGCCCTCGTTTTTGCGCCCGTCACCGCTGCGTTCCATGCGGCTCATGCGGCCGCCGCCAATCACATTGGGATTAGACAAGGCTGGCCTCCTCCTGCAAACTCATTTGAATTTGCGCGATGCTGCGGTAGATTTCACTGGATGCCATCAGCTCATCATGGCTGCCAGCGGCTTCCACCCGGCCATCTTCCAGCACCAGGATATGATCCGCCCCCATGACAGAGCTGACCCGCTGGGCGATGATGATCTTGGTGGTGTCCGGGTAGTTTTGCCCCAGCGCCCGGCGCAGGCTGGCGTCGGTTTTGTAATCAAGGGCGGAGGATGCGTCGTCCAGCATCAGGATGTCCGGGCTGCCTGCCAGCGCCCGGGCAATGAGCAGGCGCTGCTTTTGCCCGCCGGAGAGGTTGTTGCCCCGGATGGCGGCCCGGTGCTGGAGGCCCTGCTCCTTCTCGGCCACGATGTCAGCGGCCTGGGCGTCCATGACCGCCTGCTCAACCTCCTCATCGGTGATATCCCGGAAGTAGCGGATGTTTTCCGCCAGGGTATCTGCCATGATGAAGTCGTTCTGGAAGGCCACGCCCATCATGGCGTAAAGCGTCTCTTTGGGGATGGCGCGGATATCCTGGCCGTCAATTAAGATGCGGCCGCTGTCCGCCTCATACAGCCGGAGCATGAGGGCGATGAGGGTGGATTTTCCGGAGCCGGTGGCGCCGATGATGCCTAAGGTCTGCCCGCGCTTGAGCGCAAAGGAGACGTTGCTCAGGTTATCCGCCCGCTTGTTATAGGAAAAGCTGACATCCTGCCACTGGATGTGATAGGGGCTGGCTTCTGTTTTCTGGGCGGGAATCACCTGGAGGTCCTCAGGCAATACCAGCACTTCCTCCACCCGGAGGGCGGAAGCCTTGCCTTTGGAATACATCACAAAAATGCGGGTGATGCCCAGGGTGGCGTTGAGGATAATCGCAAAGTAATGCAGGAAGGCGATGATGCTGCCCGTGGTGGAACGCCCGGCGTTCACCAGCCAGGCGCCGGCCAGCACCACCATCACCAGCCCGATGTTCAGCGTGAAGCTGGCCAGCGGGTTTGACAGCGCCATGACGCTGCCGGTGTGCTCCTCCAGGCCAGAGAGGGCGTCGCTGGTTTCCCGGAAGCGCTCCTTTTCGTCGGGCACCCGGGAGAGGGCTTTGATGACCCGGACCCCGGTGATGTTCTCCTGCACCGTTCTCACCAGGCGGTCCAGCATGCCCTGCTGGCGGGTGTACAGGGGCACGGTTTTTTTGGTGATGCGCCACACCAACAGCGAGATAAAGGGCAGGGTGGCCACCAGCACCAAGGTGAGGGAGGGGTCCATCATGAGGGAAATCACGATGCCGCCCACCAGCAGGATGGGGCCTCTGATCCCAATGCGCTGGATGCGGTTAAAAAACTGGTTAAGGTTATAGGTGTCGGTGGTGAGCCGGGAGACGGCTGAGGGGATGGAGATCCTGTCCAGTTGGGCGGCGGAGAGGTGGCTTAATTTGCTGAACAGGTCATGGCGCAGCGCCCGGGTAATCCAGCCGGAGGTGCGGGCAGCCAGGCGGTTGGCATACATGTTGATAAACATGGCGGCCACCGCGCACACCAGCATCATGCCGCCCCAGAAGTAGATGCCGCCCTTTTGGCCGGTGGGCACCACATCGTCGATGATGCGGGCCAGAAATGAGGGGATCAGCAGGTCAAGCAGCGCCGCCACCAGTTTCATCAGCAGCGTGAACAAAATGATGCCTTGATAAGGCTTTACATAGCGGGAGATGGTTTTCATGCGTCCGGCATCTCCAGCAGGCGCACGGCCTCTCCCCGCATGACTTCCAGCAGTTTCAGCAGGGTTTCTTTTTCAGTGTCGCTCATGCCCTGGGTGATGGCATCCTGCCAGACACGGTTGATGTCCCGGATCTGGGGGGCTGCCGCTATGGCCTTGTCAGTGGGGCTCACCAGGATGAGCCTGCGGTCTTTGTCTGATATTTCGCGGGTGATAAAGCCGTTTTCCTCCAGCATCGCCAATTGCCGGGTGGCGCTGGAACGGGAGGTGTGCAGCCAGGCCGCGATCTGCTCCTGGGAAGCGCCGGGCTCATGGCAGCAGTAGAGAATATAAGGCGCCTGACAGGCAGTGAGGCCAAGGGGAGCCAGCAGTTTTCCCTTGTAGCTGTTGGCACAGCGCATGATCACCGTCAGGCTTCTGGAAATTGGCGGCATGAAAAGCTCCTTTGATGTATCGTTGCGGGCGCAATCGTTGCACCCGCAACGGATTATAGCCCCGGGTGCCAGCCCTGTCAAATCATGGACAAACTGGGGGGGTTAGCATATAATGAAGCCATCCAATGCTATAGCTTGACAGCCGCACAGAAAGGAAGCGATGCCATGTACGACATTCTGGGCCTGGGTGAACTGTTGATTGATTTTACACCCTCAGGAGAAAACGACCAGGGGATGGCGCTTTATGCCAGGAACCCGGGCGGCAGCATTGCCAACATGCTGGCCATGTTTGCCAAACTGGGCGGCTCAGCTGCCTTTGTGGGCAAGGTGGGCAAAGACGCCTTCGGGGATTTTCTGGAGCAAAACCTGAAGGAAGGCGGGGTGGATACCACCGGCCTTCTGCGGGACGACAAGGTGCTCACCACCCTGGCCATTGTGACCCTCCTGCCTGATGGCGAGCGATCCTTCATTTTTTACCGCAAGCCCGGGGCTGACATCATGCTAAGAGCCGATGAACTGCCCCTGGACATGATTGGCGGCAGCGCGCTTTTCCACTTCGCTGGCGTCACCCTCACCGATGAGCCGGTGCGCAGCGCCAATTTTGCCGCGGCCAAACATGCCAAGGCCCAGGGCGCATTTATCAGCTTTGACTGCAACTACCGCGCCACCTTGTGGGAAAGCGAGGAGGAGGCCAAGGCGATTATTCCCCTGGCGCTGCCCTATGCCAACCTGGTCAAGGTGTCAGAGGAAGAGCTCCTCCTGATCACCGGCATTGAGGATCCTCAAAAGGCGGCGCACAGCATCCTGGACAAGGGCTGCGGGGCGCTGCTGCTGTCCATGGGGGATAAAGGCTCCCAGGTGTTTACCCCCGCTCTCCACGCCTTTGTGCCCGCCTTCCGGGTCAATGCCATTGATGCCACCGGGGCCGGGGACGCCTTCCTGGGCGCTGTTATGTGGCGCTTTAATCACATGGGGCGGCCAGATCTGGGTAGCCTCAGCCGGGAGGACTGGCATCAGCTGCTCTCCTTTGGCAACGCCGCCGGCGCCCTCACCTGCACCCGGCGCGGCGCGATTCCGGCACTCCCCACCATGGCAGAAATCCATCACTTACAAGGCCAGTAAGCTTTGTGGGACAAACAGGCCTATAAATCATCTTGATGAATGTGGTTTTAAGGGCTTGACAGGCCTAAATAACCATATTAGAATAGGGTGGATTTAATTTCATGATCAAGTGGGTTCCATTTTTTACACTGGGTAGTTGTTAGGACATATGCCGGTGTTTCCAACAAAAAGCATCATCAGAAAGTAGGTGGCAGCATGCTGCGCGGAATCTCCCCGCTGATTTCCCCGGAATTGCTCAAAGTTCTTAGCGAAATGGGCCACGGGGATGAGATCGTCCTGGCGGACGCCAATTTCCCTACCGAAAACTATGGCCAGCGTGCTCTGCGGGCTGATGGCATCAGCGCGGCGGCATTGCTTGAAGCGATTATGCCCCTTTTTCCCCTTGATCAGTATGACGAAAACAACTTCGTGCTGATGGAAGTGGTGCCGGGGGATGACTACAAGCCCGTGGTGTGGGACGATTTTAAGGCGGTGCTCCACCAGCATGAGCCCCAGGCCCAGGTGTCCCACATGGAGCGCTTCGCCTACTATGAGCGCGCCAAAAAGGCCTTCGCCATCGTGGCGACTGGCGAAAAAGCCAAATATGCCAACATCATTCTTAAAAAAGGCGTCGTTTCCTGACGCGTCAAACCCTGATATCGGGAGGTAGAGCAATTTGAGCCAAAACGCGGAAGTCCTCGTCAAGATGACAGGAATACAAAAATATTTTCCCGGCGTGCACGCCCTTAATGACGTGCATTTTGAACTGCGCGCGGGCGAAGTGCATGCCCTGGTGGGGGAGAACGGCGCTGGCAAGTCCACCCTCATGAAGGTGCTTACCGGCATTTACCAGCGGGATGGCGGCACCATTGAGGTGATGGGCAAGCCCGTTGAGATTAACAACATCAAAGACGCTCAGGATTTGGGCATCTCCATCGTCCATCAGGAGCTTAACCTGCTCAAGGACCTGACGGTGGCAGAGAACATCTTCATCGGCCGGGAAAACATGAACGGCATGCTGCTTGATAAGAAGGCCCAGAACAAGCGCACCCAGGATCATCTGGATTCCCTGAACATCAACCTGAAAGCCACCCAGAACGTGGGCAAGATGACGGTGGCCAAGCAGCAGATGGTGGAAATCGCCAAGGCGCTTTCCTACGACAACACCCGCATCCTGATTCTGGATGAGCCCACAGCGCCCCTTTCCGACATTGAAATTGAGGAATTGTTCACCTTCATCCGGGACATGCGCTCCCGCGGGGTGGGCATCATCTATATTTCCCACCGCATGGGCGAACTCAAGCAGATTACAGACCGCATCACCGTCATGCGTGACGGGCAGTATGTGGCCACCGTGGAAACAGCCGACACCACCATGGATGACATCGTGCGCATGATGGTGGGCCGCGTGATTTTTGAACAGCCCAAAACCCAGAGCATGGTGCCTGAAGGGGCCCCGGTGGTGCTGCAGGTGAAAAACCTGTGCTCCCGGGAAGTCAAAGACGTCTCCTTCGAATTAAGGAAGGGCGAAATTCTGGGCCTGGCCGGCCTGGTGGGCGCCGGGCGCACAGAGGTGTGCCGGCTCATCTGCGGGGCTGACAAGCGGGACAGCGGCGAGATTTTTGTCAACGGCAAGCTGGTCCCCATCCTGACCCCCGCTGACGCGGTGGAAAGCGGCATCGGTTACCTGTCTGAGGACCGCAAACGCTTTGGCCTGTGCCTGGGGCTGTCTGTGGCCAACAACATCGCCCTCACCCGCCTGGAGTCCTTCACCAAGGGCGGCGCCATTGACGACAAGCAGATCAAATCCACCGCCCTGGAGTACAAGGACCGGGTGGACATCCGCACCCCCACCGTGGATACCCTGGTGCGCACCCTGTCTGGCGGCAACCAGCAAAAGGTGGTGCTCTCCAAGTGGCTGGTCAGGGACTGTGATGTGCTGATTTTTGACGAGCCCACCCGCGGCATTGACGTGGGGGCGAAAAATGAGATTTACAAGCTCATGCACAGCCTGATTGATCAAGGGAAATCCATTATCATGATTTCTTCTGAAATGCCCGAGCTTCTGCGCATGTCTGACCGGATTCTGGTCATGTGCGAAGGGGTTAAAACCGGTGAACTGGGCATTGAGGAAGCAACTCAGGAAAAAATCATGGCGCTGGCAGCGCCTCAGGTATAGGAGGAGATAGGGAAATGTCTGATATAAGCATCCAGGCGCAAGGCGCCAAGAAGGTAGACCTTCAAAAGCTGCTGGCACCTTCAGTGCTGGTGATTCTATATGCGTTCTTTGCCATCTTCGGCAAAAACTTCTTTTCCACCTATACGCTTAAGACCATTTTGGAATCTGCCTATTACACTGGGCTGATGTCCTTTGGCATCACCTTTGTCATCATCACCGGCGGCATTGACCTGTCCATCGGCACGAACCTCATGTGCTCCGCCATCGTGGGCGGCGTGGCCTTCAGCATGTGGGGCTGGCCGCTGTGGTTGGCGCTGTGCCTGGTGCCGCTGACTGGCCTGCTCTTTGGCTTCCTCAACGGTGTTCTGGTGGCGAAGGCCAAGTTGCCCCCTTTCATCGCCACCTTGGGCATGATGCTGGTCACCCAGGGCTTTGGTTCTATCATCTCCCGCGTGCAGACCCAGCGCTATCCCACCATCGGAACCCCGGATGCCTGGTTCAAAACAGTGTTTTACCGCTCTGGCGAGTTCCCCACCGGCGCTCTTTATCTGCTGGCTGCCTTCCTCATCGCCGCCTTTGTGCTGAGCAAAACCAAGTTTGGCCGCTATGTGTATGCCATCGGCTCCAACGAAGAGGCCACCCGGCTCTCCGGCGTCAAGGTGGATAAATACAAGATGCTGGCATACGCGGTCTGCGGGCTCTTCTGTGGCTTTGGCGCCATCCTGTTCGCCTCCACCTACACCACCGCCACCCCCGGCACCGGCAACGGCTTTGAAACCTATGCCATCGCTGCGGTTATCATCGGCGGCACCTCCATGGCAGGCGGCTCCGGCACCATGGTGGGCACCCTGATTGGTATTTTCATCATGGCGGTGCTCAGAGCCGGCCTCTCATCCATGGGCCTGCAGGGCCACTGGCAGACCTTCTTCACCGGCGTTGTCGTTATTGGCGCTGTGCTGATGGACAACTTCCGCGTCAGGGCTGCCCAGAAAGTCAAGGTCTAATCATTACTCTGTAACCCGGCGCGGACGCGCTGAAAATAAAAGGAGGAATTCTCATGAAAAAATTCCTGGCCCTCATCCTGGTTCTGGCGATGACCCTCAGCGTCACCGCAGTCTTTGCCCAAGAAAAGATGCTCGTTTCCGTCATCTCCAAGGGCGAACAGCATGCCTTCTGGCAGGCCGTGCGCAAGGGCGTTGAAGACGCTGCTGCCAAGTATGGCGTTGACATGTTCTACTATGGCCCTCCCTCCGAGGCTGACATTCAGCTGCAGGTGGAAGCCCTGAAAGCCGAAATGGCCAAGAACCCCAAGGCCCTGGCCCTGGCTGCCCTGGATACCGCCAGCGTCATGACCGAGCTGCAGGAGTGCATCGACAAGAACATCCCCGTGATCGGCTTTGACTCCGGCGTGCCCGGTGCCCCCGAAGGC
>CAZSSU010000091.1:0-7350 GCA_964609415.1 uncultured Christensenella sp. | reverse complement strand
TCCGCGAAAACCGAGCATCCCGAAGCCGCCCTGCGCCTGGCTGACCTGATGTACAGCTTTGACGCCACCATCCGCGGCTACCACGGTGTGTATGGCGAGAACTGGACCGAGCCGGATGCCGGCGCTGTGGGCCTCAATGGCGAGCCCGCCCTGTATAAAGTGCTGACCCCCTGGCAGGATGTGAACGTGCAGAACAACGCTGTGCTGCAGTACACCATCTCCTACCGCAACTCCGCTTTCCGCAACGGCGAGCAGACCGATCTGGCAGGCACCGACAAGAAATCCGGCGCTGGCCTTGAGATCTGGCTGGCTGAAGCCACCAAGGAATACGAAGCCCTTGCCGACATGGAAAAACCCATGCCCCCGCTGAAGTTTGACTCCGCCACCCTGGAAGAGTTAGGCCTGCTGAGCACCGAGCTTTCCAGCTTCGTCAAGGAAGGCATCACCGCCTTCATGACCGGCAACAACAGCGTGGATAACTATGACAGCTGGCTGCAGGAAGCCAATGACCTGGGCCTGAAACAGATCATCGAATTCTACCAGGCTGCCTACGACGCCCAGTACAAATAATTAATTTCAATCATCCGGCCGCCGTCTGCCCCAAAAGCAGGCGGCGGCCCATTACCGCACAGAAGGAGCAGCACCATGTTTGACCGCAAAGCCTATCAGGAGCGCATCAAGTGGTATCAGGAAGCCAGATTTGGCATGTTTATCCATATGGGGCTCTATAGCATCCCCGCCCGGGGGGAGTGGATCCGCAGCTATGAGAAAATGTCCATCGAGGAATATGAACAGTATTTTGAGGAATTTAACCCCGTGGATTACGATCCCCGGGCCTGGGCCAGGATGGCCAGGCAGGCGGGTATGCGCTACGCGGTTTTCACGGCCAAGCATCACGACGGCTTCTGCCTGTTTGACAGCCAATACACCGATTACAAGGTCACCAACACCAAGGCTGGGCGGGATATGGTCAGGGAGTATGTGGAGGCCTTCCGGGCGGAGGGCATCAAGGTGGGGCTTTACTTCTCCATTTTTGACTGGCACCATCCCGATTACCCCGCCTTTGGGGACAAGCAACACCCCATGCGCGACAATGAGGCCTACCGCGGGAAAAAGCATGACTTTGACAACTACCTGCGCTATATGCACGCCCAGGTGGAAGAACTGGTCACTGGCTACGGGCAGATAGACCTCCTGTGGTTTGACTTCAGCTATGACGATAAAATGGGGGAAGCCTGGCGGTCAGCGGAGCTGATGGAGATGGTGCGCCATCACCAGCCCCAGGTGATTATCAACAACCGCCTGGAGGTGTCAGGCGAGGGCTTTGGCAGCCTGCTGGATGAGGAGCCCAAGGTGTATGGCGGCGACTTTGTCAGCCCTGAGCAGATTATCCCGCCTCATGGCATTGTCAATTACAAGGGGGACCCGGTGGCCTGGGAAGCCTGCGTCACCATGAACAACAACTGGTGCTTCCACGCCACTGACCGTTTTTACAAGCCCGCCACCATGCTGGTACGGAAGCTGGTGGAGTGTGTGTCCAAGGGGGGCAACATGCTGCTAAATGTGGGCCCTACCGCCAGGGGCGAGTTCCCGCCGGAAGCTGTCCGGATTCTTGAGGAAATCGGCCGCTGGATGCATGGCAACCACGACAGCATCTATGGCTGCGGCATCGCCGACATCCCCAAGCCTGACTATGGCCGGGTGACCCGAAAGGGCAACACGCTGTATTTCCATGTGTTTGATAACCCCATTGGCTACCTGCCCCTGATGGGCTTGAAGGACGAGGATATCAAGTCCGTGCGCCTGCTGTCCACCGGCCATGAGCTGCCCATCCAGCGCAACTGGATCACCAACAACTACCCGGACATCAGCTTTGTCAGCTTCGGCCCTGATCCGGTGCCGCCGGATGAGACCGACAGCGTGGTGGCTGTGACGCTGAAAGACTAAAGAACAGCATAAAAAAAGCATTCCGCTGGGGATGCTTTTTTTAGTGCGTTTGGTGACTTTAGTCTGCCCGGTACATGGCGATGGTCAGTGCCCCATCCTGCACCGTGCCGTCGATGCGCACGGGGTAGGGGAAGCGGTTTTGAATGATGAAGTTCTGGGTCTCTGTGCCCACTGCGGCGTCTGCCCCATGGGGCAGGTAAGAAGCGCCGGAGGGACCGTGGGCCCGGCGGTGAATGATGCCGATTTCGGGCAGCTGCAACACGGTGTTATACAGCGTGCTTGACACCTGGCAGGTGCCGCCGCCATAGCCCTGGGCAATCTCCCCCTTCACGATGACATTGGCGGGTTGATAGCCGGATTTGCGGTTATAAGGGCCAATCTGGGCGTTGAAGTCCAGCTTGTCGCCGGGGTTTAGCACATACAGGCCAAAGCGCTCGCTGGCCACCCCCAGGTTGACAATGCGGCTGAGGTTGCTGCCATCGTCCCCCAGTTTGTAGAAGGAGGTATAGGCGGAGATGGGGATTTCCCGGTCCTTCTCTGCCATAAAGGGGCCTACGGGCACCAGTTCCTTCAGCTGCCGGGTATCCACATAGCCATACTCGCGGTGGAAGATGAGGCGGGCCCAGCCATCGGTCACGTCCATGAAGGCCACCCGGGCGCCGTCATACAGCGTCACCAGGGTGTCAGCTGAAGCGTCAGGCGCTTTGCGCACCGGGGCTTCGCCCTGCACCCAGCCCAGGTAGTGGCAGGGCACGGCGGCATAGGCGTGGTCAGCGGATGGGTCAATGGGCTGTGCGGTGGTTTCTGCCAGGCGGCCGCGGCGGATATAGCCCTCCTGCCCTTTCATGGTACGGATTTTGAGCCAGTCAGGTGCCACTTCCAGAATATACACCCGGTGCCCGGCGTTCACATAGCCCAGGCTGGGCGCGTCCTTTTCAGGGGCGGTCAGCAGGGAGCCTGTGTCCCGCATTTTGGCGGTGTATTTGACGCCGGTCATGTCCACCTGCTCAGCCAGCGCTGGCAGCATCAGGGAAAGCGCCAGTGCCAGGATCAGGACAAATGCTGTCTTTTTCATGCGGCTTCCCTGTAAAATGCGATGAACAGAGAGCCGTCCTGCACATGGGCATGGATGCGCACGGGGAAGGTATAGTCATTGCGGAAGACGAAGTTGAGCCCGCCGGAGGAGGCATCCACCCCATGGGGCAGGTAGGGGGCGCCATTGGCGCCATGGGGTGCACGGCGCAGCACGGTGAGGCCGGTGAGCTGCAAAACGGCATTGTACAAGGTGCTTGACACCTGGCAGGAGCCGCCGCCATACACGTCATAGACCAGTTCACCATCCACCAGGCCGCCGGCGGGTTTATAGCCGTTGCTGGCGCGGAAGGGGCCCACCTCGGCGTTAAAATCCAGGGATTGGCCAGGCATGATAACTTTTGACATACGCTCGCCGCCAACCGCCAGGTTGTTGATGCGGTTGAGGTTGTTTTCGGTGTCAGCGATGTTGTAGAAAGAGTTGTATACCGCGATGGGCACATCAGCGGTGCCGTTTGTTTCCACCGGGGCCACCATTTCCAGCGCGTCCAGTTCCCGGGTGTCCACATAGCCGTACTGGCGCTTGAAAATTAGCCTTGCCCAGCCGTTTTCCACATCCAGGAAGCCCAGCTGAGCTCCCTCCTGCAGGGTGATGAGGGTTTCGCTGGCGGCATCCGGCGCGGCTTTCACGTGGGTTTCCTTGCTCATGGTGGCAAAGTATAGGTTCAGCGCTGTGCCGAAGCGGGGGGTGTTGACCCGGTCAAGGGCCACAGGGTCCATGATGCGGTGGCGCAGCACATAGCCCACCTTGCCGCCCATTTTAATCCCCACATAATTGGGCAGCACCTCCACCACCTCAATGGCACGGTCAGGCTTGTAATTGGCCAGCACCTTGCTGTCGGTGTCGGGCTTGGCATAGACATTGGTGGTGCTGTTGGCAAAATTGGTGGTGATCTTCGCGTTGTACAGCACCTTCACCTCAGCCCCGGCGGGAAGCGCTGTGAACAGCGCCGCCATCACCAGTGTTAAGGCCAAGAGCCTGGTGATATTATTCTTTCTTCTTGAGTTTTTCATACTGACCATCCTCATTCTCAATGTACACGCAGTCCAGCTGGCTTTGAAAGCTCTCTCTGACCTCTTTGATGTACTGCTGGCGCAGCGCCTGCTGTTCGGCGATTTCTTCTTCTGTCAGCCCCTCGGCCTTCTTTTTTCGGGCCAGGGCGTTAATGCGTTCAAGTTGTTCCTTGGTCATACACAGCCTCCTGTCTTAAAAGCAGTATACCCAATCCGGTAGGAATGGCAAGCAAGAGGATGTACAGGCTATAGGATAGGATCTTTCCAGCGGCGGAGCGGTCTATCATGAACTCCACCGCGATGGCGGCGCCAACGATGATGGGCAGCAGCGCCAGGGTCAGAATGGGCAGGGTTTTGTTGCCGCCTTTTTTAAGCAGCCTGATGGCCAGCACAATTAGCGTCACCCCAAAGAGCACCGCTGAGAGCACCTGCTGCAGCCCCACGAAGCTGTAGCGCAGGTGGCCGTCAAAGCGCAGGCTTTCCATCAGCGTCTGGCTGATGCCATAAAGCAGGCAGCCCAGCATAAACACATGGCCGTCCTTGTGGGGGCGGCGCAGTCTGGACAGTAGCACCACAAGCAGAATGAGCGCCACCAGGGCTTCTATCAGGTAGGTGCGCAGAAAACTGCCATAGCTCTCCTGGCGGGCCAGAAAGCTCTGTGCCACGGCATCCAGGGTTAGCGGGCGGCTGAGGCCCAGCATGGTGTAGCCTTCGCCCAGGCGGGCAAAGAAAAGGAAAGCCGTCAGCGCCGGCGTCAGCCGGTCCAGCAGGGAGGCAGAGGGCGTCCGGGTAAGGCGGCTGGCGGCAAGGCTACCCAGCACGGCGCCTGTGAGCGCTCCATACATGGCAAAGCCGCCGGTGCGCAGGTCCAGGATGTTCTTCAGGCTCAATAATGGCCTGAAGGCGGACTCGCCCATGCAATAGAGGAGCCGGGCCAAAATCAGTGCCAGGGGCAGTGCGATCAGGCCAGTCAAGGCAGCGGCGTTTTTAAGCGCCAGGCGTTTGCCGCACAGCGCGTAAAAGAGCGCAAGCCCTGCCCACGCGCCAATCATCAGCATCAGGCCATAGGCGTATATTTCATTTCCCAGAAAGGCAAAAGCCAGGCTGTCTTCGTACATTTGGCTGCCCTTACTGGCCCTGGGTGGTGGCGAAGTAGATGTAGTCGCTCTGGGCGCGCTCATTGGAGCGGCTGCGCCCTGTCTGGTAATATTGGCCGTTAAAAATCATGGTGGCGGAGTTGCCGCCGTCCAGGTTGAAGGCCTGCATGCAGCCCAGATCAAACATGAAATCAGCCAGCTCCTTGTGGGTGACGCCCTCGGAGCCGCCTGTGCGGCCCTCGGCCAGCACCAGCACATAGGAGAGGGGGGCTAGCTGGCCTATGGCCATGCGGGGTTCGTCCCCATGGGGGTTCCAGCCGTATTTGCTGTCAAGGGTCAGCAGTTCCCCGTCTTTCACCAGCGCCGGGCCAAAGGTGAATGCGTTGATAATCTGGCGGCCTTTGGCTTTCATGTCATCCTGGAGCTTCTCAACGTTCACCTGCACATACAGGTGGAAGTCGCCCTGCTCGTCAATCACCAGGGTGTCCTTGGTGCGGTTACCCTTGGCACGGATGCGCTCGCCCATGCGGTATTCAAAGGTCTTCTTCGCAGGCTGATCGGTGAGGTAGTTGGCGTTGATGGCCAGAATGGCATTTTGCTTGGCAGACATCTCGGAGATGAGGCCATAGCGGGGCGAGCGGACGGAGCCCGCGATGCCGGTGCGCAGCTGGCTGGCATCAGCAATATCCACCCGGGCGATGCGCCAGGTGACGCCATCTTTTTCCAGGGTTTCAAGGCTTACCTTGATGCTCTCGTCCTCATAGCCAGTGTCGGTGAACTTGGCCGGGTCAGGCACTTTGCCGGGGCTGAAGTCCATGGGGAGGGCGGCGGCCTCAGCCTTGGCCCGGGGCAATAGCCAGTCCAGGAGGCTTGCGCCTTCCTCGCCTTCTTCCTGCCAGATTTCCTCGTTCAGGCGCTCAGATTCATGGCTTAGCAGGGCGCCTGAAGGAACCACAAAGGGCAGGGCCAGGGTCATCACCAGGGTGAGGGCAATCAGCAGCATGCGCGTTTTCTTTGACATAATTAAGGTTTCCTTTCCTCAGGGCATTTGAAAACCCAGGATTTCTGAATGCGGTAGTTGATGAAAAACAGCAGTGTATCCACAATGATTTTGGCCAGGGTGCGGTCCATGGACAGCCAGTTGTTAAGCGCGTTCACCAAGGTGGCGGAGGCGACCAGCGACGCCACCACCAGCAGGGCATAGCGGGGAAGGGCCCCTTTGCACTTGCCGATGCGGAAGACAAACTGCTTGTTGATCTTATAGTTAAATAGCGCCGAGCAGGCCCGGGCAATGGCCGTGGCGGCCAGGACATGCTGAAAATCCCCCCTGTTCATCAGCCCTGGCAGGGCAAAGGGCAGGATGACTTTATCAAGCAGGGTGAACAGCCCCACATCAAGGAGCGTGGACAGCAAACTGGCGGAGGCGAACTTGAAAAAATTGCGGAAGAGCTGGGCATAGATGCGCACCGAATCGTGGAAGGGGCGGAAATGGGAGCCCTTGTTTTCCTCCAGATAGATGGTGTCAATGGACACCTTGGAAAACTCGATGTGCCAGCCGGCGGCATAGATGAGCATGTTCATCTCATACTCAAAGCGGTCGCCGGGGATGTCCAGCATTTTGGGCATGAGCTGGCGGCTGATGCCCCTAAGCCCGGTCTGGGTGTCGCTCACCCAGCGGCCATACAGCAGCGCGAAAAAGAAGGTGGTGAGGCGGTTGCCCATCATGCTTTTGGCGGGTACATGGGCCTGGGAAAAATCCCGCACGCCCAGCACCAGTTGGCTTGGGTCCCGCAGCATTTCATCCGCCACACGCAAGCAGTCCTCCGCCGTGTGCTGGCCATCAGAGTCGGCTGTGATCACCCCCGGGGTATCCGGCCAGGCTTCCAGGATGTGGCGAATGCCGTGTTTGAGGGCATAGCCCTTGCCCCGGTTGATCGCGTAGCCCAGCACATGGCACTGGGGATGGGCTTTCAGGGCATCAAAAAAATGGGCATAATCGGGGCCGGAGCCGTCATCCACCACCACAATGCGGGAAAAACCGCTGTCAACCAGTGCCTGTACATACAAGCCCAGCTTTTCATCCGGGTGGAGGGAGGGAATCAGGATGGCCGACTGTGTAATCAGGGACAAAGGCGCGTTCTCCGCTTCGTTTTTTCTGCCTGAAAACCCCGATGGCTCAGGCCATGCTATCATACCACCG
>CAZSSU010000090.1:2545-7414 GCA_964609415.1 uncultured Christensenella sp. | reverse complement strand
ACTTCTTCCAGGAGGGCATCGGCGGCTATATGAAACAGGGATGGTTTTGGGAAGGAAATGGCTAAGATGAAAAAATTGATTTTGTGCCTGCTGTGCCTCTGCCTGCTATGGGGGAACGCATCGCCCGGGCGGGCTTGGCAAGCGGAAGAGGACTATGACAGCCAGGAGAAGCTGCCGGCAGCTGTGAACAAGATATTAGAGGGAATGCTTGAGCCGGGGGAAAAGATGATCAGCGCCCATCGGCAGGGCAGCACTGTTTATCTGCTCTCTGAAAACAATGAGGAAAAGCGCCGGGTGTTCATCTTTGAGGATGCGGGCAAGGGCTATGCGCTGGATGTGGTGAGCCAGCCCCTGGCGGCCCTTGACGGGAGGAAGCCCACCATTGGCAGTGGCGGGGAACTGTACCTGATGTATCAGAGCAATTATTGCTTTTACCGGGTGAATGGCAAGTGGCTATTGTACTTGGTGCAGTTTGTGGACGATTACTCAATTAATGCGCACGAAATGAAGCTGTATCATGTGCAAGGGACGTCCTATGATGAAGCGCCGCCCACCATTGGCCATTACACCGGCGAGCGGGATTTGAGCCGGATCACCGCTGATGACTTGCCGCGGCGCTATGCCGACGCCTGGGCGCTGTTTGACCGAACCGGCTACGCTGTGGTGAACAACCCGAACCCCAAAGACCGCCTGCACCTGCGGGCAAACCCCAGCCAGCGGGCGGATTCCCTGGGGAAGTTTTATAATGGCACAATCCTGCAAGTGAAGGAAAAGAAGGGGGACTGGTGGCGGGTCGCCATCGGGCAGCTGGATGGCTGGATGATGGGGAAATACCTGGTGGAAGGCGAGGCCATGGACCAGGTGAAAACCGCTTTCCCCGTCCTTGACCTGAAGGAAGGCAAGGAGGACGCCCTTCGGTTTACCACGCCTGAGGGAAGGGCTGATAAGGTGCTCAGCAATGCATGGCCCATGGAATGGCAGCCACGGATCATTGGGGTGTATGGGGATGACTGGTTTATTCTGACCACCCGGGAGGGGCAGGTATACTTCCAGAAGCAGGCATGGTTCTGGGAGGGGAACGGTTGACAACATTTAAACGGAGGAATGACATGAAAAGCAAGCGGATTCTTATCATCACGGCCTTGGTGCTGATGGCCCTTCTGGCCAGCGGCAGCGCATGGGCGGGGGAGATGGCCTATGTGAACCAGGGCCCGGACAAGACTGTCTATGCCCGGCCGGATGTGACAAGCGAGGTGCAGGGCACCCTGTACAATGGCTCGCATCTGGTGGTTTTGGGCTGGCAGGGAAGCTGGGCCAATGTGGCAGTGAACAATGTGGTGGCCACCCAAACCATCGGCTGGGTGGACGGGGCAGGCCTGTCCCTGGTGGGGGAGGCGGTGCCAGGCGTGGCGGTGGTTAATAACCCCAACCCCCGGGACCGGTTGAACCTGCGCACCCAGCCCCGGGAAAGCGCTCCCTCCCTGGGCAAATATTATAACGGCACGGTGGCCAATCCCCTTGACAGCGTGAAAAACGGCTGGATGAAGCTGCGCATCGGCAGCCTGGAGGGCTACATGGAGGCCAAATACCTCTTGATGGGCGCCCAGCCGGGGGATGTGCAAAGCGCCATGCCGCTTGTGACCATCAGGAACACCGAGGGCACCGGCCTGAACCTGAGGCTGGGGCAGAGCACATCCTCCAAAATCATCCGCTTTTATCCCAATGGCACAAAGCTTACGGTGATGGGCCTTGGCACCACCTGGTGCCATGTGAACACGGAGGACGGCTACCAGGGATTTGTGCTGGCCCGGCACCTCTATCCCCGGCTGTCCTATCACCTGAGTGGAAGCGTCACCCAGGCGCCCCATGTGACACCCAGGCCCACCGCCATCCCCTCAGGCAGCGGCTTTGACGGCTGGAGCGGCCCGGTGGGCTATCACCCGGTGGCCGCCTGGCCGCTGGGGGCAGGCAGCGCATCCATCGCTAACCCCAACCCCGCTGACCGCCTCAACCTGCGCACCCAGCCCCGCAGTGGTGCTCCCAGCCTGGGCAAATATTATAACGGCGTGCAGGTGGATGTGTATGAGGCCATCCCCGGCGGCTGGTCACGGGTGAATGTGGGTGGGCTTGATGGCTATATGCAGAGCCAATACCTGGACTTTAGCGGCCGCACCCCCTCCGCCATCCCGGTGATGCGCGTTTATAACCCCGGCTCCGCCGGCAACCTGCACCTGCGGGCCGGGAAAACCACCGCTTCCCGCTCCCTGGGGCTATACCCCAATGGCAGCGAAGTTTTGCTCATCGGCTTTGATGGCACCTGGGCCCATGTGATTGTGGAGGGGCGCATTGGCTTTATGCAGCACCGTTTTTTGCGATAGGCTGGATTAAGCCGCTTCCAGGGGCCTGGGCTTTAGGCCCTTGAGGGCCTTGCGGAACTCCCGGGCAAACAGGCTGGCGGCAAAGATCACAGCGATGGTATCGGCAATGGGCTCTGCCAGGAAGACGGCCTGGGTCTGGTCAGCCAGGAGGAGGCGGGGCAGGATCAGGATCAAGGGGATCAGCACGATGAACTTGCGGAACACCGCCACGATGATGGAGTTCCGGGGGCTGTCAATAGAAATGAAAGTCATCTGGCAGGCGATCTGGATGCCCAGCACAAAAAGGGCGGCGGTGTAAATCCGCAGCTTATCAGCGGCAAAGGATGCCAATGCCTGGTCAGAGGTGAAAATGCTGGCAAAAGCCCGGGGGAAAAGCTGTACCAGGCCCCAAAGCAGCACGGAATACGCCAGGCTTGAGATGAGCAGCAGCTTAAAGGTGTGCTTGACACGCTGGGCATTGCCAGCGCCATAGCTGTAGCTGGAGATGGGCTGAGCGCCTTGGGCCAGGCCCTGCAAAGGCATCATGGCAAACTGCATCACCGTGGCGCAGATGGTCATGGCGCCTACGGCCAGGTCACCCCCATAGCGCTGGAGGGAGGCGTTAAACACAACGGATAGCACGCTCTCGCTGGCCTGCATGATGAAGGGGGACATGCCAAGCGCCAAACAGGGCCAGAGCACGGCCATGTCAAGGCGCATATAGGCGCGCTTCAGGCGGATGCCGGTTCTGCCGCCCCGCAGGAAATGCACCACCCACACGCAGCTGATGGCCTGGGAGATGATGGTGGCCCAGGCGGCACCGGCCACCCCCATATCAAAGACAAAGATGAAAATGGGGTCCAGGATGATATTGGCAACAGCGCCGATCAGCACCGTGAGCATGCTGAAATTGGCAAAGCCCTGGGCGGTGACAAAGGCGTTCATGCCCAGGGTGAGCTGTACAAACAGGGTGCCCAGGGCATAGATGTTCAGGTATTCGGTGGCGTAGCCGATGGTGTGTTCACTGGCACCAAAGAGCATCAGGAGGGGCCGCCCCCACAAGAGGAGCGCCGCGGTGAGAACCACCGACAGCCCTACCTGGAGGGCAAAGCTGGCACCCAGGATTTTCTCAGCGTCTTCCCGCTTGCCTTTGCCCATCTCAATGGAGGCGCGGGGCGCGGCGCCCATGGCGACCAAGGCCGCGAAGGCGGAGACGATGATGATAATGGGGCTGCACAGCCCCAGGCCGGTGAGGGCCAGGGCGCCCACGCCCGGCATCCGGCCGATGTAGATGCGGTCAACGATGTTGTAGAGCATGTTGATCAGCTGGGCCAGAATGGCGGGCACCGCCAGCTTGAACATCAGCCGGCCCACAGGCGCTGTGCCCAGCACGTCCCGGCTGGTGGTTGATCGTGTGCTCATGCTTGTTCCCTTAACCTTTCTGCCACATTGTGCTCAATGCGCTTACTCATGTCCTGGTATTGCGCTCTTTCTTCCGGGGTGAAGCCGGCAAACATCTGCTCCTCTATCATGAGCCTGATATCGGCGATTTTCCGGGCGATGGGGGTGGCTTCCCCGGTCAATTTCAGGTGGATATGGCGGCGGTCCTTCTCGTCCTGGCGGCGGGTGAGCATGCCTTTTTGAATCAACAGCTCCACCGCCTGGGAGACGCTGGCCTTGGGAATGTGGCGGTATTCCACGATGTCCCTGGCTGTATCCAGGCTGGGGTTATTCACCAGAAAGCACAGCACATCGGTTTCCACGCGGCTGAGGGCGTGGTGATGCGCCACGGGGGCGGTCATGCGCTCCAGCAGCTTCATAATCAGCCGCCAGCGCACCAGATCGGTTCCTTGTGTTTGCATGGTGCTGCTCCTTTAATCATTATTAGTTCAAAATAGAACGGTTTGATTATAAACTAAAAAACGACAGACCAACATGGCATAAATGGGTGAAACATAATGGATTGATAGGCTTTGCTGTGTGCTTTTTCAGGTTTTTTCTTGACAGGGGCCTTCGCAATTCATAGGCTAAGGTCAGTTTGAAAGGGGAGGGATACGCGTGAACATCACCCTGATCATGGGCACGGCGCAAAAGGGCTGTACCTGGAAGATGACACAGCGCTTTGAAACGCTTATCAAGGAGCGGAGCGATTGTGATATCCGTGTGTTTACCCTGCCCACGGACATGCCGCATTTTGCACCGGCTGCAAAACATGCTTTTTTCAGCCAATGGCCAAGTGTCCCCACAGCGCGCAGACGCTGCCCATCTGGGAAGCGGTGGAGGCCAGTGACCTGATTGTGTTCGCCTATCCCACCTATGTGTTCAGCGCCCCAGGGCAGCTGAAGGCCCTGCTAGATCATTTTGGCTGCCACTGGATGGCCCATCGCCCGCAGGAAGCGATGTTTGGAAAGCAGGCGCTCATCCTGACCCAAGCGGTGGGAGCGGGCTTTAAGGGCTCGGTGAAGGTGGTCAGGGACAGCCTGGCCTTCTGGGGCGTGCCCAAAGTACGGGT
>CAZSSU010000090.1:0-2445 GCA_964609415.1 uncultured Christensenella sp. | reverse complement strand
AATACTGGCAGGAGAAGGGCTGGCTGGGCAGCAAGCGGCCCTGGAAGAAGGCATCAAGATGAACTGGCAGAAATTAGACCCCCGGCGCTGGATTGAGCTATCCTCCCCCGTCACCCTGGGCATCGCCGGGGTTTCGCTGGTTGCCCTGATATTGGGCGGCGTCACGGGAGGCGCTTCCACCCGGGCGCTGTTCAGCGTGTACCGGGGCAGCTGGGCGGACCCACTCAGTTATTTGCGGGTCATCCTGCATGTGTTTGGACACGCGGATTTTGCCCACTACGCGGCCAACATGGGCATGGTGCTGGTGCTGGGGCCGCTGGTGGAAAAGCATCATGGCAGCCGTCGGTTTTTGCTGATGGTGCTCATCACAGCGCTGGTGACGGGGCTGACCCACCTCCTGCTCTCAGCAGGCACCGCGGCGCTGGGCGCCAGCGGCATCGTGTTTATGCTGATTTTTCTCTCCGCCATATCAGGGCGAGAAAACGGAAAAATACCGCTCACCCTGGTGTTGGTGGCGGTGATTTACCTGGGCCGGGAGATTGCCGGCGGGCTTTTCACCAGGGACAGCATCTCCCAACTCGCCCATGTGATGGGGGCTGTGTGCGGGGTGGGGTTTGGGCTGGTGCCGCCCCCGCCCCGGCGCTAATTGAAGGCCTTGTCATAAAGCAGCACATAATCACTTGAATCAAGAAGCGCTGCCACTTCCTCCTGAGGGATGGGCTGTGCGATGCCCGAGGCATGGGCGCCGGTGATGATGGAGTTTAGGCTTGAAAGCTGCCAGCCGTCTGGCCGCTTGACAGCGGTGCAGGTGTGGAGAAAGAGCTGATCGTCTAATTCATAAACCGCAACAAAATCCTTTTGCTCGCTAAAGCCATAAATAGCGCCTTGTTTTCTGATGTTTTCCTGATAGCTTTCGTTGTGATAGATCGGCTTGTTCATCATAAATACCTGGCGCAGGCTGAGGGAGGAGAGGTTCTGGGGATTCAGGCGGTCCATATAGTCCTGAAGGGGCATGCTGCCTACATCATTCGGGAATTTAATCAGCCCGTCCCTGATTATCATCGGGCTATCTATGTAGGAAGCCATCTCAGGCAGCAGCAGGGAGAACACAAAGCCATAGAATTGATGGCTCTGTAGGGCGCGCAGACGGTTTTCGTTCAGCGGGATGAAGCTGGGGTAATCAGGCGCCATCAGAAATGAGCTGGGGATGATGGCGCCGGTGCGTTCCACCAAAGCCTGGTAGTCCCCATGTTCTGCCGAAGCCTGGGCGTCCATGGCGGAAAGCGCCGCCTCGAAATTGCCCTCAGCGATGCTGCGCGCGAAAAAGAGGAGCGCTTCCTCCGGCAAATCAAAAGAGCGCGATGGCGTTTCTGCAGTGGCCGAAACAGAAAAAAGCAGCATCACAGCAGCAATAATAAAAATACCTATTTGTTTCATTCCAATCTCCATATCAATATCAAAGTTCTAAGGGGGTTTGGGGGATTTCTTTCAAGAAATCCCCCAATTAACTTACCGTTTTTTCCTCGTTTGCCCCAGATAGGCGTCCCGGATGCGCTGGTCCCGGAGCAGCTCGGCCCCGCTGCCCTCCATGGTGATGCGGCCAGTTTCCATGACATAGGCATAGTTGGCGGCTCTTAAGGCGGCGTTGGCATTTTGCTCAATGAGCAGGATGGTCATGCCCTCTTCCACCAGGCGCTTGATGATGGCGAAAATATCGCGCACCACTAGCGGTGCTAAGCCCAGGGAGGGCTCATCCATCATCATAAGCTTGGGCCGGGCCATGAGTGCGCGGCCTACGGCCAGCATCTGCTGTTCGCCGCCTGAGAGGGTGCCGGCCATCTGCCAGTGGCGTTCCTCCAGGCGGGGGAAGCGCTCGTAGACATAGTCCACAGACTTGTTGATTTCGGACTGATCCCGGCGCAGGTAAGCGCCGATTTTTAGGTTTTCAAGGACGGTGAGGTTGGGGAACACCCGGCGTCCTTCCGGCACCATGACGATGCCCTCGGCCACCACCTGGGAGGTGTCAAGGGAGGTAATGTCCCGCCCGTCAAAGGTGATGCCGCCGGCTTTGATTTTGACCAGTTGGGAGATGGCCCTGAGCGTGGTGGACTTGCCAGCGCCGTTGGCGCCGATGAGGGTGACGATTTCGCCTTTGGGCACCTCAAAGGAGATGCCTTTCAAGGCTTCGATGCCGCCGTAGGCGACTTGCAGATCGGTGACTTTAAGCAGGCTCATCGTCTTCCACCCCCAAATAGGCCGTGATCACATCCGGATTGTCCTGAATCTCATCAGGCACGCCGTGGGCGATGAGTTTGCCGAAGTCAATCACGTAGATGCGGTCTGAAATGTCCATCACCAGGTCCATATGGTGCTCGATGAGGAAAATGGTGAGGTCAAACTGGTTTTTGATGTCCATGATGAACTTGCCCAGCTCATCTGTCTCCT
>CAZSSU010000089.1:0-7531 GCA_964609415.1 uncultured Christensenella sp. | reverse complement strand
CCCTGGTGTTTGACACCATGGTGGCCAGCTACCTTCACAACTCCCAGGAGCGCAGCTATGCCCTGCAAAACTTCGCCAAACGGGACGCCAGAGGGGTGTCCAGCCTGTATGAACGCCAGCAACAAGAGCTGGATGATGAAGGGACACGCAAGCTTTATCAGGACATTGAACTGCCCCTGGTCACCGTGTTGTATCTGATGGAAAAAGAAGGTTTCCAGGTGGACGGCAAGGTGTTAAGCGATCTGGGCGAGGACTTTACCAAGCGGGCGGACAGCCTAAGGGATAACATATACAGCCTCACCGGAGTTGCAGGCTTCAACCTCAATAGCCCCCAGCAGTTGGGCAAGGTGCTTTTTGAAACCCTGGGCCTGCCCGCCCAGCGCAAAACCAAGCTGGGCTACAGCACAGATGCCGTGGTGCTTGAGAGCATATCAGAGCTCCACCCGGCCATTCCCCTGATCCTTGAATACCGGCAGATCACCAAGCTTAACAGCACCTACATCGACGCCCTCATCCGCAAAATGGACCCCTCCGGGCGCATCCACACCACCTTTGACCAAACAGGCACCGCCACCGGGCGCATCTCCTCAGTGGACCCGAACCTGCAAAACATCCCCATCCGCACGGAAATGGGCCGGGATATCCGCCGCGCCTTCGTTGCAAAGCCGGGTTATCAGCTGATTGACGCTGACTACTCCCAGATTGAACTGCGCATCCTGGCTCACATGTCAGGGGATGAGGCCATGTGCGACGCCTTCCTGAAGGATCAGGACATTCACCAGCGCACAGCCGCTGAAATCAATGGGGTCAGCCTGGAGGATGTCACGCCGCGCATGCGCTCTGACGCCAAGGCGGTCAACTTTGGCATCGTCTATGGCATCAGTGATTTTGGCTTGGCCCGCAACATCGGCACCACCCGCAAGCGGGCGGGAGACTTTATCACCCGCTATTTCGAGCGTTATCCCAAGGTGCACCAGTTTATGCAGGACGCGGTGAAATTTGGCTACGATTATGGCTACAGCGCCACACTATTTGGCAGAAGGCGCCTTTTGCCGGAACTGAAAAGCGGCAACGCCAACACCCGGAACTTCGGCGAGCGCGCCGCCATGAATACCCCCATCCAGGGCACCGCCGCTGACATCATCAAGGCCGCCATGGTGCGCGTGCATGGGGCGCTGAAGGAACACCAGTTAGAAGCCAAGCTCATCCTCCAGGTGCATGACGAGCTCATCATAGAAGCGCCCGACAGCGAGGTGGACACGGTCACCCGGCTGCTAAAAAGCAGCATGGAGCAGGTGGCGCAGCTGAAAGTGCCCCTCAAATGCGACATCAAGTCAGGAAAAAGTTGGTATGACACAAAATAGACCTTACCTTATTGGCCTCACGGGCGGCATCGCCTGCGGCAAATCCCACCTCACCAGCACCCTCAGCTCCGCAGGCGCTGTGGTGATTGACGCGGATGAGATTTCCCGCAGCCTCACCTACCGGGGCGGCAAAGCCCTGCCCGCCATCCGCGATGCTTTTGGCGATGATGTGTTTGACGGGGATGAACTAAACCGCCAGGCCTTATCCGGGCTGGTATTTTTTGACAAGAAAGCCCTGGAAACGCTCAATGCCATCACCCACCCCTTGATCTTTTCTGAGATGGAACGGCAAATCCGCTGCCACGCTGATCAGCCCGCCCTGGTGCTGGACGTGCCCCTGCTGTATGAAACCGGGCTTGACGCCCGCTGCCAGGAGGTGTGGTGCGTCTATGCCCCCAGGGAAGAACAGCTCAAGCGGCTGCAAAACCGGGGCCTCAGCGAGGAAGAAGCCCACAAGCGCATTGATAGCCAGATGTCAAACGAGGAAAAAGCCCGGCGGAGCGATCAGGTGATCGTCACCACCGGCACGAAGGAAGAAAGCGCCTCCCGGGTGATTGCGCTATGGGAGGATGTACTAAGGAGGATCGCCCTTGGCTGATAATCCCTGGAGCGTTAACCGCAAAACCTCGCCTGAGGCTAGGCCTTTCACCCCGGAAGGCGCCCAGGTGAAGCATATCCCCCACCACCAGCCGCCCAAGGCAGAGCCCAGGCGCAGGGCCCGGCACAAGCCAGCCCGGCAGCCGCTGTTCAAACAGCCGGAAGCCAAAGCCCAGCCCGCCGCCAGGGAGCCCCGTGCTGCCAAAAAGCAGCCTCAAAAGCCCTTCCCGGTGATGGCACTGGTCTTTTTCAGCGTCCTGGCGCTTGCCCTGGCGGTGCTGGCCATTGTCTATATTCAGCAGGACAGCCGCCTGAAAGCCCTCCAGGAACAGCGGGACCAGGCCAGGATCCAGCAGGAAAACAAGGTGAAAAACCACCTGACCCGCCGCGCTGAATCGGGCTATCAGGGCTTGATTGACTCCTATTCCGCTGAGTATCAGATTAACCCTGCCTTTGTGGCGGCGGTCATCAAGTGCGAGAGCAATTTCCTGCCCAAGGCCGTGTCCTCCGCCGATGCCCGGGGGCTGATGCAGATTATGCCCGATACTGGCGTGTGGCTGGCGGGCCGCCTGGGCACCCCCAACTACACCATCGAAAGGCTTTTTGATCCCCAGCTGAACATCCAGTTCGGAGCCTATTACCTCAGCTACCTCAGCAACCATTTTGGCGGGCAGCCGGTGATGGTGGCTGCCGCCTACCACGCGGGGCTCAACAATGTAAAGCTCTGGGCACTTAAATACGCGGAGGACAAGAAAACCCTGCGCCTTGACCAGCTGCCCATGTCAAACACCCAGGACTATGTCAGAAAGGTAATGGACGCGTATGCGATTTATTATGAACAGGATCAACTGGCGAAGGGCGCTGTGCCTGGTGCTGTGCCTGATGCTGCCCTTTTCATGGGCGCTGGCCAATAACGGCGGCGAGCAGAAGGAAACCCTGATATTGGGCCTTGTGTCCACCACCACCATGCGGCTCAACCCCCTGATGGCGGTTGAACGGGAGTTTATGTCCCTCACCTCGCTGATTTATGAAGGCCTGGTGCAAATGGATGATGACTATCTTCCCCAGCCCGGCCTGGCTGAGCGCTGGGAGCCCTCTGCTGATGGCGCCAGCTGGCAATTCACCCTCAGGTCAGGCGTCACCTTTCATGATGGCACACCACTGACTGCAAACGATGTGGTGGCCACCATCCAGGAGATTCTGCGCCTGGCCAATGACGAAACAAACGCCAATAAGGGCGTTTATTCCTCGCTCAAATACTTTGTTTCGGATGCCTCCGCCAGCGGGGAAAACACGGTGGTCATTAAAACACCCAGGAAGAACTTCGGCTTTCTTTACGCGATGAATTTTCCCATCCTGCCCGCCTCCCAGGTGCAGGCCGATAACCCCATCGGCACCGGCCCTTATGTGGTGGAGCAGTTCTTGCCCAAGGACTATTTATGGCTGTCCGCCAACTCCCTCTGGTGGACAGCGCCGCCCAAAATTTCTGAAATCAACGTGATCTTTCACACCGCCAACCGGGAGTTGATCTCCAGCTACGAATACAACCGGGTGGACGCGGTGCTCACCCGTTCCCTCACAGCAGCCCAGTACCGCTCAGGCATCAACTCCCTCCACCTGAACTACCGCACCAAGCAGCTGGAAACGCTCCAGATGAATCACCGCTCTTACGAGCTGGAGGACATCCGCGTGCGCCAGGCCATCCGCTTTGCCCTGAACCTGGATGCTATTGCTGAAAGCACCTACATGGGCATGGCCCAGCGCACCGATACCCCCATCCCCATGGGCACCTGGATGTACAAAGCCGCGGATGATGCCGTGCGCTATAACCCGGAGGAAGCCAAGCGCCTGCTGGATGAGGTGGGCTGGGTTGACAGCAATGATGATGGCATCCGCGACATGACCAGAGATGGCAAGCTGGTTAAACTGTCCCTGCGCTTTTATGTCTATGAGGAGCAGGACAACAGCGCCAGGCTGGGGGCCGCGGGGATGATTGTGACGCAGCTGGCTGCCGTGGGCATCGAAGCCCGGCTCATGCCGCTCACCTTCAAGGAAACGGTGGAAAAATTGGAGGCCGGCAGCTATGACCTGTGCATGGCCAGCTTCAACATGGATTTCACCCCCGACCCAGGCTTCATGCTCATCAGCGGCAACACCGGCAACTACACCCGCTATAACAGCAAGGCCATGGATAACCTGTTTAACGACCTGCGCAAGGCCATGGGCCGGGAGCAGTATAAGGAATCGCTTGGCGCCATCCAGGACCTGTTCATCAAGGACCTGCCTTTCATCTGCCTGTATTACAGAAACGGCGCCATCCTCACCCGGCGCATGTTCACCTCTGTCCGGGACATCCGGGAGCCCGAAGTGCTCCGCGGCATAGAAAGCGCGCAGTAAGATGGCGTTTAGCATTTTAAAGCCAGGCACCCTGCTCTCCCCCACCGCGGTGGTGATGGTGTCCTGCGCTGACGGAAAAAAAGCCCCTAATATCATCACCGTGGCCTGGACAGGCACCGTCAATTCTGACCCGCCCATGCTGTCTGTCTCCATCAGGCCGGACCGCCATTCCCATGACATCATCAGGGATTCGGGGGAATTCGTGGTGAACCTGGTAAGCCGCGCGCTGCTGAAAGCCTGCGACCTGTGCGGGGTGCGCTCCGGGCGGGATTATGACAAGTTCAGCCTCTGCGGCCTTGATCCAGTGCCCGCAGAGGGGCTTTCCTTGGCCCCCGCTATCGCCCAGAGCCCCGCTTACCTGGCCTGCCGGGTGCGGGAGACGCTGGCGCTGGGCTCCCATACGATGTTTATCGGTGAAATCGTCAGCATGGGCATTGAGGAATCCCTGATGGACCAGTCCGGCAAAATAGACTTTGGCAAAGCCCAGCTCATGGCCTATTGCCACGGGGAATACCGGGGCCTCACCCAGGCGGAAGGCTTCTTCGGCTACTCCATCGCCCGGCCAGAGGTCATCAAACGACGGATGAAGAAATAAAGGGAACTTTTGTTCCCTTTTTCACCTCTAAGCCCTTGTTTGAGGGCCTGGGCTATGGTAATATGTGCGATATATGGTTAATTCTGATGCTTGGAGCGACATGAACGGATGAAGGTTGGCGTTATTTCCTTGGGATGTGTGAAAAACCGTGTGGATACGGAAGAAATGCTGTCTTTCCTGAAGGAAGACGGTTTTAGTTTTGTGGCAGACCCAGCCCAGGCCCAGGTGCTGATTGTGAACACCTGCGGCTTTATCACCTCCGCCAAGGAGGAATCCATTGATGCCATTTTGGAAATGGCGGAGCACAAGAAAACCGGCCAGTGCCAGGTGCTCTGTGTGACCGGCTGCCTGGCCCAGCGCTATGAAAAAGAGCTGCTCAATGACATCCCTGAAATCGATGTGCTCACCGGTGTCTCCCAGTACCCGGCTCTGCCGGGGCTGATCAGAGGAGCGCTCTCAGGCCAGCGAGCCAGCGCCACGGGCCGCACCCGGGACTTCAACAGCTGTGGCCGGGTGCTGACCACCCCCAGCTATTCCGCCTATGTGCGCATCGCGGAGGGCTGTGACAACCGCTGCGCATACTGCGCCATTCCCGGCATCAGGGGCGGTTTCCGCTCAAGGGAAATGGCAGACCTCCTGCGCGAAATGGAAGGCCTGGCCAAGGACGGCGCCAGGGAGCAAATCCTGATTGCTCAGGACACCTCCCGCTACGGCATCGACCTGAAAAACACCTCCCTGATCCAGCTGCTTGACGCCGCCTCGCAGATTCCCGGCATCGACTGGCTGCGGGTGCTCTACTGCTATCCGGATGAGATTGATGCGTCCCTCATCGACCTGATGGCTTCCCGGCCCAACATCTGCAAATACCTGGATTTGCCCCTGCAGCACGCCTCCCCTCGCATTCTACGCGCCATGAACCGCCGCGGTGATATCGACAAAACCAAACAGCTGCTCCACTACGCCAGGAGCAAGGGCTTTGCTCTGCGCACCACGGTGATTGTGGGCTTCCCCGGAGAAACCGAGGAAGACGTGGACATGCTGATGGATTTTATGCGTGAAGTGCGTTTTGACCGGCTGGGCGCTTTCTCCTTCTCCCCTGAGGAGGACACCCCCGCAGAGAAAATGCCTGACCAGGTCCCCGAGGATGTGAAAGCCAAACGCCTGGACAGGGTGATGCGGCTGCAAGCCGAGATCAGCCTGGAGCGGAACCTGCTGCGCGTGGGCAATGAGGAAATGCTTCTGATCACAGGCAGGGAGGGCGGCGTTTATTCCGCCCGTTCCCAGTGGGAAGCGCCTGACAGCGATGGCATTATCCGCCTGAGCAGTGAGCAGAACCTCAAGCCCGGCCAGATGGTCAAGGCCAGGATCACCGCCGCTTCCACCTATGACCTGGAAGCCACCACCAATCAGAACTGAGGTATCATCCATGAACCTGCCCAATAAGCTGACCATTCTCCGGGTGGCCCTGATCCCAATTTGTCTGATCCTCACCATGATCAACTGGCATGTGCCGGCTGCCATTCTTTTTGCCGCCGCCTGCCTGACTGATTTTTTTGATGGCCACATTGCTAGAAAACAAGGCATTGTCACCAACTTTGGCAAGTTCGCGGACCCGGTGGCCGATAAAATTCTCTCCCTCACCATGATGATTGCCCTGCTGGCGCGGGGGGACTACTTCTGGTGGGCCACCTGCCTGGTGGCAGCCAGAGAACTGGCCGTAGACGGCCTGCGCCTGGTGGCGGTGGATCAGGGCATCGTGATCCCAGCCGGCAATCTGGGCAAAATCAAAACCAATGCCCAGTTTTTCAGCATCTTCTCCGCCCTCTTAAAGGGCCCCTACTGGCTCACCCTGAGCCTCACCATCCTGATGGCGCTTCTGACGCTTGTCAGCGGGGTTCAGTATTTTATGGGCGGGAAAGAGCTTTTCCGCAAAGACATTACAAAAAGCGCCCTCAAATAAGCGCTGAAAGGAATAATCATGGCAGCAAAAGAAACCAAAGCCCAGGCAGCAGCCCGGGCACAGCAGGACGAAAAGACCCAGGCCCTTGACCGCGCGCTGGCAGCGCTTGATAAACAATTTGGCCGCGGCACCGTGATGAAACTGGGCGGACAACCCAAACTGCAGGTGGAGGTCATCCCCACGGGCAGCCTGGAACTGGACAATGCCCTGGGCGTGGGGGGCATCCCCCGGGGCCGCATCATCGAGGTGTATGGCCCGGAATCCTCCGGTAAAACCACTGTCGCCCTCCACATCATCGCTGAAGCCCAGAAAATGGGCGGCCTGGCCGCTTTTATTGACGCTGAGCACGCCCTTGACCCCAGCTATGCCAAGCGCCTGGGCGTCAACATTGATGAACTCTATGTCAGCCAGCCCTCCACCGGTGAGGATGCCCTGGAAATCGCTGAAGCGCTGGTGCGCTCCGGCGCCATTGACATCGTGGTGGTGGACTCGGTGGCCGCCCTGGTGCCCCGGGCTGAAATTGACGGTGAAATGGGCGACACTTTCGTGGGCCTCCAAGCCCGCATGATGAGCCAGGCCATGCGCAAGCTGGCGGGCGTAGTCAGCAAGACCAATTCC
>CAZSSU010000088.1:2288-7567 GCA_964609415.1 uncultured Christensenella sp. | reverse complement strand
CGATGCTGTCATGCCGGTCCATCAGGAAGGCCAGCTTCAGCTTGGTGCCCACCCCATCGGTGCCAGACACCAGAACGGGCCTGGTCATCCCCGCGATATCCGGCGCGAATAGCCCCCCAAAGCCGCCAAGGCCTGATACCACCCCTGGGATCATGGTCCTGGCCACGCTGTCCTTCATCAGTTCCACCGCTTTGTAGCCGGCGTTGATATCCACCCCGGCGTCCTTATACCGGGCGCTGTCGCTTTTCATGTCATCTCTCCCACGCGCATGAGGCGTTTGGTGTATTTATCCCGCTGGCTGGCCGCTGGGGCCCGGGTGGGATAATTCCCGTCAAAGCAGGCGGTGCAAAACCGCGATTCGTCAATGGGTGCCGCAATTTTCCGCACGTTGTCAAGGCTTAGGTAGCCCAGGGAATCAGCGCCGATGATCTGCCTGATTTCCTCCAGGCTGTACTGGCAGGCGATGAGGCTATCCTTGGACTTGATGTCGGTGCCGTAGTAGCAGGGGTGCATGAAGGGGGGCGAGGTGACCCGCATGTGCACCTCAGTCGCCCCGGCTTTCCTGAGCAGGCGCACAATCTCCTTGCTGGTGGTGCCCCGGACAATGGAGTCATCCACCAGCACGATGCGCTTGCCGCCCACCACCGCCGCCAGGGGGTTCAGCTTGATGTGCACCCCCGCCTTCCGGGCGCTCTGGCCGGGGTTGATGAAGGTGCGGCCGATGTACTTGCTTTTAATGAAGCCCAGGCCATAGGGGATGCCGGAGCCCCGGGCATAGCCAATGGCGCCGTCGATGCCGGAATCCGGCACGCCCACCACCAGGTCGGCCTCCACCGGGTGCTCCTGGGCCAGGAAGGCACCCGCCCGCACCCGGGCTTCATGGACGCTCACCCCATCCACCACCGAGTCGGGCCTGGCGAAATAGATGTACTCAAACACGCACAGGCTTTGCTTGGCGCTTTCACAGTGGCTGCGGTCAGAGCGCAGGCCCTCCTGGCTTATCACCACGATTTCACCCGGGTCAATGTCCCTGACAAAACGGGCGCCTATCACATCCAGGGCACAGGTTTCGGAGGCCACAATCCAGGTGCCGTCCTCCTTCTGCCCGATGCACAGGGGCCTTAAGCCCATGGGGCCCCTGACGGCAATCAGCTTCTTGGGGGACATCACCACCATGGTGTAGCTGCCCAGGAGCATCTCCATGGAGCGGCTGATGGCCTCCTCCGTGGAGTGGGAGCCCAGCCGCGCCCGGGTGATCACACAGGAGATGACCTCCGCGTCGCTGGTGGTGTGGAAGATAAAGCCCTCATCCTCAAACTGATCGCGCAGGACGCTGTAGTTGACGAGGCTGCCGTTATTGGCAAGCGCCAGGCGGCCTTTCCGGTGGGACACCATAATGGGCTGGTTGTTAATGCGGCTGCGGTTGTCATCGGTGCCGTAGCGCACATGCCCCACGGCCATGTTGCCCTCGCCCAGGGCGGAGAGCACCTGGTGGCTCATCACCTCGCTCACCAGGCCCATGTCGCTGTGCAGGCGGAACAGCCCCTCATCGTTGATGGCGATGCCGCAGCTTTCCTGGCCCCGATGCTGCAGGGCGCACAGGCCCAGGTAAGCATCCTGGCTCACATCCCGGGTCGTGGGGCTGTAAATGCCCAGGATGCCGCATTCCTCGTGGATGTCAGGCATTTTTCGCCTCCCGGCCCAGGATGCGCGCCGTCAGCTCCAGCGCTTCCACATTCTGGCCGTGGTCCTTGGCCCGCATGTTGCCGGCGGAGATTTCATCAATCAGCACCACGCCGTTTGCGGTCTTCCCAAACTCATACTTGATGTCATACAGCTCAAGCCCGTGCCTGGCCAGTTCCCCCGCCACCAGGGCGGTGATGCGGCGGGTTTCCTCCACCACAGCCTCATACTGGGCGTCATCCATGATATGAAGGGCCACCAGCGCCTCCCGGGTGATGAGGGGGTCGTTCTTCGCGTCGTCCTTGAGGGTCATCTCCACATAGTCATCAAGCGGCGCGCCTTCCTCAATATAGGACCCATAACGCCGGATAAAGCTGCCCACCGCGCGCTTGCGGCAGATCACTTCCACCCCATGGCCAAAGAGCTGGGCTGCCAGCACCTCCATGGTATTCTCATCCAGGTCAGCTGACACATAATGGCTGCGGATGCCCGCTTTTTTCAGCAGTTCGAAAAAGTGCACCGTGGTTTCCAGGTTTTGCCTGCCCATGCCATCAATCGACAGCCCCACGGTGTTGGCGCCAGGGTCAAACACACCATCCGTGCCGGTGACATCGTCCTTGAACTTCAGCAGGTAGTTGCCGTTCTCCAAAGCATACACATCCTTGGTTTTGCCCCGGTACACCAAACGCAGGTCTTTCATAGTCCCTCCCCATATTCCAGGGCGATTTCCCGGTCTGCCTGGGCGGCATCCCGGGCCATCTGCTCCCGGTTGTCCTGAAGCTTTTTGGCCAGTTCCTGATCGGTCACTCCCAGCATCTGAATGGCCAGGATGGCGGCGTTTTTGGCCCCGTTCACGGCCACCGTGGCCACGGGGATGCCAGAGGGCATCTGCACGGTGGAAAGCAGCGCGTCCATCCCGCCCAGGCCACCGGATGCCACCGGCACGCCAATCACAGGCAAGGTGGTGTTGGCCGCGATGGCACCTGCCAGGTGGGCCGCCATGCCCGCCACCGCGATGATGGCGCCATAGCCCTCTTCCCGGGCGCGCACAGCAAAATCCCTGACCGCCTCCGGCGTCCGGTGAGCCGAGCACACCCTGAGAATATGCGGGATGCCATATGCTTTAAGCACCTCCGCCGCCTGGCCCGCCACCTTCAGGTCGCTGGCGCTGCCCATGATGACCGCTACTTTCCTCATTTGTTTCCCCCTTCTGAAAATGCAAACGGGCAGCCCGTAAACCGAACAGCCCCTTTCATTGATGGTGCACTGGCCGGCTTTTCTTTCACGTTTAAAGTGAAAATCCTCCGGCATTTTCATGATAACGCTCCCCATAGCCCTTGTCAATAAATTATCGAACATTTTACATCTTGAATATTTTTTCGTTCGTGTTTTTTCGCGGCAGTCTTTTTGTCTTTCGGGCCCCGCAAAGCCCGGCTTTACAGCGCGCCAACTTTCCTATATCTTTTGAACTGAAGCCATGGCAAACACAGCCATATGTCAAAGGAGAATGCCAATGAAAGCCGTTGTGGTAGAGCGTTATGGGCCACCTGATGTGGTCAGGATCATGGAAGTGCCCACCCCCACCCCCAAGGCGGGAGAAATATTGGTGAAGGTGCACGCCAGCCCTGTCAACACAACGGATGCCCGCACCCGGGCGCTTGAAGTATCCGGTGCGGCGAGGTTTGTCATGAGGCTGACATTGGGCTTTGGCAAGCCCCGCCAGCCCATTCTTGGGACTGTCTTTGCCGGCACCGTCACCGCCCTGGGCGAGGGCGTCACTCAGTTCCAAGTGGGTGATGCGGTGTTTGGCTCCTCCCCCGGCATGCGCTCTGGCTGCCACGCCGAATTTGTAGCCATCCCTGCTGATGGCCCCGTGGCCCTCAAGCCTGAGTCACTAAGCTTTCAGGAAGCCGCGGCTTTGCCCTTTGGCGGCAATGTTTCACTGTATTTTTTGAACAAACACGCCGCCAAAGCAGGCGAACGCATTCTAATCAATGGCGCATCGGGCGCTGTTGGCAGCATCGCGGTGCAGGTGGCGCGGAATATGGGCTTACATGTCACCGGGGTTGCAAGCGGAATAAACGAGATGCTGGTGCGGGAATTAGGGGCGGAGCATTTCATCAATTATACCACGGATCGGATTTTCACACCCAACACACGCTATCACCTGGTGCTGGATACCGTAGGAAAGATGCTCCCCAGCCAGGCAAAATCAGCCCTCATGTCCACTGGCCGCTATATCAACATCTGCAGTGAGGATGTCTCTAAAGAAAACCGTCAACAACTTGAACAATTAGCCCGGTGGGCTGATGAGGGAAAGCTAAAAGCAGTCATCCACAGCATCCTGCCCATGGAAAAAGCCCAGGAAGCCCACCAAATCGTGGACAGCGGGCATAAGAGAGGCAGCCTGATTCTATCTATGCACGCTGAAAAATCCATCCAGAAGTGATCTGCCAGCCCCTGGCCGCTTAAACATCTGGCACAACAAACCTGATCCCCCCAGGTAATAATTGAATATCAAACGCCCGCCCGGTGACAATCTCCCCATCCAGGCACAGGGAGATGTCCTGAGTGCTTGTGATTCGCACTGATTTCACCTGGCGGTAGATGATGTTGCCCTTGATGCGGGAATCCTCCAGGTGCTCGCCCTTTTTATAGGCGGGCAGCAGCCGGGCAAGCCGCAGGCGGCTGATGGGCTTGATCAGCGCCAGGTCCATGAGGCCGTCATCGTTTTGTGAGCGGGGGGCGCAGCGAAAGCCGCCGCCAATATACTGCCCGCAGGATAGGGACAGGGTGAGCATGTCCCCCTCATGGAGCAACTCCCCATCAGCCAGCACGGTGCAGGGCGTGCGCATGTGGCGGAGCACCGCGTCAAGGGCGCCTATCAGGTAGCCGTTTTTCCCATTGAACAGGGGGTGATGACGGAAGCGCAGCATGGTGCCAGCCGCCTCCGCTTCAAGCCCCGCGTTGACCGCGTTGATGGCGCAGCGCTCCCCCACCCGGATCACATCCACCGGGACGCTGGGGGCCCTCAGCTGGGCCTTGATATCAAGAAACCTGGCTTCTCCACCATACAGCTTCACATAGTCGTTGCCGCTGCCGCAGGGCCACACGCCGATTTCCGCCCGCTCACAGCCCAGAGCGCCTGTGGCCACCTCCCCCAGGGTGCCATCGCCCCCGCAGGCATAAAAGCGCAGAGGGCCTTGTTCTGTTTGACACACCTGCCGCACAAAGTTGGCCGCGTCCCCGCTGCCACGGGTCACATGGAGAACATAGCTGGCCTCATCAAGCGTCGCCAGCGCCTGATCCAGCCGGGCTTTGGCCCCACGCTTGCCGGCGGCGGGGTTGAAAATAAAAAAGTGCCGGACATCCTTCCCGGGCATTTTCATATTTTCTCCTGATGGACGCCGCCCGGCCGGACTTGACCAGCCGGGCAGCCATGATGATTATGATGAGGGCGAAATCTTGTCCTTAATCTCCTCAACAAAGCCCGCCACCGCTTCCTTGCCTATTTCAATCAGGCCTTCCATCAGCCCGTCCAATACCGTTTCGCCCTGGGCGCTGCCCACCGGCTTCTTAGCGGCGGTTTTCTTGGC
>CAZSSU010000088.1:0-2188 GCA_964609415.1 uncultured Christensenella sp. | reverse complement strand
TTTGTCCGCTGCCTTGGTGGTCGTGGCCTTTTTCGCCGTGGTTTTCTTCTTGGGCTCTTCCTTGTCCGCTGCTGTGCCCTTCGTGGTTTTCTTTTCAGCCATGGCGTCCTCCTTTTGCGGCTGTGCCGCCTGCTAGCGTTTTGTCACGTGGCTTTACAAGGACTATACCCGCTTGAGGGCCCATTTCCCGCTTTCAAAGCGGCGATGGAAGAAATAAAGCCGAATCACCAGTTCAGCCAGGCTGATCATCCACACCATGGCCAGGCCCACATGGAACACATTCACCGCCAGATAGGCCGCGATGGGCCTGATGATGGACACGCACACCATCATCACCGCCGCCACATACAAATTATCCCCGGCGCCCCGGAGGCAGCCCGCGTATACCACTGAGCCCATCTGCACCGGCTGCATCAGCGCCACCACCAGCAGCGTCTCCGCGGCGAAAGCAATCACCAGCCCCGCATCAGGGGTGGAGGGGTCAATAAACAGCCGCCCCACAGGGTAGCGCATCAGCGCTGTGAAAGCCCCCAGCACCAGGCTCATCCCCAGCGCAATGCGCTGGGTGATTTTGCCGTACATCAGGCTTAGGTCCATGCGCTCCCGCCCCAGGTTTTGCCCCACCAGGGTGGTGGAGGCCACCGCCAGGCCGTCGGCGAAGTTAAAGGTGAGCGCCAGGAACTGCATGGCGATGTTGTGGGCGGCAAACATGGTGACGCCCAGGGAGTAGATGATGCGGGAATACAGGAAAAAGCCGATGCGCATGCTGGTCTGCTCCACCACGGCATTGCCGCCCACCCGGATGATGGCGCTCATGGTCTCCCGGTCCAGGCGCCAGCTGTCCTTCACGCGGACGTGCAGGTAGCTGTCATCCGCCCGCATCACCGCCCTGAAGGCCAGCACCATGCCCGCCACCATGCCGATAACGCTGGCGATGGCAGCGCCCTTGATCTCAAGCCTGGGGAAGCCAAAGTGGCCGAAAATCAGCAGGTAGTTGAACACCACGTTGACCAGGTTGGCCACGATATTCACCCGCATGGGCGTGCGCGTTTCGCCCACACCCCGCAGGGCAGCGCTCACGCACATGGACAGCGCGTTCACCGGAAGCGCCATGGCCATGATCACAAAATAGTCCACAGCGCCTTTTAGCACCAGGGCATCATCAGGGGTAGCGCTGTGGCCGCCCGCCAGGCGCATGAGGGGCTCCGCAAAGCCCACGGCCAGCCCCGCCACCACCACCGACAGGCCAAAGCACAAGACCAGGGCGTTTTTCAGCGTCAGGTTGGCGTCCTCCTGCCGGTTTTGCCCCTTGCGCCGGGCCACGATGGCCGTAACCCCCACATTCAGCGCGAAAAACAGCGCCAGCATGATCATCCGGGGCTGGGAGGGCAGCGACACCGCCGCCAGGGCTGTTTTGCCCAGCTGCCCCACCATGATGGTGTCCAGGCTACCAATCAGGCTCATCAGCACCATCTCCGCAATGGCCGGCAGGGCGATATGCATCACCCGGCCATAAGCCTCCCGTCCCCCGGGCAATTCACCCAAACGCCGCTCAGGCTTAACAAGCCCTTCCGGCGCCAAAAAACGCCGCAACCACTCCTGCAAGAAAAACGCCTCCTTTTTATTTGACGTATAATGATAACATTTTCGCCGCTCAGGATGCAAACAGAACAACAAACACGCCATTTTTGTTTGTGATTTTCACAGCATCAAACGGCGTTTTCCCTTGCTGCGCCCATGTTTTGGGGCAGGCTGGCGTCCTTGACATCCCGGGGGCAACTCTTTATACTGATTAAGTCTGAAATATGCCGTTTTCCGGCAGGCTTTAGCAAGAAAATTTGTCAGGAGGATTATCATGGCGAAACAATTTACCATCGATGGTAACGGTGCAGTCAGCCATATCGCTTACGCGTTTAGCGACGTGGCCGCCATCTACCCCATCACCCCCTCATCCACCATGGCTGAGTATGTGGACGAGTGGTCCGCCCAAGGAAGAAAGAACATCTTTGGTCAAACGGTGAAGGTGTCAGAAATGCAGTCAGAGGGCGGCGCGGCAGGTGCCGTGCACGGGTCTTTAGCCGCCGGCGCCCTGACCACCACCTTCACCGCCTCCCAGGGCCTGCTGCTGATGATCCCCAACATGTACAAGATCGCCGGCGAGCTGCTGCCCTGCGTGTTCCACGTATCC
>CAZSSU010000087.1:0-7592 GCA_964609415.1 uncultured Christensenella sp. | reverse complement strand
CCATCAGCGAGAACCCGGTTTCAGTGGTGGCGGGTTTATAGGTGTTGGAGGCAGTGTTGCCGGCAAAGCCAGGCTCCGTCTCGGTGATCTCCAGGTCCACAAAGTTGGGCGCTTCCACCGAGAAGGCTGTGCCTTTGAAGAACTTGATGGTCACGTTGGTGTTTTCCTTCACGAACTGAATCGCCTCTTCCACCTGGTCGTGGTTGAGGGGCATCTGCTCATAGTTCTCCGGATCCATGAAGTAGTACAGGGTGCCGTCGTTGTACAGGTACTGCATGTCCTTGGACTCGATGATGGCGCGGGGCATCTTGTCGGTGGGGTTAAAGGTGCGCTCTACCACGGCGCCTGTCATCACGTTCTTGATTTTGGTGCGCACAAATGCGGCGCCCTTGCCCGGCTTCACATGCTGGAAATCAACGATGTTCCACACGCCGCCGTCCCATTCAATGGTAATTCCCTTTCTAAAATCGCCCGCTGTGACCATGCTCTCTCCTCCAATTGTTATTTTATCAAAATCTTACAGGATAATCAGTTCCCGATTGGCGCTGACCAAGCTCCTGGCGCCATCCGCCGTAATCAGGCAGGAGTTCTCAATCCGCACCCCGCCAAGCCCCGGCACATAAATGCCCGGCTCCACCGTCATCACGTGTCCCGGCAGCAGCGTGTCGCCGCAGGTGGGGCTCAGGCGTGGGTTTTCATGGATATCAATGCCCACCGCGTGGCCCAGCCCATGGCCAAACCTGTCGCCATAGCCCGCGTCGCCAATAATCTGCCTGGCGATGGCATCCACATCCCGGCAAACCTTGCCAGGTGCCAAGGCGTCCTGGCACACTTTCTGGGCGTGGAGCACGATGTCATAAATCTCCCGCATTTCCTGCCCGGGTTTCCCCACGGCGATGGTGCGGGTCATGTCGGCGCAGTAGCCACCGAATTTGGCGCCAAAGTCCATGGTGATCATGTCGCCTGTGGCAATCTGCCTGTCGCCTGGGATGGCGTGGGGCAGGGAACCATTGGGGCCAGAGGCCACGATGGTGCTAAAGGCAACGCCCTCAGCGCCCAGCTCCAGCATCCGGTAGTCAAGCAGGCGCATGATCTTCTTTTCTGTCATGCCGGGCTTGATCTGGGTGAGGATATACTCAAAGGCCTCACAGGAGATGGCACAGGCTTTTTCAATCAGCGCCGCTTCCCGCTCATCCTTCACCTCGCGCAGTTTTTCCGGCTGGTTGTTGAGGGACAAAAGCGCGATATCGCCCAGCGCGTCCTGCAGCTTGCGGCTCTCCTTGACGGTGACAAAATCATCCTCGTACAGCACCTGCTTAAGGCCAGCGCCCTGGATCAGCCCTGACGCTACCTGGGCATGGCCCGCGGTGTTTGATATCTGGTGCACGCTAAACCCGGGCGCTTGCTGCTGGGCCTGTTCCACATAGCGGAAGTCTGTAACAATGGCACTTATCCCGCGGGATATTACCACCAGCCCTTCCCCAGTGTAGCCGCTGAGGTAAAACATATTGGACGGACGATGAATGATAATGCCCTGCTGTTCGTCCAGCCCGCACAAATCCATCAGACGCTTAACCCTGCTCATGCTGTTCCTCCCTGTGCCTGTCATGGCACGCCCTATATTTTAACACAACAAACCTTCTGTGGCTATCACAAATACGCTTGCAGCATGCCCATCATCTCCGCCGCATCCTCCGCCATGGTGCCCCGGCTTTCGCAGATGATGGTGGCGGCGTATTGCCTGTTCACCAGGAGAGCAGCCAGGTGGCTGAAGTCCGGGCCGTATTCCTTTTCAGCAAAGCTGCGGTGGCGCAGCTCCCCTTTAGGGCCATACTCGATGCGGGAAAAATGCACATGCATTTTCCTCGCCCGCTCTATCCCCAGCTGCTCCTCCACCCGGTCAAGCACCCTTTCAAAGTCGGCGCTGGTCTGAAGGCCGCCGCCTGAGGCGGCATGCAGGTGGGCAAAATCAATGCAGGGCAAAAAGGAATCATCCAGCAGCACAAAATCCAGAATTTCATCCAGGCTGCCAATTTGGCTGGGGCGGCCCATGGTTTCCAGGCAGAGGGTGGTCTCCCCCAGCCCGTCTGCCACCAGGCTTTCCCTGGCTGCGGCCAGCGCCTCCTCGCAGCGTTTCAAGGCGTCTTCCCGCTTCTGCTTTTGTGGGGAGCCCGGGTGCACCACCAGGCGGGTGCCGCCCATGAGGCGGAGCATCCCGGCGCTTCTGCGGATATAGTCCCGGCTTTTCTGCTGGTTTTCCGGGATCTGGCTTGCCAGGTTGATGTAATACGGCGCGTGAACGCTGAAGCTCACCCCCGCATCCCGGGCAGCCTGACCGATTTCCAGGGCAGATGCCTCTGACAAGCCGATGCCCCGGCCAAAGGAATACTCAAACGCCCGCAGGCCAAACCGCTCCTGCTGCCAGGTAAACGTGTCCACCGTTCGCTTGTTCCCCTGGGCGTAAAAGGAATCGGAATTGCCGCCGGGGCCAAAAATCGTCCCGTTTTTATGCATGGTCATTGCGCGTTGGTGCGTTTGTCATAGGCCTCCCACAAGGGGGCATACACCCGCACCGCCTGCTCGTGCTCTTCCAGGGTTTTGGAGAAGTACAATTCCCCCGTGTCCGGGTCCTTGGAGCAGAAATAGAGGTAGCCATCGGCCATGAATGCTTCGTCCGGGTAGAGCGCCGCCTGCACCGCCGCAGGGGATGGCCCGCAGATGGGGCCGATGGGCAGCCCCTGATGCTGGTAGGTGTTATAGGGGGAATCGATGGTCAGATCACTCCCGCCCAGGGCCATGCGGGTGGTGCCGGTGACATACTTGATGGTCACGTCACTCCCCAGGCGCATATTTTGCTTAAGCCGGTTGTGGAAAATGCCAGACACCCTGGCAAAGTCCGCCGTCTTGGCCTCTTTCTCAATCATGGAAGCCAGGGTCAGCACCTGGTCCATGCTCATGCCCAGCTCCTGGGCACGGGCCTGATAGCCTTCCTTATAAACGGCGCCGGTCTGGGAGAGCAGCTTCTTGATGATGTCTTCCGGCTTCGCGTCGGTATAAATCTCATAGGTGTCTGGCGCCAGGTAGCCCTCCAGGGCATACTTGCGCTGGGGCACGGTGCCGGTGGCCAGAACATCGCTGATATAGTAATAATCCGCAAACTGCTGGCCGCTCCGGCACATCTCCAGGAAGGCCGCCTGGTCCTTCACGATGCCTTCCTTAAACAGATACTCTGCGATGCCCTCCACCGTCCAGCCGGGGATCACCGTGATGTTGCGCACGATGGGCTTGCCATCGCCCCGGGTCAATTGATCAGCGATCTGGGAGATGGTCATGCTCCGGTTGAGCGTATAGCTGCCCGCCTGAATCTTCTGGCCAAAGCCCATAAAATCAGCGTAGTACTTGAACACCGTGCGGTTGCGCACCAGGTTTAAGCCCTGGAGGTTGTTGGCCACGCGGCTGAGGCTGTCACCGCTTTTGATTTCAAAGGCGATGGGGGTGGTGTCCCGGGTATCCACCGGGTCAATCAAAGCGCCTGACACCTTGCCCCAGGCAAAGGAAATAACCCCCACCATCAGCAGCACAGCGCAGGCGATGATCAGCACCGGCCGCAGGATGTTCCACAGCCAGCTATACCAATACAGGCCGTACTGCCGCTCTTCCAGCAGCTTTTCCGGCGTGTATTCTTCGTGATGGTTCATGCCGATAATCCCGTCAGCCCAACCCCGGCAGATCCAGGGAAAGGCCCGAGGCCCGGTTGAGGGCGGTATAGATATCCGCCATCACCTGCTGCAGGCGCAGTTCCGCCAGCAGGTAGCGGGAGGTGTCGGTGCCGGCATACAGGAGGGAGGAAATCTGCTGAAAACGCTGCATCTCCCCCTCCGGCACCGCTTGGCCTGAAACGGCAGACATCTGCACCAGAATCTGCAGGCGTTTAAACTCCTTAATCAGCGCCCGGGTGGTTTCGTTCTCATCCACCAGCGCTTTCAGGCGCTTATACTCCTGCACCTCTTCGGATTCCCGCAGGCTCCGCTCCAGGGCGTTCACAGCATCGTAATTCATGGCGTTCCCCAAATTATCCCAGGTCCACAATCACAGGCAGAATCATGGGATTGCGTTTGATCTTGTCGTTCAGATAGCGCCTGAGGTCATCCTTGATGCGGTTTTTGATGGTGGGCCAATCGCTGCCATCGATATGCTCAAAGGAGTCGATGATCCGCCTGACCACCTCCCGGGCGCCTTCGATGATGTCCTCATTCTCCCTGACATAGACAAAGCCGCGGGAGATGATGTCGGGGCCGGAAATGAGCATCCCGTTGCTCCTGTCAAAGGCCATGGCCACGATGATGAGGCCTTCCTGGCTCAGATGTTTGCGGTCTCTGAGCACCACATTGCCCACATCGCCAATGCCCAGCCCATCAATCAGCACCGTGCCGGTGGGCACAACGCCGGAAATGGACAGGCTGTTCTGGTTCATCTCAATTACCTGGCCAGTTTCTGGCAGGATGATGTTTTCCCTGAGGGTGCCCATGGATTCCGCCAGTTCAGCGTGCTGCCAAAGCATGCGGTATTCTCCGTGGACAGGGATAAAATACTTGGGCTTAACCAGCGCGTGCATCAGCTTCAGCTCTTCCTGGCAGGCGTGGCCGGAGACATGCACCTCAGCCAGGGCTTCATAAATCACCTCTGCCCCGCAGCGATACAGCTGGTTAATAACCCGGGACACGAACACCTCGTTGCCAGGGATGGGGGTAGCGGAAATGATCACCTTGTCAGACTGCTTGATCTGCATTTTCCGGTGCTCGGCGAAGGCCATGCGCGTAAGCCCGCTCATCGGTTCCCCCTGGGAGCCGGTGGTCAGCACCAGGATTTGCTCATCCGGGTAACGGTCCAGGTCGTCCATCTCAATCAGGTTTTCCCGGGGAATCACCAGATAGCCCAGCTCCATGGCCAGGGTGGACACATTGATCATGCTGCGGCCAATAAAGCACACCTTGCGGCCAAAGCTGATGGCGCAGTCCACCACCTGCTGGACCCGGTTTACATTGCTGGCAAACATCGCGATGATCACCCGGCCCTGGGCGCTGGCGATCTGCTGGCTGAAAGTTTCAGCAACCTTACGTTCGCTCATGGTATACCCAGCTTGTTCCACATTGGTGCTCTCCGCAAGTAACGCTAGTGCGCCATTTTCACCGATTGATGCCAACGCTGCGAAATCAGTCAATTGACCATCAGGTGGGGTAAAGTCAATTTTAAAGTCACCGGTGGCGACCACCGTGCCCGCGGGACAGGTGATAGCCAGGGCATATGCGCCGGCGATGGAATGGTTGACCTTTAAAAACTGCACGGAGAACTTGCCCAGCTGCACGGACTGCCTAGGCTCCATAGGTGTCATCACATAGCGGGTGATGCGGTGCTCCTTGAGCTTGTTTTCAATCAGCGCCAGGGTGAGCTTTGACCCATACATGGGGGCTGGCACCTTGTCCACCACGTAGGGGGTGGCGCCGATGTGGTCCTCATGCCCATGGGTAAACACATAGCCCCGCACCTTGTCCCGATTGGCAATCAAGTAGCTGATGTCCGGGATCACCAGGTCAATGCCCAGCATGTCTTCCTTGGGAAAGATGGATCCACAGTCCATCACGACGATGTCATCCTCATACTGAAACACCGTGATATTCTTGCCGATTTCATCAATGCCGCCAAGGGGAATAATTTTTAGTTTCGATTGTTCTGCCACGTATACCTCCTCAATCATTGCCCAATCCCTGCGCGTTGTTAACCGCACAGGCATGGGAGATGGCTCCAATAAATTTCATACCATAAACCCGTTCCAATGACGGGTTTCATTTCGTTGGGATTGCTTCCTCTGCTAGGTCCGCTTCCACGGGATGGATGGCGATGATCCGGGGCTGCCAGGCGGATGTTTTGCGCAGCCTGCTGTCAAACAGCTTTACCCCGCCAAAAAACAACACCGTGCCCACAGCGCCGATTAAGAGCGACAGGCCTTCCCGTCCGGGAAACAGCTCTGTTCCCAGCCACAGGCCCAGAATCAGCCCCACCAGGGGCAGGGCGTAGGTAATCATGGAGGCCTTCAGCACCTGGGCATCTGGCAGCTCCACCTCAATCACATCGCCCACCTGGGCTTCTCCTTGGACGCTCATGGTCGATTCCTGCCGTCCGCACAGGCCGCAATTGGTGCAAGCTTCTTCTTTATCAAAACAAACCTGTAACAGGTTATGCTCTTTGTGAATAACTCTCCCGGTTCTGATCATAAAGTCCCCTAACAAAATTACTCATGGTATCATATCACATTTCTGCTTGCAAATTCAACTAAAATCACGCCTGCGCCCACATTTCCCGCAGGCAGGTACTATCTGTCCATCGTTTTACCATTTAACGGCAAAAAAAGACCCCGGAGTGTGTCCGGGGTCGTTGTTTAGGTCAAGCACCTGACCGCTTGCCAGAGTTATAAGGCCATCTGGCTGAACGGGGGCGGTTCAGGATTTCCTGGGCGATCACCGCCTGCACCAGGCCACTGGCACCCATCAGGGGCAGCCGCTGGGCTGGAGCAGAAGGCTGCTGCGGGGCCGCCATCCGCGGGCTTGGTTTTTCCTCTTCCGCAAACAGGGGGAGGGGGGCAGGCTCAGACCGGTCAGCCACGCTGCCCCTGAAGGCAGGCTCCATCTTGCGCTCTTCTTCCGCCTTTCTTTCCCGGGCGGCATTGGGGCGGGAGGGCGGCACGGGCTGCTTCGCGGGCTCCTGCCCCATGGCTAGGTCTGCTGCCTCCTGTAGCTGCCGAATCGCCTTCCGGAAAGGGCTTTCAGGCGCTGGTTTATCGGTTTTCACCTGGCCGCCCTTGGCATCCTTCATGCGCTTCATGGTTTTCTTATTGATGCTGGAGGCAATTGAAAAGATAATCAGGAGAATGACACCAATTCCTTCCACAGGCTGCCTCCTTTCTCAGGTTTCAACGTTTACGGCGGAATAAATCATTTGCCAGGGTTCTGGGCGTCATTGGGGGCGCCCAGGGCCGGATCAGCTGCTTTGGCAATGCCATCCCGCATCTGGGTGTCGGCCATCACATTCTGCATCTGGTAGTAATCCATCACGCCCAGTTTGCCAGCGCGCAGGGCCTCGGCCATGGCCAGGGGCACCTCTGCCTCAGCGGCGACCACCTTGGCGCGCATTTCCTGTACCTCGGCTTTCATTTCCTGCTCACGGGCAACGGCCATGGCGCGGCGCTCCTCAGCCCTGGCCTGGGCGATGCGCCTGTCGGCTTCCGCCTGGTCCATCTGCAGCTGAGCGCCGATGTTGCGACCCACATCCACATCCGCGATGTCGATGGAGAGAATTTCAAACGCGGTGCCTGCATCCAGGCCCTTGGTCAGCACGGTGTGGCTGATTTTGTCCGGGTTTTCCAGCACCTCTTTGTGGGAGCCGGCAGAGCCGATGGTGGTGACAATGCCCTCGCCCACACGGGCCATCACGGTTTCCTCCCCAGCGCCACCCACCAGTTGCTGGATGCTGGTGCGCACGGTCACCCGGGCTTTAGCCCTCAGCTCAATCCCGTCTTTGGCGATGGCCGCCACGGG
>CAZSSU010000086.1:0-7597 GCA_964609415.1 uncultured Christensenella sp. | reverse complement strand
CCTGCACATTCGACTCAGTCCCATGTTGTTTCCTTTCTGCGCCTTGGCAAATGAAAGAGGCTGCCCGTTTCCGGATCAGCCTCATCAGTGTGCCTATCGGCAGCGCTTATTGATGAAAAGAGCATGACCAAGAAACGCCTGACACATACATCAGCCGCATCATCATGCCCATCATCATATGCTGGCAGTTCATGGTTGCTCCTCCTCTCTTAATCAATGCATGAATTATAAACATGCTTTTATCCGCCTGTCAATCAAATACAGCCAAAAAACAATTTGGATTACGATATTTTCTGGTGTTTCAAGCTTTTTTTCGGGAGCAGTAGTCGCGGTTTATCTCTTCCGCCCAGTTATCAGGCAGCTGTGACGTGCTTCTGAAGTTTGCAACAGCAGCGCTCATGGCATTGAAGTTGACCTGAACCCCTTGTTTGTCGGCATGGTAGTTCTGGGCACGGTTGGCGGCGATGCCAAAGTGATGGGCTGTTTCCACAGCATCAATATTAGCGCCCAGGAAGATGAACTCCCACTGATAATGCTTTTTTTGCTTTTCAATCATCTTCTTGACATTTTTTTGGTCAAACAAGCGGCTGGCGTTCTCGGCGCCATCTGTGATGATGACAAAGATCACTTTTTCCGCCTTATAGTCATGGTGCGTATTTTTCTGGACGTTGATGATTTTCTGAATGCTAAGGCCAATGGCATCAAGCAGCGCCGTACATCCTCCCACCTGATATTCCTTGTGGGTGATGGGGCTGACTGCTTTCAGGTTGGTGCGGTCATTAAGCAGGGTGATGTTGTTGTCAAATAGCACGGTGGTGATATGGCAATCGCCATCCTCCGCCTGTTGCTTTTTCAGCATCGCGTTGTATCCGCCAATGGTATCGCTTTCCAGGCCAGCCATCGACCCGCTCTTGTCAAGAATCATCACCAGTTCCGTCAATCCCTTTTTCATGTTCATTTCCTCCTTAAGCCTTGTGATGGCTATAGGATAAAGGCTTAGAAAGCGGAAATGGTCGCCTGGGAAGCGACAAATGAATCAATTGCCAAGCAATGGCTGATCAAAACTATATAACACCAAGTTAATCTCATGGATGTCAAAGATCTTGTACGTAATAAAATATCTGATAATCACATCAAACATATTGCTGTTTGACAGCGCTAAACCAGCCCGCTTCAAAAGGTCTTCTGTATCATCCAGCGACAGTTCCAGCGCAATGGCCAGCGCCAGGGCGGTGGGTTTCTTGGGGGTGTAGGATTTTCCCGTTCTGATTTTGGAGAAAAGCTTGCGGCTTAGGTTGGCGCGTTTGTAAACGGTGACATCGTCCAGGCCTTTTTGGTCAATCAATCGAAGAAGGGTGGTTGAAAAGGATTCATCAAGCGCTTTCAGCAACTTATCAAAGTTTGGGGGGCGCATTTTTTGCGGCATTGACTCAGATGCCTTCATGACAGGCATCTCATTGAAGGATGCTTCTTCCATGCGCCGGGATTGGCGCTCAACAATCAAACGCTGATCAACATAGTGCTCATCGATATAGCTTTTGACATCGCTCAGCAGTTTCTGACTGGCCAGGAAAGCGTCTTTTGAAAACACAAGCAGGTAGATCTCCATGTCATGCTGCTGGAGGAACGCAATAATTTCGGTCGTGGCAACCTGCAGGGCTTCGTCTTTGGGATATCCATAAACGCCGCTTGAAATCAAAGGGAAGGCGATGCTTTTGCAGCGGTGTTTTCGCGCAAGCATCAGGCTGTTGCGGTAGCAAGCGCGAAGCAGCGCCTCCTCACCGCTTTCGCCATCCTGATAGATTGGGCCTGATGTGTGGATAATGTATTTGGCGGGCAGGTGATAGCCCTTTGTGATCACCGCCTCACCCGCTTTGATGGGGGACAGTTTATCGCAGGCCGCCTGAAGCTTCTGCGCTCCGGCTGCTTCAAAAATAGCACCGCATACGCCACCGCCCTGCTTTAGTTTTGTGTTGGCGGCGTTGACGATGGCGTCCACCTGCATTTTGGTGATATCCTGGCGCACGATACTAAATGGCATATGACGCTCCCTATTCCGGCGTTTTTCTGAATGTATACATGCTGATGCCTGCGGCAATGGCCAGGTTTAACGAGTCAATAGCCTCGCCCTGTTCTATGCGAACGGGGGTGCCCAGAGCGGCAAAGCTGGCGGGCAGCCCGCTTCCCTCATTGCCAAACACCAGGCCTATGGGGGCGGATGATATCCGTGTTACGGTTTCATTCAGGGGAATAGAACCATCCAGCATGAACAGGTATAAGGCCCTATTTGAATGGCTGGACACATAGTGATCCATGCTATCAAAGTGGCTGATCCGCAGTGAGAAAAATGCGCCCATGCTGGCCCTGATCACATGGGGGTCAAACACATCCACCGCCGGGGTGATAATGGCGATGTCCTGAAAGCCAAAGCCCAGCGCTGTGCGCAGGATGGTGCCCGCGTTTCCGGCGTCCATGGGGTTGTGAAGCACCAGATGCCTGGGTGAATCGGGGCGGATGCCATCGCCCTTTTTTTGCACCACAGCAGCGGCAAAGCAGTTATCCTTGCCGGAGAGGCGGCGCAGCAGGCGGTCGGCCGATTCGATGCGGATGGCATGGTTAGAACAAAGGGCGGTGAGCTTGTCGCTGGTTTTATCTTCGTTAAGCCTGCTGCTCACCAGCACCCTGCGCACCCTATGAGGTGCCTTGCTGAGGGCTTCCAGCGCGGGGTAAAGCCCCAGGGCATAGGTATAATCCAGGGCACTGCGGTATGGTTCAAGAGGGGGCATGACTACACCTCCGGGGCGGAAGCGAGAAGCGCTTCCAAGTCGTTCAGGAGCTGGATAGCTGTCTTTTTGCCATCGCCTCCTATTTCATTGACTGGCCCGGCGCAGGATGGGCAGCCTGCTTCACAAACACAGTTTTTCACAATTTCACCCGCGTGGTGTACCAGGGTACGGCGCATCAGGAAGGCCTTTTCGGAAAGGCCGATGCCGCCGGGGCAATTATCATAGAGGATCAGGGTGGGCAGGTCTGTAAAGGGGCTTTTCACCTGATAGGACACCGCCAGGTCCTGGGGTGAGCACATCAGATAGAGCGGGGCTACGATACGCATCAGGTTTGATATGCCCAGCATGCCGTTTTGAAGGCTATCTTTGCCGTATTTCCGGGCAATGTCATCTGGTAAGGTCAGCCACATGGCGGTGGTGTGCATGTCGGTTTCAGGCAGCCTGACAGGCCCATAACCCAGGGATTCCCCGGTGTCAAAAGCCATTTTCTTGAAAATCTTCACCAGCGCCGTCACCTTTACTTCGCCCCGGGCAGCATGCTCCGCCTGTTCATCTATATCCAGCAAGCTCAGGCTGATATTGAGGTCTGCGTCGGTGTAATAGTCCACATCCACCTTTTTGATAAAGGCTTTGCAGGCGTCAAAATCCAGGGTTTCCACCTGGTATTGAACGCCCTCGTGGAGATAGATGGCATTTTCATGCAGCAACATGGGGACGGTGAAACGGTCCATCTCACCCACCATGCGCACATGGGCTGGATCTGTGATGTCCATGATAAGAAAGTTTTCGGTCATGGCGGTGCGCAGGCTAATTTCACTGGCAGGAAAGTCCTCAGCTGCCCAGTAATAGGTGTCTGCCACATGGCGAAGCACCTGAGCTTCCTCCAGATAGGCCAGGAGGCTCTCAGTGCCAGGGGCATTGCCAAAGGCTTCCCCGTCTTTGAAGGGCAGTTCATAGGCGGCGCACTTGAAGTGGCTTAGCAGCACATAAAGATTGTCCGGGTTAGTGAGGGCATTTTCAGGTGACTGGGCAAAGAAATACTCCGGATGGCTGTTGATGTACTGGTCGATGGGGGCGGAGCTGGCGACCAGAATGGTCAGCGAAGCGGTGTTCCTGCGACCGGCCCTTCCCGCTTGCTGCCAGGTGCTGGCGATGGTTCCCGGATAGGCGCACAGCAGGCAGGCATCCAGGGAGCCAATATCAATGCCCAGCTCCAAAGCGTTTGTGGTGATCACCATATCGACGGATTTGTTGCGAAGTCCTTTTTCTATATCCCGTCGTTCACGGGGGAGATAGCCGCCCCGATAGCCCCGGACCGTGCCGGATTGCCCCAGGGGGTCTGCCCGCAGTTCCTTCAGGTAGCGGGTCAGCACCTCCACCTGCACCCGGCTTTTGGCAAAGACGATGGTGGGAATATGGTTTTTAAGCAGCTTTTCTGCCAAGTGACGGGTTTGGCTCAAGGCGCTTTTGCGGATGCCCAGCTGCTTATTTACCACCGGAGGGTTATAGAAAATCACATGTTTTTCTCCGGAAGGGGCGCCGTTGTCATCCACCAGGCTGACTTCCCGACCGATCAGCTTCTGGGCCAGTTCGCCCGGGTTTTTGATGGTGGCACTGCATAAGATAAACTGGGGATGGCTACCATAAAAAGAGCACAGCCTCATCAGACGTCTTAAAACATTGGCCAGGTTGGCCCCAAAGATGCCCCGGTACATATGGATTTCATCGATAACAATAAAGCGCAGGTTTTCAAACAGCTTTACCCACTTGGTGTGATGGGGGAGGATGTTAGAGTGGAGCATGTCCGGATTGGTAACCACCACATGGCCTGCCTGGCGGATGGCCTTGCGGGCGGCAGCCGGGGTGTCCCCATCGTAAGTATAGGTTTTAATATCCACATCCATGGCGGTAATCAGCTCATACAGCGAGGCGACCTGATCCTGGGATAAGGCCTTTGTGGGAAAGAGGTAAAGGGCCCTGGTATCCTGGTTATCTAAAATGGCATTCAGAATGGGCACATTATAACAAAGCGTTTTCCCGGACGCTGTGGGGGTAACGACACAGATGTCCTTCCCCTGCTCCGCCAGCGCGATGGCCTGGGCCTGGTGGGTGTAGGGCATAAGGATCCCATTTTGTGCTACAGCGTCAAGCACCTTCTGACGGATGCCCTCAGGCCAAGGCGCATAACGCGCGTCCCGGGCGGGTGACTCATGCCAGTTGGTGACACAAGACATAAAGCTGTTATCGGTTTTAAGCTGATCCAGCAGCTGTTCAAGGTTCATGGGCATCCTCCTTTAATTCCCTGATAGTATAACAAAACAGACTGGTACTCACAATAGATCAGCAGGAAAAACGGAACATACATTCGCCAATGATAAAACTCAGATTTCCCTTGATTTTGTTTGACATGGTATGCCTCGACTGTTAATATAAGCACGATTTTCAGCCTTTTGAAGCTGGCTCATCGGGGAGGTTAGTTAGCATGACGAAAAGGGCCGTGAAAGATCTATCCTGCGTCTTAAGGAGAAGACAATGAAGTATTATCTGGAATCCGTCAGTACCGTGTTGGATGAAGTCAACGGTGGCGACAAGGGACTGAGCACCCTGGAAGCTCAGGAGCGCCTGGCTAGGGATGGCAAAAACAAGCTGGCGGAGGCTGAAAAAGCGACGCTGCTTCAGCGCTTTTTTGAACAGCTGAAAGACCCCATGTTGATTATCCTCATGGCAGCTGCACTGGTTTCTGGCATCACCAGCGCGATTGCAGGAGAGCACTTCACGGATGTGTTCATCATCCTGGCAGTTGTGCTGCTCAACGCCATTCTGGGCGTATACCAGGAGAACAAAGCTGACAAGGCCATTGAAGCCCTGCAAACCATGAGCGCTGCGGTATCCAATGTGCTGCGCGACGGGCATATCGAGCAGGTGCTCTCCGAAGACCTGGTGGTGGGCGATGTGGTGCTGCTGGAGGCTGGGACCGCTGTGCCGGCTGACTGCCGCATCATCGAAAACGCCAGTTTGCAGGTGGAGGAAGCCGCGCTGACCGGTGAATCGGTGCCTGTATACAAGCAGACAGATGCCCTGGCATCAGAAAGCGGAGAAGTGCCCCTGGGCGACAGGAAAAACATGTGCTACATGGGCTCTACCGTTGTCTATGGCCGTGGACGCGCCGTGGTGGTTGCCACTGGCATGGACACTGAAATGGGCAAGATTGCCGATGCTATCACGAAAACCGTAGAAGGACAGACCCCCCTCCAGATCAAGCTAGGCCAGCTGAGCAAAATCCTCAGCTACCTGGTGCTGGGCATCTGTGCTTTTATCTTTGTGTTCAGCCTCATCCGCAGCCAGGATTTCCACCTGGAAAAGATTCTGGAAACCTTCATGATCGCGGTGTCACTGGCTGTGGCTGCCATCCCCGAAGGCTTGGCCACCGTGGTCACCATTGTGCTGTCTGTTGGCGTGACCAACATGAGCAAGCGCAACGCCATTATCAGGCGGCTGACCGCTGTTGAAACCCTGGGCTCTACCCAGATCATCTGCTCTGACAAAACCGGCACCCTTACCCAGAACAAGATGACGGTGGTGGACAAAGCCACGCCGGATGAAAAACTGCTGGCCATGGCCATGGCCCTCGCCTCAGACGCGGAGTGGGAGAATGGCCAGGCGGTGGGTGAACCCACAGAAAATGCTCTTGTGGCCTATGCAGCCAGCCTTGGCATGCCCAAGCCCGAACTGACCGCGAAAATGCCCCGCGTGGGTGAAGCACCCTTTGACTCCATGAGAAAGCTCATGAGCACCCTGGTCAAGGATGAAGCCGGCAAGATTCGCCAGTTCACTAAAGGCGCGCCAGACGAACTGCTTCGCCGTTGCACCCAGTATTGGGACGGCAGCAAAGTCCTGCCCATGACAGAAGAAAAGCGCAAGGCAATCCTGGCTGACAACCAGGCAATGGCGAACCGGGCTCTGCGTGTTTTGGGCGCCGCCTTCAGGGACTGGAGCGCCATGCCAGCTGACGAAAAGCCCGCCACCCTGGAGCAGGAGCTGACCTTCATCGGCCTTACCGGCATGCTGGATCCCATCCGGCCTGAGGTGGTGGACGCCATCAAAGAGTGCAAGAGCGCCGGCATCCGCCCCATCATGATCACCGGTGACCATAAGGACACTGCTGTTGCCATCGCCAAAGATCTGAAGATGATTTCCACTGATGCCGAGGCCATCACAGGCGCTCAGCTTGATAAGATCTCTGATGAAGAGATGAAGTCCGCCATTACTACCTATTCCGTGTATGCCCGGGTGCAGCCTGAACACAAGGTGCGCATCGTCAATGCCTGGCAGGATCATGGCCAGGTGACCGCCATGACCGGCGACGGCGTGAATGACGCCCCGTCTATCAAGCGGGCGGATATTGGTGTGGGCATGGGCATCACCGGCACAGATGTCACCAAAAACGTGGCTGACATGGTGCTGGCGGATGATAACTTTGCCACCATCGTCCATGCTGTGGAGGAAGGCCGGCGCATTTATGACAACATCCGCAAGGCCATTCAGTTCCTGTTGTCCTCAAACCTGTCTGAAGTGATTTCTATCTTTGTGGCCACCATGCTTGGCTTTGTCATTCTGCGCCCTGTGCATCTGCTGTGGATCAACGTGATTACCGACACCTTCCCGGCGCTGGCGCTGGGCTTTGAAGCGCCTGACAAGAACATCATGCACCGTCAGCCGCGGGATAAGAACGAAGGCATTTTCTCGGGCGGTTTAGGCGTAGACGCTGTTTACCAGGGCGTGATGGTAGCTGTCCTAACCTTGGCGGCCTA
>CAZSSU010000085.1:4319-7614 GCA_964609415.1 uncultured Christensenella sp. | reverse complement strand
GGCGTTCACCTGATTGTCAGGCGCGGGGATATCCGCGCTTTGCACGTGCTCAGCCGGGTCAACCTGACGCGTGCCCGGCACATTGTGATTTCAGGCGCTGAGGACACCGCTCTCAGCTGTGCCGCAGCGGTGCGGCAGATGCTTAAAAACAGCCCCCAGCAGACACCCATCCCTGTGTCCCTGATGCTGGGCGAATTGTCACCCCGCCTGGCGGCAGCGCGCTATTTCCCGCCGAATTTCCAGGTGTATTACGCCCATCAGCTGGCCTTTAATCCCCTGGCGCGGGCCATGCGGGACAAGCACTTCATCGCTGTTTACAGCAGCCTCACCCGGGGGCAGGCCAGCCACAGCCTGGCGGCATCCCCCTGGCGGCAGGCCCAGGGCATGGATCTGTATGAGGCAGCGCCCCGCCTGCGCTACAGCAGCGCCCTGGGGCTCTTGAGAGAGGGCCAAGTCCTGCTGGCTCCACCCCAGGGCAGCAAGCTTGCGGTGGGCGATCAGGTGATTCTGGTGAAAAACCATCGGGATCCCCTGCATTTGGCAGCGGCTATTCCCAGCGCCCAACCCCCGCTCCTCAAAGACCAGCCCTTCGCCGCCCCTCCTGGCGTCCGCTCCCTCCTGATCATCGGGAGCCTTGGGCTGGAGCCGCTTTTAGAGCAGCTGGATATTCCGCCTGACAGCGGCATCACCCTGCACCTGCTGCCCGGCTATGAAGCCGCCCGGATCGAGGAAAAGTTAACAAATAACCCATACGACCTGGTGATCTGCCTGGGCGAAGCGGGCATCCCAGCGAAGGACATGGATGCCTACCTCAATCCCTTCCTGCTGCTCATCCGCGCCCTCTGCCAGGGGCAGGACGCCTACCTGTGCGCTGCCCTTCAGGGCAGCCGCAGCGTGCAATATGCCTATGAGACAGACCTGGTGGATCTGGTGCTGGAGGATGGCCGCAGCCGCCTGATTGCCGCCAATATCCTCAGGGACGAAGCCCCTGTGCCCGCCCTTGAAAGCGCCTTGTTCTATGGGGAAAAGGGGCTGGCGCTCCTCAGCGCCCAATGCCTTGACACGAGGGAAGCGATAGCCCTCTCCGCCCTGACCAAGGCGCTGGCCGAGCGGGGCATCCTGCTGATGGGCTACATGAAGCAGCTCGAGGGCAGCTGGCAGGTGGCCATCAACCCCAACAAAAATGAGCAGGTGGCCTTTAAGCCGGAGGATCTGCTGGTGGTGGTCAAGGCATGAGGCGGCTTCACTCCCCAGGCAAAAGGCTACTTTGCCTGCTGATCATCCTTGTAGCCTTCACGCCCCTTGCCCCTCTGGCCCAGGCGCAAAGCGCCACGGCGCGCTTCGTATCCCAGCAAAAAATCGCCTGGCCCATCCCCTTTTCTGATCAATTTCTGTCGGGCGATGGCCGGGTCTACCATCAGGGGCTGGCCCGCTCCTCCCTGGGTATGGCGCTAAGCGCCTTCCGGGTGCCGGGGGCTGAACCCGCCCGGCGCGGGGACAACATCAAAAGCTATCTGAGGGAGCTGGGTTTTTCCCAGCTCAGCCTCTACCAATACGATGTGACGCCCAGCATCAACACCATCGCCTGCGCCTTTGGGCATAAGACCATCAGCCTTTCAGGCGTCCCGCTTCAGGTGGTGGCGGTGGCGGTATCCGGCGGAGGCTACCAGGATGAATGGCAGAGCAACCTCACCCTGGGCCGGGGCCTACACCATCAGGGCTTTAACCAGGCTGCCCGCCAGGTGGAAAAACAGCTGGCCCGCTATCTGTTAGACAACAAAATCACCGGGCGTGTCAAGTTATGGCTGTCCGGCTATAGCCGGGCTGCCGCCGTGTCCAACCGCACCGCCGCCATCCTGCTGGATGAAAAGCGGGTGCAGCCAGAGGACCTCTTCGCCTACACCTTTGCCACCCCCAATGTCACCCGTCAGGAGAATGCCGGGGCGTACCCGTCCATCTTCAACATCGTGGGCAGCTTCGACCCGGTGATGATGATCCCCTTTGACGACTGGGGCTTCACCCGCTATGGCCGCACCTTTTACCTGCCCACGCCTGAGACTAACTCCGATTACGAGCAGCGGGTGCTGCCGGTGAAGGCCAAATACCTGCAAATGACCGGCAGCGAATACATCACCACCGCCAGTGGCAACCGCCTGGTGCACCAGCTGCTGTCGCTGTTTTCCGGCGGCATCACCAACACGGAAAACTACGCCGCCCACTACCAGAATTACCTCACCAGCCTCTGGACGGTGCGCTCAAGCCCCTGGGGCATGCTGGCCCAGACCGCCCGCGCCTTTTTGAACGACAGGGAACTGTTCAAGCAAATGCGGGGCATCTCAACCCAGGCCTGGACGCTGTATGCCAACACCACCGGGGAAAATCTGCTCAAAGACAGCGGCTTTTACCAGGATGACCGGCTGGTGAACGCCGGCCCCTATGGCACCCTGGTGCATGAGCACTACCCCAAGAAATACCTGGCCTGGCTGGCCGCCTATGATAGTCTGGACAGCATGGCCAGCCCCAACCGGGATTACAGGCAGCTGGCCTTCACAGGCGCTCTCAACCTGCGCCTGGTGGATGAAAAGGGGGAAAGCCTCCTGGATCACCGTTTCTTTGGCCCGCCAGCCGCCGCCAAAGGGCAAGCGCTGTTTGCTGTGAGCCAGGTGGGCGATGAAACGGTGGTTACCGTGCCGGCGGACAAAACCTATCAAGTGGACATGTGGACCGATGGGCCTGAGAGCACCGGGGCCACCTTTTCCATCAAGCAGGGGCGCATCGGCTTTACCCGCATGGCTGTTTACAAAGCCCCGGCCTTTACTCTGGCCCCCGGCAAGCCGGTTTCCTGCACGCTGCCAGCTGACATGGCAAGCCCCGCCTATGCCCTTCAGATGCCCGGGGGCAGCATCGCCCTCACCGCCGCCCCGGACGCCTCCCTGTTCAGCCAGGGCGAGGCCAACAGCGGCATCAAAACCCTGCTGTCAAAAAACATGGTGACCCTGCTGGGTGCCGCACTGATGCTGCTGGTGCAGGGGCCGGTGTTCCTGATTCTCACCGCCCGGGCAGGCCTCCGCCACCGCCGGGACCGGGCTATGCGCTTGCAGACCCATGCCCCCCACGCCGCTGACCCACTGCGCAGCCGCCTCAAAGCCAGGCTCCCTGCCTCCCGGGGGCTTCGGTGGATGGCTACCCTGCTCTTCCTTGTGTCCATGGCGGCGATGGGGCTAAGCCTTCTTTTGGCATTTAAGTGGTGGCAGGAGGCTGCCCTGACGGCGCAACTGTCCCTGCGCAGGTTCTC
>CAZSSU010000085.1:0-4219 GCA_964609415.1 uncultured Christensenella sp. | reverse complement strand
GCTGCTGATCCCATCCTTGTGCCAGGGGCGCCGCTGTGGTATTCTTCCTGAGAGTTTTCTAATGCCAGCTTCATGCTTTGTTCATCACAAACTGTTATGATGCCAATCAGTAGAAGGGAGGGACGCGGGTGTTTGGCTATGTAATCGCCAACCTGGAACAGCTGGACGAGGCCCAGCTGAAACGCTACCGGCAGATTTACTGCGGGCTTTGCCGCGCATTGGGCAAGCGCCACGGGGCTTTGTGCCGGCTAACCCTCACCTATGACATGACCTTTCTCATTTTGCTGCTGTCCTCCCTGGATGAGGCGGATGCGATGGAGCTAAATGCCTTCCGCTGCCCCATGCACCCCATGAAAAAGCAGGAGAGCGCGTCCAACGCCTGGACAGCATACGCGGCGGATGTGAATGTGGTGCTGGCCTACTATCAGAAGATGGATGACTGGATGGACGAGCGCAGCCTGTCTGCCCTCTCCCAGGCCAAAATCATCGGTTCCCAGGTGGAAGCGGTCTGTGCCCGGCTGCCCCGGCAGTGCGAGGCCATCACCCAAGGCTTGCAGGCCCTGTCCGCCTACGAAAAGGAAGGCGAGCCAAACCCCGATTTGCCCGCCGCCGCCTTTGGCAGCATTCTGTCTGAGCTGTTCACCCCCCAGGGGCAGGAGGACAACGCCGCCCTGCGCGCCTTTGGCGATAAGCTGGGCCGCTTTATCTACCTGATGGACGCGGTGGTGGACCTGAAAAAGGACATCAAACACGAGCGCTATAACCCCATGGTGTTCGTGGATTCTACCCGCCACGAGGCCATTCTCCAGGTGCTGATGGCTGACTGTGTGGAGGCTTTCTCAAGCCTGAACATTTTAAGGGACAAAGCGCTGATGGAGAACATCCTCTATTCCGGCGTCTGGGCACGCTACGCAGCCGCCCGTAAAGGAGACAACACACCATGAGGGATCCATACGAGGTGCTGGGCGTATCCCGGGATGCCAGTGAGAAGGAAGTTACCGAGGCCTACCGCAAGCTGGCCAAGAAGTACCATCCCGACCTGAACCCGGGCGACGCCTCAGCGCAGAAAAAAATGGCCGAGATTAATGTGGCCTACGAAGAGGTCAAATCCGGCCGCGCCCGCTATCAGGATTATTCCAGGCCCCAGGGCAGCCCCTATCAGGGCAGCCGGGGCGGGTATGGCGGCAGCTACGGCGGGGGCGGCCCCTATGGCGGCTTCAACCCCTTTGACCCCTTTGGCTTTGGCTGGCAACAGCAAAGCCAGCAGCAGGCCCAGCAAAGCCGGGGCGACCAGTTTGACCCGGTGCGCCGCTATGTGAATGCCATGCGCTATAACGAGGCGCTCTACGCGCTGAGTGAAATCAAAAACCGGGACGGAGAATGGTATTACTTAAGCGCTGTGGCCAACTATGGCCTGGGCAACCGGGTCAGCGCCCTCAACCACATTGACGAGGCCATCCGCCTGGAGCCCAACAACTTCACTTACCAGCAGGTGCGCCAGCAGATCGCGGGCCAATACCAGGCCTATACCCAGCGCAGCCGGGGCTTTGGCGTGCCCGCGGGCGGTGGCATCAACACCCTGTGCATGGGCCTGTGCCTGGCCCAGCTCTGCTGCCGCCGGGGCTGCATTTAGGCGCTAAAGAAATGGAGACAATATGCTCAACAATCTGAAACAAAAGCTGATGGCCTTCATGCAGGGCCGCTACGGGCCGGACGCCATGTACAAGGGGCTTTTTGGCCTGTCCCTGGCGATGCTGGTGCTTAACATCATCCTGCGCAGCGCCCTGTTTTACTACCTGGCGCTGGCCCTCATCATCTATTCCATGTACCGCTTCTTTTCAAAAGACCGCAGCCGCCGCGCCGCTGAAAACCAGCGCTACCTGGCCTTCATGGACAAAATCAAGAAGAAGCTCCTCCTCACCAAAAACCGCATCCGGGACATCGGCACCCACCGCTACCGCAGCTGCCCCAGCTGCAAAACGCCCCTGCGCCTTAAAAAGCAGATCGGCCCCCGCCAGGTGAAATGCCCCGTGTGCGGGAACGAGTTTGAGGTGCGGATTAAGTTTTAAAACCGTTCGCTTCAACGCCGCTCTCATTAATGGTTGAGAACAAATTCATTAGAATTCTTCTCGAACCTTCTTAAAAATAACTCCATATATACTAAGGCACCTTCTTTTGTCAATCTCACTTATCCTTCCTCCATCCATAGCTTTAGCTATGTTGAGGTAAATTGATACGATTCGTAAATGGTATTATTGTTTCACCGCCCGGGTCATCAAGAAAGAGGGAATATTGAATTGATGCAGGCGGCCTTCACCGTTGGTATCATCATCAATATGGGTAAGCGTGAACCCGGCTTTTAGCTGGCCACCAATCTGCTCGCCAATGGTATGAGAAAATTGATAACCAGAATCCTCCCGCTCGCATTGGCGTCTATTTTCCTCATTGGTAAGCGGGTTAAAGGGCAAGGGATTGACAATCCGTTCTTCCTGATCATCCACAGCATAGTTGATACCAATATCAAGCCCGCACAGCAGGATACCGCCGGGTTTGAGCACCCGGTAGCACTCCAAAAACACCGGCTCCACCTTCTCAATATAGCAGTTGCTCACTGGGTGAAAGATGATGTCAAAGCTGGCATCATCAAAGGGCAATGGTTTGCTCATATCCGCACATATGATTGTTACCGGATAGCCTTCGCGCTTGGCAACCAATTCTTCCGATTTCAGCTGGTTTTCGGAATAGTCAAGCACCGTGCAGATAGCACCGGCAGCGGTGAAAAGAGGAATTTGCTGACCACCGCCAGAGGCCAATCCCAGCAAGCTTTTACCCCGAATATCCCCTAGCCATTCACGGGGCACAGGCTTGGTTGGTGTCAACAGCACAGACCATTGATCCCTTTGCGCATTCACAAAAGCCACATGATCAATCGGCACTCCCCATTCCCAGCCTTCCTCAACCCAGCGGTTGATGGTTTGGGCATTGATATCTTGATAGGCAATATCCTTTTCGCTCATAAGTCTCCTTCACAACACACCCTGCGGCATGACACACGCCACAGGGTGAAAAATGCAACAATACAGATGCTTACTGGGCTGTCAGCCGGTTCATCATATCCTGCAACACAGCGCCGTTTGAGGTGAAGCCATCGATATAGGTGCCCTGCTCGGAGAAGGGCTTGACGCCCGGCCCTTTCTGGTCATAGGAGAGCAGGAAGCGCACGGCGATGACGGGGCTTCCCCCCGCTTCAACCGGGATGCTGCCGCCAAACCAGTGGGTGGGCGTCACCGGGCTCAGGCTCTCAGCGCTCACTTCCGACAGGCTGGAAAACACCATCAGGGAATCGTTTAGCACCACGGTGGCCGGGTCGTGCATCTGGTAAGTCACCGTCACACTCTGCCCCGCGTACACCGCCCGCAAAAGCCCCACATCATAGCCATCCAGGGTGATGATGGGGAAAATCTGCTCCTGACCCTCTGCCGGCAGGAGGGGGATGAGCCTATCCGCATAGCCGGACAGATAAGGCACAGCGCTGCCCACCGGCACACCAAAGCCCGCGGCCGTCACCTCATAGCGGTAGGAATCCGGCGCGTACTCCTGATGCTGAATCTGCTTATCGCACACGGTGCAGCGCTTTATTTTAAAGCCGACACGCTCCAGCGTGGGCTTGCGGATGGCCAGCCAGCCGCCGTCATACTGATGCTTGCCCAGCTTTAAAGCGCTGGTTTCCCGGGTGCCGCACACCTTGCAGAAGCGCTCCTGCAGGCCCGCCGTCACACAGGTGGAGGGGGTCACCACCTGCCAGGCCCCCCAGTTATGGGCCAGCTTCTTGATGCTCTCCTTGAGTTCATAGCCGCAGCGGGAGCAGGTGGATACCCGCTCACCCAGGGTGGTGCAGGTGGGCATCACCGTGACCACAAAGGGCTTCATCACATGCCCCAGGGCATACAGCACCCCTGTTTCCGTGTGGCCGCAGCCCCGGACGCAAGTGCGCTGGGTCTGCCCGGTGGTGGTGCAGGTGGGGGCCAGCGTTTGCGTCCAGGGGCCCATTTGATGCCCCCAGGCGTTCTCAAACTGCCGCTCCACCTCGCCGCACACAGAACAGCTGCGGTATTTCTCGCCATGCTGGGTGCAGCTGGCCACGCTCACCGTGACCCAGGCACCCATTTTATGTCCCAGGGCTTTCAAATAGCGGCTTTCAATCACATCACAACGGGAA
>CAZSSU010000084.1:0-7647 GCA_964609415.1 uncultured Christensenella sp. | reverse complement strand
GTTATTATCCGCACCCGCTGTATGCGGTATTTACAGGCTCGCTTTTTTCGCTCAGCATCTTTTCCAGTATGACGCGCTTAGCTTTTGCCATATACAACCACCCCATGCCGTTTGATTTCATCCAGCACCCTGGAGCCAGCCATCACATCCAAATCGGGTATCAAGTCGATGTCCCGCCTGAAGGCATCTTCCAATGTGGCCTTGAGCGCGAAAAAATCAAAGCCGGAGATTTGCCTGCCGCTGTCAAGGTAAAAATCCAGATCGGACTGGGCCCGCGCTGTACCCATGGCATGGGAGCCAAACAACACCAGCCTGTTTACCCGGGCATCCATGGGCAGACTGGCCAGCACGCGTCTGATGTCGGATATGCTTATGAGATTGTCCATTCTCTCACCAACCTTCTTGATGAACCATCAATTTCTCTCCTATTATACCTGAAAAGCCCTCACAAGTAAAAAGGGGTGTCCCATTCATTGGGCCATTTTCACACACCAGGCCGTGATCTCCTTCACCAGTTCAAGCGGCAGTTCCTTCTTGTGGGGCAGCTGAATGGTGCCCTTGCTGTGCTTGAAATCGGCCAGTTGCGCGTCAAAATGCGCCACGGCTTCAGCCCCTGGATACAGGCCGATGTGCTGCTTGGCCAGCGCGAAGTGGATGATGTTGTGCTTCAGCCTGAAGGTGGGCATGCCCCAGGAGAGTTTCTCCTCAAACCCCGGGTTCACGGACAGAATGGCCTCTCTCAGGGCGAAAAGCCGCGCCTGATGGGCTTCCGGCTGGGCCAGGATGTACTCCTCAATGGGCGTCATGGCAGGCCACCTCCTTTTTGATGAGTATAAAAAAGACGGGCAGTGCCCGTCAAGTAAGCGTTAGTTCCTGTTATTACAGGAATGCCAGCAGCACGAAGTTCAGGATAAACAGCGCCGTTGACACCCACAGGATGGGGTGCACTTCCCTGGCTTTGCCGCGCACGATTTTCACGATGCAGTAGAACACAAAGCCAAAGGCGATGCCGTAGGAGATGGAGTAGCACAGTGCCATGAAGATGCCGGAAAAGAAAGCGGGCACAGCGTCCTCCAGCTCCGTCCAGTTGATTTCCTTGAAGCTGGCCAGCATCATGATGCCCACCATCACCAGCGCAGGGGCGGTGGCAGCAGCCGGGATGGCCGACACAAAGGCGGCCAGGAAGGCGGAGGCGATGAAGCACAGTGCCACCACCACGCTGGTAAGGCCCGTGCGCCCGCCCACGCCGATGCCGGCGGCACTTTCCACATAGGTGGTGGTGTTGCTGGTGCCCACCACAGCGCCGATGGAGGTGGCGATGGCGTCCGCGAAGAGGGCCTTGTCCATCTTGGAGGAGAAGCCGGTGGATTGCGCCATGTTGTCCTCGTCCTCCTGGGAGAAGATGCCGCTGCGCCGGCCGGTGCCGATGAAGGTGCCGATGGTGTCAAAGGTGTCAGACAGGCTGAAGGCAAAGATGGTGATGAGCACCAGGGGCAGCTTGGCCATGTCTGAAAACAGGCTGGGCAGGCCCTCGGCGGTGAAAATGGCGCCAAAGGTGGTGGGAAGCTGGGCCGCGGCTTCGGAGAAGCTCACCGTTTCCCCCAGTTTGGTTACACCCAGGGGGATGCCGATCAGCGCCGTGACGACGATGGAGATGAGGATGGCGCCTTTCACTTTCAGGATGGAAAGAATCACAATCAGCGCCAGACCAATCAGGAAGACCCATAGCACAGGCTGGTTAATGGCTGGCAGCGTGGGCACTGTTCCAGGTGGGGGTGTAAACTGGATAATGCCCACGTTGAGCAGGCCGATGTAGGCGATGAAGACGCCGATGCCGCCTGAAATGGCGTGCTGCAGGCTTTGAGGGATGGCGCGGATGATGTGCTTGCGCACCTTGGTGACGGTGATCAGGATGTTGATCAGCCCGCACAGGAACACCATGGACAGCGCCTGCTGCCAGGTGAACTTCAGCGTGAAGCACACCGTGAACACAAAAAAGGCGTTCAGCCCCATGCCAGGTGCCTGGGCGTAGGGCACATTGGCGAAAAGCCCCATGACCAGGGTGCCGATGACGGCGGCAATGATGGTGGCCAGGAACACAGCACCCCAGGGCATGCCGGCCTGGGAGAGGATGGAGGGGTTGACGGCGATGATGTAAGCCATCGCAAAAAAGGTGGTGAGCCCGGCGATGAGCTCGGTGGTCAGCTTGGTTCCGTTTTCCTTCAGGTGAAAGATCCTGTCAAGCATCTGGCTGTTCTCCTTCGTGTGACATTGATAAAGACCGGGGGCATTATAGCGCATGCGAGGGAATCTGTCATGCTGTTTTTCGAACCTTTATGGCAGGGGGCGATGAATCGTTCGGGGATTTCCCGCCGCGTTGAGCCGGGACAGCCGGCATGATATAATACATAAAGAAATTGACTCAGGAGGCGGCATGGTGCGGACAGCGGAAACACGGGGCTCGGGGCGTGACAAGCGGGATTGGAACCCGCCGGGCATCGCCTCTTTTTACGCGCTGTTTGGCTATCTGTACTGCATGCTGGCCTCCTCCACCCTGGGGCTTCAGCCGGTGGTGGGCGGCGCCCTGTATCTGCTGGGGCAGGTGACGATTATCGCCACCCACACCCAAAAGCCAGAGCGGCGCATGTACCTGCCCCGTTCCCAGCGGGTGACCAGCCTCGTGCTGGGCGTATGCTGTGGGCTGCTGGCGCTGGGGCTGCTATTGGTTTATCCCCTGGCGGTGGACCTGCCGGTGATTTGGCTGATGTTTGCCATCGCCAGCCTGGTGCACCTGATGGACAGGCTCACCAGCCGCATGTACTTATCCAGCCTCAGGCGAGGCCATGAGCGGGTGCGCCGGGTGGTGCGCCTGGTGGAGGCGATGCTTGTGTTCCTGGGCATTGCAGCCCTGGTGTTCTTTTTAAGCCGCGGGAGCCGGGAGGCCTGGTACCTGCTGGGCGGCTACGCGATGTGCTGCCTGGTGCGGGCGGTGAACCTATTGCGCACGGAGGAACTGCCCCGGGAGGAGGCTGAGGAGGCGCCCGGGGAGGTGCGGGCTTTCCTATCCCAGGAGCAGCGGGTGGCCCAGGTGAACGCCTATAAAAGCTACCGCGCCATCATGCTGATCACCATGACGGCGCTGCAGGTGACGATGCTATTGGTATACACCTTCATCGGCACCCGGGAGGTGGGCTTGCTGCTGAGCATGCTGATCGCCTTTTTTTGCACCACACTGGCCCAGTGGGCCACCAAATGGCTGCTGCGCAGGCGGGCCAGGAAGCGCCCGGGCACAGAGCCCACCACCAGCCTGATCATCGGCCTTATGGTGTGGCTGTTGAGCCTGGCCTCCTTTGCGCGCTACGGGGTAGCCAGCGGCATCGTATGGAGCTACCTGGCGCTTGCCTTCAGCACCGCCGGGGTCACCATGGCTACCCTCAGCCTCCATGCGCTGGAAAGCGATGTCAGGCGGGTGGTGCAGTTTGCTACCGGTGAAAAGCCCGGCCGCGCGGTGGAGGTGGCCCACGAAGCCCTGGCTGAAAACGCCGCCCTCATCGGGGAAATGCTGGTGTTGTTGGGGCTGATGGCCATCACGCTCTTTTCCCAGGGGGCGATGAAGGGCGGCAGCCTCCGCTTAAGCGCCCAGCCCCTGCTGTTGGTGCCGGCCCTGGCGCTGGTGGTGGCGGCCTTCCTGGCGGCTTTCCGCTTTCCGCTGGACCGCCGCCTGGCGGACAAGCTGCGCGCCTTTTTGCAGCTGACAGAAAACGGGGAAACCAACCTGCCCCTGCAAAAGCAGCTGGAGGACACCGTCATCAAGGTGCATCGCAGGCGTTATGGGATCATGCTGGTGATTCTCCTTCTGCGGCCGCTGTTTTATGTGCGGGTGATCGGCAAGGAGAAGGTGCGCCTGACCCCCGGGGTGAGCACGGTGTTCACCTGCAACCATGGGGAAATCTATGGCCCCATTGTGACCAACCTCTATATCCCCTTCTCCTTCAGGCCCTGGGTAATCCATGAAATAACCGAGCCGGACCGCTCCGCCCAGTACCTGTATCAGAACACGGTGAGCCGCCAGCGCTGGATTCCGGAGCGCTTGAAATTGCCGGCGGCCAAGCTGGTGATGGTGTTTCTGGCCTGGGTGATGCGCAGCCTGGACAGCATCACCGTGTACCGGGATAAGCCCCGGGAGCTGATCAAAACCTTCCGGGACACCGCCAGCGCCATGGAGGCGGGGGACAATATCCTGATTTTCCCCGAAAACCCCAATGACGAAAGCCTGGACAAGGCGGGCTACCTGCGGGAGGGCGTGGGGGAGTTCTTCACCGGGTTTACCATGATTGCCCAGATTTACCATCAGAAAACCGGGAAATGTGCCCAGTTTGTGCCCATATTCGCGGATAAAAAGCGCCGCACCCTCACCTTTGGCGAGCCCATCTTCTACGACCCTGACAAGCCGCCCCAGGAGGAAAAGCAGCGTATCGCTGGCTATCTGCGGGGGGAAATGCTGCGCATGGCGGGGCTGGATCAAGAGGAAAAGGTATGACAGGCACGCTTTTTTTACTGGCTTATCTGGTGGCGGGGCTGATGATTCTGCGCCTGATGCTGCCCAGGCAGCCCCTTGTGGCCCGCGTCTGGCTGGGGCTTAGCCTGGGGCTGTTCCTGATGATGTGGCTGCCGGCGCTGGTGGCTTTCCTCAGGCCATTTGACGCTGCCAGCCAGGGCATTTCGGTTTTGCTGTTGTCAGCGCTGTGCGGCCTGAGCTTTTTGTTAAGAGCCAGGGAAACCCCTGAGAAATTTTCTGACGAGGACAAGAAGGACCTGCGGCTGTTGCTGTTGTTTGCCCTGCCCATGGCCCTGGTGGGCGCGTATTTGCAGTACAGCCATGTGCTCCGCCCGGTGGAAGGCGCCCTTCATGTGGGGCAATCCACCTATGGGGATTTGCCGCTGCACCTGGCCATCGCCACCTCCCTGGAAGGGCGCAGCCTGCCGGCTGATTACAGCATTCTGCCGGGAACGCTATTGGCCTACCCCTTCCTGGCGGACAGCCTGGCCACCAGCTTTCTGGCCCTGGGCTGGGGCCTGCGGGAGGCCATGATCATCCCGGGCAGCCTGATGATGGCGCTGGTGTTTTCAGGCTATCTGATTTTGGCGCGCCGGGCATGCCGGGGCCGCCGGGCTGCCGCCCTGGCTTTTCTCTTTGTGTTTTTAAACGGCGGCCTGGGCTTCCTCTATGCCTTTGACATGGCAGGGGTCAGCCTGGGCAGCGTGGGCGCCAATCAGTTGCAGCAGGGGCAGTGGCTGGAGCGGCTTCAGAACATCCTCACGGGCTGGTATCAGACACCGGCCAACCACGCGGAGTTTGGCACTTATAACCTCAGGTGGAGCAACATCGTGGCGGATATGCTGGTGCCCCAGCGCACCTTCCTGGCGGGCTGGGCGTTGCTTCTGCCATGCTTATACCTGATCATTGACGCCATGAAGGGAGAGGATCAAGCCCCCCGGCGCTGGGTGCTGCTGGGGATCATGGCGGGGGGATTGCCGCTGATTCACACCCATTCCTTCCTGGCCCTGGGCCTGGCAAGCGCTACCTGGCTGGCACACAGCCTGGTGAAGCGTCGTCCCCTTGCCCCCTGGCTGATCTATGGCCTCCTGGCCATCGCGCTGGCCTTGCCGCAGCTGATCACGTTCACCTTCCAGCAATCCGGGCAGGAGGGCTTTCTAAGGTTGCACTTCAACTGGGTGAACAACCTGGATGGCGCCGGGCTTCAGGATGGCTACCTCTGGTTTTATTTGAAAAACATTGGACTGCCGCTGCTGCTGGTGATTTTCTCACTCTTTGAGAAAAACCCCTGGCATAAGCGGCTGCTGCTGGGGGCGGGGGCTATCTGGCTGGTGGCGGAGTTCATCCTCTTCCAGCCCAACCCTTATGACAACAACAAGCTGCTGTATGTGGCCTGGGCCTTGATGACCATCCCCGCGGCGGACTATGCCGTGCTGTCCTATGACCGCTTGAAGCGTGTGCCTGCCCGGCCCCTGATGGCAATGCTTGCGGCCATCCTGATGTTTACCACCGGGGCATTGGCCATTGCCCGGGAAATGCTGGGGGATTACCCCATGTTTTCCCGGGAGGATGTGGCCCTGGCGGAATACGTGAAAAAAGAAACACCGCCTGGCAGCCGCTTTGTGACCGGCTTTCAGCACATCAACCCGGTGAGCTCCCTGGCTGGGCGGGAGATTGTGGTGGGGCCTGACCTGTGGCTGTTCTTCCACGGCTTTGACACCCGGGAGCGGCAGGAGGCCCTCAAGGCTTTTTACCTAAGCCCTGGAGATAACGCTGGCGTGCCTGCCCGCTATGGGGCGGATTATGTGCTGCTGGGGCCTAATGAGAAGGCTCTGGGTGGCCAGCGGGAAGCCCTGGACGCGCTGTACGAAGTGGTCTATGATGAAGGGGATTACACCCTCTACCGGGTGCCGGAGGGCTGAGCATGGTACGGCGTTTTCTGGAATATTCCCTGCGCTATCAGCGCCCCATCAAGGCGGTGTGGCTGGAGGAGGGCAAAATGGCTTCCGGCAACCTCACTGTGCTGAGCCTGGGGGAGGACAGTTTTTCCTTCATCACCAGCCGCGCCAAAAAGACGCCCCGGAAGATGCCCCTTGAGGATGTGCTGTCCGCCGCCTATGCCCGGGGGGATGACGGGGATACGCTGAAAAACACCCACAGGATGAAAGAGGATAAAAATGATTGAACGCATCAAGGCCCTGGCCAAGGAAAAACCCCGGCTGTACGAGGCCCTGGCCTATCTGTTTTTTGGGGTGCTGACAACGCTTGTCAACTGGCTGATCTATCTGCTGCTCACCACCGTGCTGAACCTGAAGGGCTACCCCCAGGGCAGCGGCAGCTATGTGCTGATCGCCAACATCGCCAACATCACCGCCTGGATTCTCAGCGTGGTGTTTGCCTATGTCACCAACCGCCGCTTTGTGTTCAACAGCAAGGCCAAAAAGGGCAAGCTGTTCAGGGAGTTCTGGCTGTTTGTGTCTGCCCGGGCGCTGGGCTATGTGCTGTTTGATTTGCTGCTGTTCAGTGTGTTCCTCACCTTCATGGCCGACAGGCCGGCGAAGCTGATTATGAACGTGCTGGTGATCATCTTTAACTACCTGGCCAGCCGCTTTGTGATTTTTTCCAAGAAGGACAGACAGAAAGAGGGGGAAGCCTGATGGAATTCATTGAACACGCGGGGAGGCCTGTGGCCATCCTATCCCTTCAGGATTTGCGGGGCGAGGAGGAAGCGCTGGCCGGGCTGGTTGACACAGCCATTGATAAGGGCTGCTCTGCTTTTATCCTGCCCAGTGACATGGTGAAGCGGGGCTTGAGCCTGCTCAAAGGCGGCCTGATTGAGGCCCTGCGCCAGCGCTTTGCCAACACAGATTTCAAGGCGGTGATCACCGGGCCTTTGCCCGCGCTGTCCGGCATGGCGGTCAAAAGCCTGATCAAAGCCTATGGGGTGGGGGATTCGGTGTATTTTGCCGAGACGCTGGCAGAAGCGCTGGAAAAGCTGGCATAAAAAACGGCATGATAAAAGGCGCTGGGGTATTCCCGGCGCCTTTTGCGTATGGGGATGTTACTCAGTCCCGCCGGCTGGAGACGCC
>CAZSSU010000083.1:646-7729 GCA_964609415.1 uncultured Christensenella sp. | reverse complement strand
GCTGGTGTGCCTGTTGATTGAGCGCAAGACAGAACTTGGCAAATCTATTTTTGCGATTGGCGCCAATGAAAAAGCCGCCAGGCTGGCGGGCGTTCATACAACGAAGGTCAAGATACTGACTTTTGTGCTGTGCAGCACGGGGGCTGCTATTGGCGGCATCATGTATGCCTATAAGCTGAAAAGCAGTGTGCCCACCATTGGGGATAACTTGTACATGATGGCCATTTCCTCTGTGGCGCTTGGCGGCACGCTGTTTTCCGGCGGCTCGGGCAGTGTGCTGCGCACCCTCATCGGGGTGATGAGCGTCATGGCCATATCATCAGGCATGAACATGGCGGGGGTGAACCCGCTATGGAAAGATGTGGTGTTTGGCTGTGTGCTGATTGCCGCTGTTGCCATCAACAGCGAAAAGGGTGGCCGAAGCCTGATCATCAAATAGGAATTTATAGGAAACTTAAAACCGGGCGCTGTGTCAGGCGCCCGGTTTTCCGTAGGCCGCTTCCCAGTCTGCCTGGGCTTCCTCGGCGTTCATCAACTCCAGCACCACCTGGTTGGGCAGGCAGATGATCATGCTTTGCAGCACGCGTTTGTCGCGGTTTTCCAAAGACACCATGCCCTGGTGCACACAGTCCTGGTTGTCGCAGTTGGAGGAGTGCATGACAATGGAGCCTCGGGTGACCCGCACAACATTCTGCTTGCCATCCCGCTGGGTGAGGTCGATGTCCCGCTCCTCCAGGAGGGGCACCGGCTCAAACACCAGGTTGCCCACCTGCACCTTCAGATAAGCTTCTGCCGGCACCAGGGTGGGCACGGGGGAAGGCTCAGCCTGGGCTGTGGCGGTTTCGCTGGCTTGGGGAGATGGGGAGGGGCTGTCAGTGGCCTCGGGTGCCGGCGATGGTGTGTCAGTGGCTGTCGCATGAGTGGGCAGCGTGCCGGCGTTTGATGGTTTGCCTGCCTTGGGCAGCACCTGGGACACCAGCAGCAATACCACGGCCAAAACGGCCACAATCAAAATAATCGTCAGGTCTTTCTTTTTCACAGATACCCTACCTCCACGCTCATTGTTGCCATTATAGCGGAAGGGGGCTCATGAGGGCAAGGAAAAGCAAAGAGATTTCATCCTTTCCCTTGGCTAATGGCCGTCATTGCGCTATACTGTGTTGTGTAAAAATCTTTATGTCTGGAGGGAAATATGGATAAAGCCTTGACGAGGAGACAGTTTATCAAATCAGCAGCCGCAGTGACGGCCGGTGCCGCGGCAATGGGCATGATGGGCCCGGCGGCTGGGCTGGCGGAAGAGACGGTGGCAAGCCCCTCACCCTGGGCGGGCGGCGCTGCCAACCTGCGCATGGTGACGGAGGATTTGGTCTACCTGGGTGCAGATGACCGGCGCTTGGCGCTGTTTGAGAACATCTATCCCATTCCCCGGGGCGTTTCCTACAACTCCTATCTGCTGCTGGACGAGAAGACGGTGCTGTTTGACACGGTGGACAAGGCCGTGGCCAGCGAGTTTTTCGCCAATCTGAACCAGGCCCTGGCCGGGCGGAAGCTGGACTTCTTTGTGGTCAACCACATGGAGCCTGACCATGCCGCCGGCATTGGGGAAATCCTGAGCCGCTATCCGGAGGCCAAGCTGGTGTGCTCCAAGGCCGCGGTGCCCATGATCCAGAACTTCTTTGGCATTGATGTGTCCACCCGCGGGCACGCGGTGGAGGAGATGGAGAGCCTGTCAACCGGCAAGCACCAGCTGGTGTTTGTGATGGCGCCCATGGTGCACTGGCCGGAAGCCATGATGACCTATGACGCCACGGACAAGATTCTCTTTTCCGCTGATGCCTTTGGCACCTTTGGGGCGCTGGACGGCAACCTGTTTGCGGATGAGGTGAATTTCAAAACCGAATGGCTGCCCGACGCCCGGCGCTACTACACCAACATCGTGGGCATGTATGGCCCCCAGGTGCAGGATGTGCTGAAAAAGGCCGGCACCATTGACATCCAGATGCTCTGCCCCCTGCATGGCCCCATCTGGCGGGAGGATTTGGGCTGGTTCCTGGAGAAGTACGACAAGTGGTCCTCCTACACGCCGGAGGAAGAGGCGGTGATGGTGGCCTACGGCTCCATCTATGGCAACACCAAAAAGGCCGCTGAAATCCTGGCCCGCAGGCTGTCTGAGGGCGGGGTGAAAAACGTGGTGGTGTACGATGCCTCCAAGACCCATCCCAGCGAGCTGGTGGCGGAGGGCTTCCGGGTGAGCCACCTGGTGCTGGCCAGCGCCACCTACAACATGGAAGCCTTCACCCCCATGAAGAACATGGTGCAGGACCTGGCCTTCCATGGCCTGAGGAACCGCAAGGTGGCCATGGTGGAGAACGGCTCCTGGGCGCCCAATGCCGCTGCCAAACTGGGGGAGACCCTGGGCAAGATGAAAGACATCACCATGCTGGGCGACACAGTGACCATTAAATCTGCCCCCAATGGCGACACGGTGAAGGCCCTGGAGGCGCTGGCGGATGTTATCGTGGCGGACCTGGGCAAGGCCCCGGCTGCTGTGGCTGCCGCAGCCCCCGTTGCTGCCAGCACTGCCAAGTGGAAGTGCACCGTGTGTGGCTTCATCTATGAGGGAGAGACCCTGCCCGCCGATTACAAATGCCCGGTGTGTGGCGTAGGCCCTGACAAGTTTGAAAAAGTAGAATAATCAACGCGATAAAGGCTGTATGGGGAGGAAGCGCCGGAGGCGTTTCCTCCCCATTGCCATGGTGGAGATGAAGATGAAGCATGATCTCATCATGATGGATGGTGCTGTGGGCACCAGCCTCTGGGCCAAGGCGGGGAGCCAGCTGCCTGTGTGGCGCCACAATGTGGAAAACCCTGCCCTGGTGCGGGAGCATCACCGGGAGATGGTGGCTGCCGGGGCTCGGATGATCCTGACCAATACCTTTGGTGTCAACGCGGGAACGGTGAATAAAACGCCCTACATGGCAAGCGTCCTGGTGGCCAGCGGGGTGCGCTTGTGCCGGGAGGCGGTGGGCGGCCAGGCGCAGGTGATGCTGGCTGTTGGCCCCCTGTGGGGGCTGATGGCGCCTCAGGGGGACATCACAGAGGAGGCGGCCCGGGCGCAGTTCATGGAGGTGCTGGAGGCTGGGGTATCTGAAAAGCCTGATGGGATTTTTTTAATGACTTTTATGGACCTGGAGATGCTTAAAATTGCCGCCGGATGTGCCAGGCGCTTTGACCTGCCGCTGTTTTGCGCGATGAGCTTCGAGAAGACTGGGAAAACCCACATGGGAAACACAGCGGAGGACATGGTGGCGGGGCTTGCTCCCTATCAGCCGGATGCCATTGGCCTCAACTGCTCAGAGGGGCCGGATCTGGCGATGCCAGTGCTTAGGCGGCTTAAGGCCTGCACTGATCTGCCGCTGATTTTCAAGCCCAATGCCGGCATGACAAGCGTGGTGGAGGGGAAAACCATGGCTGAAATTGACCCGGACGCTTTTGTGCGCGCCATGCTGCCAGCGGTGGCGGCTGGAGCCAGCTATATAGGCGGCTGCTGCGGCACCAGCCCGGCTTATATCAAAAAGCTTGCCATGGCCATCCAGGGCCTGTCATAGACGCGGGCTTAGCCCGGGAGACTTCGGGGAAATAAGGGAATAAAGGGCATCTGGCGCTTGCCGCTTTGCCGCTCTCAATCTCTGCTATAAAAAAAGGCCGCCCGGATGGACGGCCTTTTGCGTGGTTTGTGTTCGTCAGGGATTGTCGCTGGCGGCGGGCTCGGCGGGCGCTTCTTCAGCGGGCTCGGCGGGGGTCATTTCCTCGACCATGGGCTCCGCTTCCTGCTCCATCGGCTGGGGCGGGTTCATGGCGTTGTTGATGAGGGCCACCAGGGTGGGGCCTTCCTCGGGGAGGGCCTTGGTCAGATTTTCCATCATGACAGCCAGGCCACTCTTCAGGCTGAGCTTGACCTTTTCAGCGTCGCTGACGGCCAGCTCGCCCTTGTCATCGGTTTTCACGGTGACCAGGGTGCGGCCATCCACCATGGAAGCTGCGGGCTTTTCGGCGGTTTCAAACAGCCGCAGGGCCAGGCTCACCAGCGGGGTTTCGCCGCCCATGAAGATTTTGATGGCGCTGTCGCCTTCCAGTTTGTCCAGGCGGCTGTTGGCGTCGGCCTGGATGATGATGTTCATGCCGCCGGTGACCACGCTGGCCTTGGTGGTGGTGGCAAGGGCGGTTTCGCTGGGGCTGACGCTGGTGTCAACGGTGGCCAGCACATCGCGGAAGTTCTGGCCGGAGAGGATCTCTGCTTCCAGGGCGGCCCAGTCAACAGGCGCGGGGGGCAGGGGCTCGGCGGTGGCTTCGGTGTCGGCGGCCATGGCATCGGGCTCCATGGCGGGGGCAGGGTTCTTCATCAGCACCTTCGCCTTCACATTCTTCATGTCAAGGCCTTTGCCCAGGGTGAGCAGGGTGACATGCACCCGGGAGGCAGCGGTGTCGGGGGTGTCCATCACGTAGTAGGAGGTGTCGCCAGCTTCGTTCATATAGACGGTGCCGGTGATCAGCACGGCTTCAGGGTTCTTTTTCATGTCGGCGATGCCGGCTTCAGCTTCTTTCAGGCTGTCTTCCAGGCTCTTGCCATCGGCGGAAGGGGTCTGATTCACCACGCCCTGCAGGCGCTTATCGGCTTTGAAGAGGCTGTTGAGCTTCTCCATCAGGCCTGCCAGCTCGTGGGTGGTGATGTCAAAATCCGCCATGTAGTGGAACTGGCCAGCGCCATCGATCTCATAGGGGGTGGCGGCCTTCTCAGGCATGGGGCCAACCTGCTCGGCGAAGAAGCCGGTGAATGTTCCCACATAGGGCAGGATCATCTCCTGCATCATGTCGGGGGTGACTTTGCTCTGCTGGGCCATGGAGGTTTTCATCATCGCTGGGTCCACCTGCAGCGCCACATCAGGCAGCAGGTTGGTGGTGATGCTGTTTTCCATGGTTTCCTCGTTAATGGAGACCTGGAAGTTGGCTACCTCGCCCTTGTCGGTGCCCAGCACGCCGGAGGCATCGTTTTTGCTGTAGATGCCAACCAGTGAGAGCTTATTAAGCGCGGAAAAGACCTGATCCACCGTGGCGTTCATGGCCTCGTTGGAGGGGTCGCCCCCCATCATCATGATCACCAGGGATTTCAGCATCATGGGGTCAAAGCGGGCAGAGGCCTCATAGCCGATGGCGCCACCAGCCTCAATGACCTTATAAGCCGCGGGCAGCTCCATTTTGGCGGGCGCTTCAGCGGCCAGGGCAGCTCCGGCGCTCATCAGCAGCATCAAAGCGGCCATCAGCGCGGTGAAGCGTTTAAAGATTCCTTTCATTTCCAGGTTTCCTCCCATTCTCAAATCAGTCGGGCGACAAACGCCCCTTTCGTTATTCTAACATAGAATTTGCCCCATAAACCGCCTGTGGCAAAGATTAAGCAATCTTTTACCGTCCGTTCACACCCAAAGGCGGGTTTGCGCCGGGGACGCCGCCGGTTGTTACCCCCAGGCTTTCCCGGATGGCCATCACCTCATCCAGCTGTTTGCCGCTTAGGGACTGGGCGCCGCCCACCATCCCTGTGTACAGGGTGATCAGCGCGTACTGCTCCAGCGCCTCCATGCGGAACCAGGCTTCTTCCAGCGTTCTGCCCCAGGTGACCGCGCCGTGATTGGCGATGAGGACCGCGTTGTGGGTGAGGGCGTAGGGCGCTACCGCCCTTGGCAGGTCATCGGAGCCTGGCCTGGCATAGGGCACGCAGGGGATGACCCCCAGGGCAATCATGGCCTCGGGATAAAATGCAGCGTCCAGCCCCTTCCCCGCGATGGCGAAGGCGGTTGACACCGGCGGGTGAGCGTGCACCACTGCGCCGATGGCTGGGTTTGCCCGGTAAATGCCCAGGTGCATCTTCACCTCTGAGGAGGCGGGGCGGCTGCCCTGGGCTAGCACCTGGCCGTCCAGGCCCAGCTTGGCCATGTCCTCAGGGGCCATGAAGCCCTTGGAGACACCGGTGGGCGTGGTCCAGATGGCTTCCTCTGCCACCCGGCAGGAGATGTTCCCGTCATTGGCGGCCACAAACTGCCGGGCGTACATCCGGCGGCCAACCTCAACGATTTGGACCCTGGCTTCGTTATCTGTGGGGTAAATCATGCCATTGTTTTCCTCCGTTTGGCGCTTTGATGAGCGGATTTTTTGCCCGTCAAGGGATGTGGCTTCCATTGTACCAGATTCCGTCAGATCCGAAAGTGTTACATCGGTAACGGTATTTCCGCTCGCCTTGGCCTACACTATAGCGGCATATGATGTTTAGGGAGGTTTATCCTGATGAAAAAAGCCGTGCCGTTTATCCGGCTGCTGTTTCTGATTCTGTTTTTTGTATTGCTGAAAAGCCGGCTGCTGCTTGTTTGGCTGGGGATATACGGGCTGAGCTTGATTTTCCCGCTGCTGTTTGGGAAAAGGCTATACTGCATGCTGGCCTGCCCCATGAACACCCTGATAGTGTGGGTGACCAGGCTCAAGCAGAAGCTGGGCTGGAAAAACCACCCCGTGCCCAAGTGGCTGGCAGGCGGGCGGCTGCCCTGGATTTCCCTGGCGCTAACGCTGGCGGTGTTCATCATCACCCGCCGGGTAGTAGGCAAGGATTTCCCCATGATGGTGATATGGATGGTGATCTCTGTCTTCCTCACGCTGTTTCACCATCAGGATATGTTCCACGACCAGGTCTGCCCCTTTGGCGCGCCGCAGGGCTGCCTGGCCAAGCGCTCGCTGTTAAGCGAGGAAGGCCGGGAAAAGGCCCGCAACTACCAGGGCTTCACCGCCTCGGTGCTGGGCGGCGGGCCCAAAGCTGCGCCAAGGGAAAACGCAAGGAAGAGTTAACGCTTAAACATAAAAAGCCTGGGTTCTTCTCCGCGCAGGCGGGAGGAACCCGGGCTTTGCATTGGTGTTTATTCGGTTTTCCGCGTCCGGGCGGAGGAGGCCACCACCGCCCGCTGGATTACGATGAACAGGAGCAGCAGGGCGCCGGTAAAGATTTTGGCCCACCAGGAGTTCATGGTGCCGTTGAAGGTGATG
>CAZSSU010000083.1:0-636 GCA_964609415.1 uncultured Christensenella sp. | reverse complement strand
CCCCAGCAGGGTGCCGGGCATATAGCCCACACCGCCGGAGAGCATGACGCCGCCGATGACACAGCAGGAAATGATGTCAAGCTCCGCCCCCTGCAGCGACAGGTTCCAGCCGGATTTCACATACAGCACATAGGAAATGCCTGCCAGCACCGAGCAAAACCCGTTGAAGCCATAGACCAGCACCTTGGTGCGGGCCACGGGCAGGCCCATGAGGGTGGCGGAGGATTCGCTGCCGCCAATGGCGTATACATTGCGGCCAAAGCGGGTTTTTTGCAGGATGATGGCGCCGATGATAATCATGGCGACAAAGATGATGGTGTTTAAATCGATGCTGGCCACAGGCTTGATTTTCACCCATTCGCCTGCTTCGTTGGGCCATTTCAGGTAGAACTTGAGGCCGGCCAGGGCATCGATCATGCCATGCTTGATGGAGATGGATTCCCGGCTGATAAGGGAGCACACGCCCCGGGCAAAAAACATGCCGGTGAGGGTGGTGATAAAGGGCGGCACATTCAGGTACTGGATGCAGGCGCCCATGAGGAGCCCCAGCCCCACCCCCACCACCAGGGAGATGCCGATGCACACCAGCGGGTGGATGCCCATCACCGAAGTGCCATAGGCGATGATCATGCCGGT
>CAZSSU010000082.1:0-7746 GCA_964609415.1 uncultured Christensenella sp. | reverse complement strand
GGGCCGCCGCCGCCGGTGCCGTAAAGGGTTGAACCACGTACAAAATCATCCAGGTCGGTCATGGTTTTAATCATGGGGTTTGCTCTCCTTCCTTCGCCTTGGCGAAGCTGTTAATGCGGGCGCTTTCCCGCTCCACCTTGGAATGCCGCCCCGTCTCGTCCTTCACCAGGCGGAAGACGAAGCTGCCTTTGGTCTGCATCATGGGGATGATCTTCCCCGGATAATCCTTCAATATGTCCCGGATGCCGATGTAGGCGGACCCGCAGGCCAGGATCATCACCGTGTCATGCCCGGGGAGGGCGGCCAGGATCTGCTCCCGGTCGGTGTCAAACATCTCGCAGGGGAACACCACGCTTAGGTAATCCACCTGATAGCCCAGGCTTTCCAGCTTGTTCACCCACTGGGTGCGGATGATGTTAACCGCCACCGCTGAGGCGTCCATGTCCTTGCCCTGCTCCAGCAGCCGGTTTGGCAGGTCCTCCTCATAGGACAGGCTCTCACAGGCGCAGCCTGGGCAGGAGATGATCAGGATGTGTTTGGCGTCCTTGCTTTCCTTGAGTATCTGCGCTTCCTCGCGCATCACGCTATACAGGCCCATGCGTCCTCCTTATGTCAGGGGATAATGGCCACCTTGCCCACCTTCACCGCCTGGTACAGGGTGTAGCAGGCCACCAGCGTCATGGCGATGGCCAGGATAATCTGGATAAAGCCCATCTGGGGCAGGCCGTAGAAGCTGCTGAAGGCCAGGGACAGGATGGACAGCCCCGCGATGATGTTGTACCAGCTGAAGGAGCGCAGGTTTTCATAGGAATCGTGGGAGAGGTACTTCACAGCCCCGATGATGGCCACCAGCGCCAGGAACACGGCGGAGGCAATCAGGAACCACTTGCCGTTGATGATGCCAAGCAGGGCATTAAGGGCCGCCAGGGCGATGTTGATAAACACCAAGTGCTTTGTTTTCATATTTCCCTCCTATTTGGCCTTGGCCGAGCCCAGGGTGAACTTGATCCCGGCCTTGGTGAGGACGCTTGCCAGCACCCCATAGGCCACAAAGGCGATGATCAGGCTCATAAAGCTGGCCATGAACATGTTCTTGAAGGGGCCGGATGCCAGTAGCGCCGTGATGACGACCACCGCCGCCGCCAGCCAGTTGAGCTGGGGATACACGGTGCCGTGTTCAAAGCTGTACTCTTCCTTTTTCACCAGCTTGTGCAGGATGTAGTAGTCCGCCAGCATCACGCCGCCAATGGGCGGAAGGGCGGTGCCCAGCGCTGTCAGGAAGGGGATGAAAATCTCATACACATTGAACACCGCCAGCAGGGTGCCGATGACGCCCATGATGGCCACTGTCACCTTCTGGGGCACGTTGATGAAGGAGCCAATGCCCAGGGAGGCGGAGTAGAGGTTGGCGGTGTTGGTGGTCCACTGGGCCAGCACCAGGATGATCATGGCGCCCATGCCCAGGCCCAGGGTCACCATCACGTGGGGCAGGTTGGGGGTGGAGCCCACGCCGGGCACATTGGCCACATAGGCCATGGCCAGGCCGCAGATGATGGTGAACACGCCGCCCACCAGATAGCCCATGGAGGCCGACACGGCGCCCGTCTTGGCGCTCTTGGCGTAGCGGGAGATGTCAGACAGAATGAGGGAACCCAGCACGGCGTTGCCCACCACGATGGCGATGGCGCTTGACAGGCTGATGGGGGTGGCGGTGGGTGTGGCTTTGAGCAGTTCCCCAAGGCCGCCGCCGGTTTCAATGGCCGCGACACCGCCAAAGGCGCTGAGGATAATGATCAGCGGCACCGCCAGGAAGCTGAGAATGGCAATGCCCTTATAGCCGTAAAGGGCAGTGAGCGTCATGAAAAAGCCGCCCACGATGGAGCCAATCACCAGGTTGTTAAAGAAGGAGCCAGGGAACAGCTGCTGCATGGTCAGGGCAAAGAAGGCCGCCTGGAAGGCAAACCAGCCAATGCCGTTGAGGAAGGCCACGATGATGCCAAAGGCCTTGGAGCCCGCCATGCCAAAGACCGGCCGGGTGATCATGGTGGTGGACACGCCAAATTTGCCGCCTAGTGCGGCCAGGGGCGCTGAAATCACCGTGAGGATGGCCATGCCGATCACCGTGGCGATGATGGCGCTCTTAAAGTCCAGCCCCATCGCCAGGGCGCCGCCGGTGAGCATGGTGGACAGGCAGATAATCCAGCCCGCCACGGTGGCGAAGATGTTGGCGGAGCTTTTGCGTTCTTCCATGGGGACGCTTGAGGTGACGTAGTCGCCGGAGACGTCCACAGCGACTTTTTTGACTTCTGTACTCATCCGTTTCTCCTTTGCTGTTTTCTCTTCAGCAGCCTGGGGCCTGTTCCCGGGAGGGCTCCGCTTGTGTGGGGATGACAGCGCGTCCGCTTTCATCCGGCCCTTGACCTCCCGCGCCCTGTGCGCTTTCGCGTTCTCCCGGCGCTGGCGGAACAGCTGCCAATCGCCGGATGTGCCAAAGAGGGATATGTGGATACCAAGCCTCTCTGCTCGGTTCTGTCCTCATTCTATGGGCAAAATAAAAGAATTGAAATGTTTTCAAAACGAAAATAAAGCCCCTTCTTTGTCGTTTTTGACAAAAAGGGGGCTGAAAACCACATGCGAGGGGCCATCTGTCAGCTTTTGATGCGCAGCAAGGCCAGCGCCCGGTACACCGCCATGCTGGCAGGCAGGCGCTGGAAGGGGAAGCCCAGAATGCCCTCCGCCTTCTGCAGGCGGTATTTCACGGTGTTGCGGTGCAAAAACAGCAGGGATGCCGTGCATTCCAGGTCGCTGCCGCAGTCAATCAGGTAGGCTGACAGGGTGTCGATGAGGGGCTCCCCCTTGTCAGGGTTGTCCAGCAGCGGTTTTAGCACCCAGAGGGATTCCTCCACCGCCTCCGGCCCCTTGTCCAGCCGGGCTTTTAATTCCTCCACAAAGTGCAGCTCCTGGATGGACACCAGGTTGGTCTGCCGGTACACCCTGCCGGCCAGCGCCATCACCTCCAGGGCCCGCACAAAGGCCTGGTGGAAGGCCGTCAGGCTGTCCAGCGGCCGGATCTGGGCGCAGAACAGGCCCTGCTCCTCCAGCATGGCCAGGAAGCTTTCCTCCTCCAGGCAGCTGTCCCCCAGGATGCCCACCAGGAAGTTGTCAAACACCGCCAGGTGGCAGTTTTTATCGTCGTGATCCATGCGCGATTTGAGCGCCTTGTAGGCGGCGGCCAGGCGCAGGGAGCGCTTGTCATAGCTCTCCTCCTGGCCCCGGGTGGTCATCAGCCACAGCGCCCGGTAGGGGAAGCCCCCCTGGCCGTGGCGGCGCAGGAGGCGCCCGGCCTCCATGTCCTCCCCGTTGATGATGGCACTGATCAAATCGGTGGAGAAGCTGTCAAACTCGTAGCTTTTCCACAGCTTCAGCGTCAGCTCCAGCACCTGAGCGGCCTGGGCCACGGCCTCCCGGTTCACCTTGGCCTCCCGGGGCGCCAGGGCCAGCAGCTTGGCGTGCTGCCAGCGGCTGTTGTTCACCGCCTGCTCCGCCGCCACCCCATAGTCCCCGGCAGGGGCCATGCCCGCCATGTAGGTATCCAGAATCTCCCGGTAGGGCAGGGTCAGCGACAGGGGCCAGCTGGCGGCTACAAAGTCGCCATAGTGGTTGTCAGCCAGCAGCAGCGTCAGCTGCATCTGGTCAGACAGCATCCGCAGCACCGTGGACACCGTGCGGTGCACCTCCGGCACCCCGGCCAGGCGGGCCAGGGCATTTTGCACAAAGTGGTTGTCCTGGGCCCGGTTTTTGCGGATGGCCTCGCCTATTTCCTGGATGGCTTCGGAATAGCGGAAGTTCATGCGGCCGGGCGGCATCAGCAGGATGGGGAAATCCAGCTCATCCGCCAGCTTGATCACCCGGGGGTCCACCTTGGGCAGGATGACCCCCACATAATAAAGGATCATCCCCACCTCGCCCGATTCCTTCAAGCGCCTGATGGCCAGCATCTGGGAGGCCACGTCATGCCGGAAGGAATAGAAGGAGGTGATGACGATCTCATTTTGCAAAAAGAACTGGCGCTGGAAGGCTTTCAAATCCATCCATTCCAATACCGATACGCTGTCAACCGCCTGATCCAGCCCCCCGCGCCCGGCGATAACCTGGGCCATGGCCAGGGAGGGCAGGGTGTGCAAGTCCCGGATTCTCAGATCCATCGGCAGCTCCTTTTGCGGTACTACTTTAACTCAGTTGCTGAAAAAACTCCTTGATGGCCATCTCATATTGCCCCAGGCAAATGATGTGGTGGTTGTTGATGGGTTTGGTCAGGAAATAGCTGAAATCATCCAGCGCGATTTCAATCTGCGTGCGGCACAGCGTGGCCTCGTGGAGGTTTTTCACGATGTGCCCCTCTTTGACAAAGAAACGGTCCAGGTTTGCATCGGTTTTGAAGATGGTGCAGGCCTCTTCCGGCAGATCCCCCGCGATGGCAACGCCGATGCCCGATTCGTAGTGGGTCATCAGTTTCTGGGTTTTGGGCATGTTGATGGGCAGGGTGCAGTGGGCCAGCACCATGGTGCCTTCCTCTGCGTGGATGCGGCTGGGGTTGCACATGAAAACGGGCTGTCCCGACACTGCCCCCAGGATGGCCATGGAGATGAGCGAGGGCACATCCCCCTCACAGCCCGCGTAAATGCCCTGGGCGTTGAGGATGGCCAGGCCCAGGCAGCCGGTGGTGCACACGGTGTCCAGCAGGTCAAAGCAGCGCAGGCTGAGGCCCGCCAGCTGATACTCATCGGCAATGCGCCGCAGGGCACCATACATGTTAAGCGCCTTTTCAATTTCGCCCTCGGCAAAGCTTTGCTTTTTCAGCGCTTCGGTCCATTCGTTCTCAGGGTAGCCTCCCGCCTCATACTCCTCAAAGAGCTTTTCCATGGGGATGGGCAGCAGGGAAAGGCCCAGCTTTTCCAGGTAGGCGTCGCCCTTGTCGGAGCTGGCAATCAGCCAGTCGCTGGGCTGGCCCACCACGCCAAAGCGCTTGCCTTTCAGGAAGGCGCGGGCCTTGGTGGCCCTGGACAGGGCGTCAATGCGCTTAGCAATGGCCTGGGGCGTGCCATGGAGGATTTCCCCGTGCTTCCCTTCCTTTTGCAGGTAGGAGAGGATCTCCATGGAGGCCGCCAGGGAGTTGCTGTGGCCGCTGGTCAGGATGTAGCAAGGCCGGTCAGCAAACTGCGGGTAATCGTTCAGAAAGCTTCTTTCGCTGCCGCCGGAGGAGATAAACACCAGCCCAAAGGGCAGCTGGGCAAAATCGTCCAGGGAGCAGAAATCAAAATGCTCCCCCAGCTCCTTTTCAATGTCCCCCAGCCAGGCCTCAATCTTTTTTTCGGGCACCTGGGAAAGCACGCTTTGAATTCTATAAACCGGAATGGCCATGTATGATTCCTCCCATCATGTGCGTAAAATTATTTGTAGTAGGGTTTTCCGCTGGCTGCGGGCGGGCGGGCCCGGCCCACAAAGAACACCAGCGTCAGGATGGTGACCACATAGGGCACCATGGAAATCAGATCCACAGGGATGAGCGAGTTGGAGCCCAGCACAATGCGCAGCCCGTTGCAAAAGCCAAACAGGATGCAGCCCAGCATCGCCCCCTGGGGGGTGAACTTGCCAAAGATCACCGCGGCAATGGCGATAAACCCTTGCCCTACCACAATGGTGGGGCGGAAGGCGGACACCGTCGCCAGCGTGATGGAAGCCCCGCCAAAGCCCGCCAGAACGCCAGAGAGGATTACGGCGATATAGCGGATACGGGCCACGTGCACCCCCAGGGTGTCAGCTGCCCGGGGATGCTCGCCCACCGCGCGCAGGCGCATGCCAAAGCGGGTGCGGTAAATCACAAACCAGCACACCCCCACCAGCACAAAGGCCAGGTAGGTGGTGGCATAGGTGTTGAAGGTGAGGTCCAGGAAGCTATTCTGGTCAAACAGGTGCTTGAGGCCATCGGGCAGGTTTTGGTTAAGCCAGTGGAAGGCCCCGTCCAGGATGCGCGGAATTTTCTGCTGCACCGGGTGGGTTTCAGAGGAATGGAACAGCAAATAGCAGATGAACAGCGATAGCCCCGAGGTCAGGAAGTTGATGGCGGTGCCGGAAATGGTTTGATCCGCCTTGCAGCTGACCGAGGCAAAGGCGTGCAGCAGGCCAAACAGCCCGCCTGCCAGCCCCGCGCACAGAAAGGCCAGCCAGGGGTTGGGCAGGAAATGCCCCACCGTGGCCCCGGTGAAAGCGCCGATGACAATCATGCCCTCTATGCCGATGTTGACCACACCGCTTTTCTCAGAAAAGCAGGAGCCCAGCGCCGCGTACAACAGCGGCGGCGTGTACATCAGGGTGGCATTGAAAATGATGCCCAGGGTGGTAAACAGCTGGTCCATCAGTCCTTTGCCTCCTTTCTGGTCCGTTTGATAACAAGTTCCCGCAAGAGGTTGGAGGTGGCGATGGCAAACACGATGCAGCCCATGATGATGTCAATGATCTCCTTGGGCAGCCGGCTGCCGTCCAGCATGCGGATGCGGGTGCCGCCATATTTCATGGCCCCGAAAAACCAGCCGCTGAACAGCACCCCATAGGGGTTGGTGCCGCCAATAAGCGCCACCGTGATGCCGCTAAAGCCATAGCCCTCCTGGGCCGCGAACTGGTTGATTTTGTGGGTGACGCCCATAATCTGCAGCCCTCCCGCCAGCGCGGCCAGCGCCCCTGAAATGGCCAGGGAGATGATGATGCTGCGGTTGGCGTTGATGCCGCCATATTCAGCGCAGGCCCGGTTGAAGCCCACGGCCTTCAGCCGGTAGCCCAGGGTGGTTTTGTTGATGATAAAGGCGATGATCAACACACTCAGGATGGCCAGCACAATGCCAAAATGGGTGCTGGAGGATACCACATTGGTGTCAAACCAGTGGGAAACCTTGATTTTGGCCGCGTCCTGAATGGGCACCGTCCAGTTTTTTCCGTCGCCCACGTTGATGCCCGGCAGGTTGACGATGAAGTTGGAAAAGTAAAAGGCAATCCAGTTGAACATGATCATGGCCAGCACTTCATGGGAGCCGTAGCGCACCTTGAGGTAGCCCACCAGGCCGCCCCAGAAAGCGCCCACGGCCAGGGAGGCCAGGATGCACAGCGGCACCAGCAGAAAGCCGGGCAGCTTCACAAAGGCGCCTACTAAAAGGGCCGCCAGGCCGCCCATGATGTATTGCCCCTCAGCGCCGATGTTAAAAATGCCGGTTTTAAAGGAGAAGGCCACGGATAGCCCCGTGAGGATATAGGGGGTGGCGTATTCCACAAAGCTGTAGCTGAGGGTTTTGGTGTTGCTGAAAATCACCGTGAACAGGCTGGTGTAGGCCTCCGCCGGGTTATAGCCTGTCACCCAGATCGCCAGGGCCCCCATGAGAAAACCAATCACAATGGCGGCCAGGGTGTAGATGAACTTGCCTGAAAAAAGCACGGTAAACAGGTCTTTGTGGTGCTTGCTTCCAGGGTTGGTGGAAGCCGGAAGTGATGTTGTCATGTTTTCCTCCCGCCTGCCATCATCAGGCCCAGCTGCATCTCATCCGCCTGCGCCGCCGGGATGCTGTGAACAATTTTCCCTTCAAAAATCACATCAATCCGGTCAGAGAGGCTGATGATTTCATCCAGCTCAAAGGAGACCAGCAAAACGGCCTTGCCGTTGTTGCGCTGGCCCACAATATAGCGGTGCACATACTCAAT
>CAZSSU010000081.1:0-7783 GCA_964609415.1 uncultured Christensenella sp. | reverse complement strand
AAAATCCTGGGCCTGGAATACGGCGCTGATGACTATATGACCAAGCCCTTCAACATCCTGGAGGTCAAAGCCAGGATCAAGACCATCCTGCGCCGGGCCACGCAAAATGCCATGCCCGAGGACAGCAAGGTGATCAAAGTGCGGGACCTGGTGGTGAACACCGTGAACCGCTCTGTGCAGCTTAATGGCAAGGACATCCGGCTTACCGCCAAGGAGTTTGACCTGCTCAATCTGTTCATCACCAACCGCGGCCGCGTGTTCAGCCGGGAGGAAATGCTGGACGCCGTGTGGAAAAGTGACTACGCGGGGGATGAGCGCACGGTGGACGTGCACATCAGGCGGCTGCGTGAAAAGGTAGAGCGCAATCCCACCCAGCCGGAGTTCATCTTCACCAAGTGGGGGGTGGGCTACTATTTTACTGACCGGGATGAATAACCCCTTTGCCAGCATCCGGTGGAAGGTGATGCTGGCCTTTTTTTTAATTATCAGCCTTTCTTTCTTCACCATGGCGGGAACGCTGATGAATATGCTGGGGGAGTATCTGTTTTCCCAGCGCATCCAGCAGGACCGGGCTGGCCTTGAAAAATGGGCGGTGCAGGCGGCAGGCCCGCTTACTTTTGCTGACGCCAGCGGCCTGGATGACACGGTGCGCCGTGCCGGGGCGGAGCTGGGCGGCCGGGTGCTTCTGATGGACGCTGACGGCAAGGTGCAGGCAGACAGCTTCCAGACAGCCCAGGGCCGCCGGATTGATTACCCGGAGGTGGCGAGCATCCTGGTAAGCGGTGAAACCGCTGACTATGGCGTCCATTCGCTAAAAACCGGGGAAACCGCTACAGGGGACAATATGCTGCGCTATGCAGGTGCTGATGAATGGGTGAGCTATTCCACAGCGGGCGTTGTCAGCTCCTCCCATGTGGTGGGCGTGATGATGCTGGTGTCTTCCGTCAGGGGCCTCATGCAGGGGCTGAACAACGTCCAGACCCAGATGACCATCCTGTTTGTCGCAGTGGCGCTGGCAGCGGTGGCCTCGGGCATGTTTTTCTCCGGGGTCCTCACCAGGCCCATCACGGAGATGACCAAGGTGATTCTGCGCATGTCCAAGGGCGACCTGGGGGCCCGGGTGGAGGAAAAGGGCAGCGGTGAAATCCGCCACCTGGCCGTGGCTTTCAACTCCATGAGTGACCAATTGGAAGCGCTGAACCAGACGCGCAACCAGTTTGTGTCCAACGCCAGCCATGAGCTGAAAACCCCGCTGGCCACCATGAAAATCATGATTGAAAGCCTGATATATCAGCCGGATATGGACGCGGAATTGCGCACAGAGTTTTTAAGCGATGTGAACATGGAAATCAACCGGCTGTCCTCCATCGTGTCAGACCTGCTGACGCTGGTGAAGGTGGATTCCCGCTCCAGCGACATTCACAAGGAAAAGATCTCCCTGGCAGAGGTGGTGAAGGACGCCCAGCACCGCCTGCAGCCCATTTCCGCCCAGCGGGAGCAGGAGATCATCCTGCAATTGCAGGACAGCTGCGATATGCTGGCCGATAAATCCATGATGCAGCAGATCGTCTATAACCTGATGGAAAACGCGGTGAAATATACCCCCCTGAAGGGTAAGATCACGGTGAACCTCCAGCGGGTAGGGCGTGACGCGGTGCTGACGGTGGCCGATGATGGCCCCGGCATCCCCAAGGAAAGCCAGGCCCATGTGTTTGAACGCTTTTACCGGGTAGACAAAGCCCGTGGCCGGGAATCCGGCGGCACGGGCCTGGGGCTGTCCATTGTGCAGCAGTATGTGAACCTGCATGACGGCAGGGTGCGGGTGCAAAGCGAGGAAGGGCAGGGGGCCACCTTTATTGTGGAGCTGCCCCTCAACAAGCTTTAAGGGACCACCAGCCCGGCATTGGGCAGGAAGCTGCCCGCGATATCGATGTAGCTGGCGAACAGGCCTTCCTGCTTGCCGTTGATAAAGAATTGCACCCGGCTTACACCGCCAAGGCGTGCCAGGGTATTGACCATGCCATACACCATCAGCCGCTCCTGGGCTTCGCTCAGGGGCTTTATCATGTCCCCGGCGTTTTGGGAGAGGTTGACCAGCAGGCTGTCGTTCTGCCGGGCAATGCCCAGCCAGTCTGCATCCTTGATGGTGCTTGGCAGCACCGGGGACAGGCCGGGCAGTGAATCGGTGTGCTCGGGGCCTGATAAAAGCTGGTTGAGGATGAAGCGGGGGCTGTTGGTTTGGTAGTAGGGGATGGCGCGGCGGGAGGGGCTGAGGGAGCCCGTGCTGTTGGCAAAGTAAAGCGTGCAGTAGTCCAGCAGGAAGTTGCGGAAATCCTGCCGGCGCATCACCTGATCCCGGAAAACAATCTCCTGGCCAGCCCCTTCCAGGATGCCTGCCGGCACCACGGCGGCGATCATCTCGCTGCCGATGCGCACCTTGACACCTGCCAGGTTGGGCAGGAAGGTGGTGAGGGTCAGGCAGATGGAGGCCATCATGATGGAGCGGGGGATGCCGGCAGCAATCAGCTGCTCATTGGCCTCTTCGCGGAAGGACAGCTGGATGATCTGCCCCTGGGCGGCTGGCAATTCGTCAAGCAGCGGGGGACCGGCCAAAAGCGCATTCAAGTCAGGCACCTGGGGTAGCCCTGGCAGGGTGACTGCCCCTGCTGACAGGGCAGCCAGCAGGGTGCTTGTCATGCCGGGCAGGCTGGTGTCATCCACATACAGGCTGCGCGCTTCCGCCACAATCCCCCGGCCGGCTGCGGCAGGGAAGTAAAGCGTGGCGGGCAGGGAAAAACCGCCCTGGGCGCTTCGGGCTTCCAGGATAGCGGCCTGAACCGGGCCCGCCGGCAGGCTGCCCAGGGGCAGGGTGGCGGCAGGGTCAATCCCGGGATGCTGGTCATTAACCAGGATATTCACATGGTGGATATCCCCCCACTGGGAGAGGGTGTTGGTGATGGCCTGGGCCATCTGGATAAAATCCCGGCTGTTGAGCGCCAGGGCGCCGGCTGACAGGTTGACCACCGCCGTGCCACCAGAAATTTCAATGGCACGCCCGGGCATCAGCTGAAGCGCGCCAGGCTCGCTCAGGCCTCTGGCCTGGGCGTTGCTTTGAAAGGCGAAGAGCCTGGACAATACCGCCTCCCCCGGATGGCGGGCAGCAGGCAGCGCCAGGCGCTCCTGAAGGGGGCTTAACTGGCCTGTGGCGGCATCAGGCAGGTAGAGGGACACCCGCTGGGTGATCTCCTCGCTGCCATCCCCAATGGGCGCTGTGTAGGCGCTGGTGACCGGCGGCAGCGTAACCCCGGCGCTGTCCTTGATGGGCACGCTCTGGGTACAGCCAGTCAGCAGGATGAGGCAAAGCGCCAGGCTGAGCCATTGCTTGAAATGTTTCATCGGCAAGCCCCCAAGAGGGCTGCGAAGCTGGACCAGGGCACTTGCCAGCAGCCGTTTGAGCGGATAAGGCGCAGGGGCCAGTTATCCACCGTCTTTTCCTTGCCGTCTTTTGTCTGGTATTGCAGGGAGAGGCTGACCAGCGCATAGCTGCCATCAGGCCCGGGAACGCCGGGTGTGGCCGTGTATTGCAGAATCGCGGGGGAAATCTCCAGGGCCTGGGTCAGGGCGTTCTGGGCGGCGGCCTCGCCCGGTACCTGGGCCAGGCGCTCCTTGAGCGCTGTCCATTCCCGGCTTTTCCACAGGCTGATGACCCCGTCCACCGCGTAGCCGGGTAGCATCAGGGCGGCCTCCTGCCGGGTGAGGGGATCGGGCAGGGCCTCACTGTCCTCCAGATAATAGCGGCTGCTCAGCCGCAAGGAACCGGTGAGGGTGGTTTCCGCCCGCACCAGCACCTGCACCCGGGCGTACTCGCCTGTTTCGGTGAGCGTGTTGACCAGGGCGGCCATGGCCAGTTCCCGGCGAAGCCGCCCTTCCCCGGCGCGATAACTGGGGTTGGAGAGGCTGCTGCCTTCATCAGGGTAGGCGGCCATCAGCCGCTCATTAAAGGTGACAAATAGCTGGGCGCCCTCTGCAATCACCGAGAGCAGCTGGGTGCCCTGGGGAAAGAGGGGGACGAGCTGGCTGCCCTGGCTGGGGCCATCCAGCAGGGCTTCTACCAGGGATTTTTCATAGCTTTCACTGAGGGTGACAGGCACATTCCGCTGTTCCCGTTCCAGCCATTTGCTGTTGCCGCAGCGGAAGTACAGGGTGGCTGGGTGTTCCTGGGCCTGGCCCGGGTTTTCAGCGTCGGTGAGGAGGCCTTGGGCATGGGCGGGCTGGGTAAATAAAAAGCCCGCCAGCAGCATGATCGCCGCAAGCGCGAAAGGAATTCCGCGAATTTTGTCAGCGCGCATCATCGTTCATGGGCTCCGGGCCTAAACACCAGCCTCTCAGCTTATTGACCGTCCGCTCCAGGGCGTCTTTGCTTTCGCCCCAGGGGGCATCCTGGTTGCGGTAGTCGAATTTCTGGGTGTACCAGCTCAGCTCCTGTTCAAGCCGCGTCAGGCTCTCTGTAAAGCCCTGGCGCAGCGCTGCCAGCAGGGCCTGGCGTTTATCAGCAGGCAGCTTTTCGGCCAAATCCATCACCCGGGCGGTGTCTGGCAGGCAGAGCCCTTTGGAAGCGATGAAGGCTGATTTGAACTCAGGATCCTTCTCCCATAGGTAGAGGAAGGTTTCTGCCTGCCACAGGGAATGGTCCTCCAGCTCCTGGCAGAGAACGCAGCCCGTGCTGAGGGGTTGAAGCGCTTTGCCTGGCGCGTCACTTGCATTGCCCCGGCCAAACAGGCGTGGCCCGCTGGCTTTTTTCCCGCTTTCAGCCTCGCGCAGGGCGGTTTCCACCTGGGGCAATAGCGTTTGTAGCCGGGACAGGGTGACTAACGCATGGCCCAGGCGGTTTTTTTGCTCAAAAAGCTGGCGATGATGATCCGGGCAGTAACCGGCGGCGTTCACGCGCTGCCGGTCATCCGGGCTCATGACGCTGCCGCCCAGGCTCCGGTCAATCAGCTGGCGCTCAGTCTTGCGCCTGAGGGCGCACAGCGGGCATTCACCGCCTGCCTTCATTGCCTCCCACAGCGAATAGGTGTCCAGCCGTGCCTTCAGTTTCACCGGGAGGGCGCCTTGCAGTCCGGGCAGGGGATAAGGTTTTTGAACTTGTCAGAGGACACATCCCGGTAGTAGAACATGGCGGTCAGCGGGCGGTATTTGGCGCCGACGGAGGGACACTCAGCATTGATGTGATAATACTTGCCGCCATCGGAGTTGTAATAGAGCACTGTATCCGGGCTCACCTGCTGGGCTTGCTGCTGCTGGACCTGGGCCTGGGCAGCCTGGAGCTGCTCCTGCTGGGCCTGGGCTGCTTGCTGGGCAGGGTTATTCACCACCTGGGAGGAGGAGATGGAGTTGGGATCCACATACCAGGCGTTGTTCACCCGCATCATGAGGATTTGGAAGTTGTACTGCAAGGGGGCCTCGCCGTTGTTTTTGCTGACGGAGGCTTGCATGGTGATGGTGCGGGTCTGGTCGCCGTCATTGCCGGAGACGTCCAGAATCTGGTAGTCCAGCACCGAGCGGTTGGCCCGCAGGTGGAACATGCTTTTCTCAGCGTCGGTTTCACTCATGTGTTTGTTGATCCAGCTGGGCACCGAGTGGCTGACCATGCCGGCATAGTCGGTGTTCATCCAGGCGGACATGAACTGCTCCAGCTTTTGCTGGGCCAGGGAGGCGGAGCCGGGGTTTTCCGTGGCCTCGGCCTGCACCTGCTGGGCCTGGCTCTGAGCCATATCCATCATGCTGGCACTGGAGTTGTCAGAGAAGATAGATTGGAGGCTTTGGGTCTGCTGCACGTTGTCGGCGGCGGGCGGCGGGCTTGACACCAGAATGGCAAACAACACCACCGCAATCATCGCCGCGTGAACGGCGCCCAGCACCTTCCTGGCGTTGGGCACAAAGGCGCGCAGCAGCGCCATGGCGGCCAGGCACAGCAGGCTCAGCCCCACAAAAGCCCAGTAAAGGCGGCTGTCCTTCATCAGCAGGGACACGATGAAAAAAACCGGCAGCACCAGAATGAGCATGATTTGAAGAACGGGGAAACTGCGCGGCGAGGTAGCCGTCTGGCTGATAGGCTGCGCCGGGGGGCGCGGGGTGTTTTGGGGTTTTGTTGGCCGTCTGCCCATGTTCTGCAAAGGGGCGGAGGAATAACGGCCTCTGTTTTCACTCATGGCTGAATCCTTTCTGCCGTGCTGAGAAGCGCGGGCGCCTCTTAGCGGGGGTCTGACTTGACAATGATTTTATCCCGCCCGAACACCTGGGACAAAATCTCCAGGCTTTCCCTGGCCAGGTCTTCCTGGCTGGCGGCGGCTTCATCCGGCTGTCTGGCTGCCCGGAAGCTGACCGGCTGGCCCATGGCCTCCTGCAGCATGCGGCTGATCACCTGGGCACGGCTGTCCTCGTTGAGCATGTCGGTAAAGATGCTTTCACTTTGCGGCAGCAGCAGGGAAAAAGTCTGATCCTGATAGCCGCCGTAGCGGCCCCGGTGCACCAGGGAGAACAGGCCGGGCTCTTCCCTGGCCAGGCGCTTGAGCATTTGGTTCCAAGCCTCTTTAGGCTGGATGGTGGCAGTGGGCGCTGGCGCGGCAGGCTCCGCTAAGGGCAGATCCGGAATAGGGGGCTGTACTTCAGGCTCCGGCTGGGGTTCTGGTATTCTCTCTGCCGGCGGTGTTGGCGCAGATTCCGGTTCAGGCGTTGGCTGAGGCGCGGGTTTAAGGCTAGCCACAGGCACTTTAGCTGGTGCCGCGATGGCTGCAGGAGCGCCTGCGGCCAGGTTTGTCATGTTGGTTTCCAGCTGGGACAGCCGGGCCAGGATGCCCGCTAGGTCCTGTTCCTGATCCACCTGGCAGATGCGCAGGGCGAACACTTCCAGCACCGCCCGTGGCGTGGCTGCCCAGCGCACATCGGTTTCCGCCTGCATGCATTTTTCAAGCATGCGCACCAGGTTTATTTCGCTGATGGTGTTGGCCTGGCGGATAAACTTCTCCTTGACGGCCTCCCCCACCGGGTGCAGGGGCTCACCGGTGAGCTTCACCGCCAGCACCTGGCGCAGGTGAGCGCCAAAGTCCCGCAGGAAGACCTGCACATCCCGGCCCTGGCGCATGAGGGTGTTGATGTGGCTGAGGGCTTCAGCGCTGTTGTGGCCGGCCAGGGCATCCAGGAAAGAGAACAGCACATCCTGGCTGACGGAGCCCAGCGCTTCGCGCACATTGTCTTCGTTTAAGGCCATGCCGGAGGCCATGCACATGTCCAGCAGGCTCCAGGCATCCCGCATGCTGCCCTCAGCGGCCGAGGCGATCAGCTGCAGCGCCGCGTCCTCTGCTTGATGCTCATCCTTTAGCGCCATGCTGAGCCGGCTCACAATCTGTGAATCAGCGATGCGGCCAAAGTCAAAGCGCTGGCAGCGGGAGAGGATGGTGGCGGGCAGTTTCTGGGGCTCGGTGGTGGCCAGGATAAAAACCATGTATTCCGGCGGCTCCTCCAATGTTTTGAGCAAGGCGTTGAAGGCGGCGCCTGAGAGCATGTGCACCTCGTCGATGATGTAAACCTTGTATTTGACAAACTGGGGGGGATAATCGGTTTTGGACAGCATCAGCCGCACATTGTCCACCGAGGAGTTGCTGGCGGCGTCCATCTCAAGCAGGTCCAGGGAGGTTTCCTGGCTTAAGTTTTTGCAGCTGTCACAATTAAGGCAAGGGTCCCCTTCCTGGGGGTTTTCGCAGTTGATAGCCAGCGCCATGAT
>CAZSSU010000080.1:2789-7816 GCA_964609415.1 uncultured Christensenella sp. | reverse complement strand
GCGTTGAGCATCTGGCGCTTGTACTCGTGCAGGCGCTTCACCTGCACATCAAACATAAAGGTGGGGTCTGCGGTCATGTTCTGGCGGTGGGTGAGGAACTCGCTGAAGGCCTCCTTGTTTTGCCGCTTGATGCGGGCAAACTGCTCCCGGAAAGCGGCGTCATCCCGGAAGGGCAGCAGATCTTTCAGCCGCTCCGGGTCTTTGATCCAGCTTTCGCCGATGGCATCCGTGATCAGCTCCGACAGCCTGGGGTTGCAGGCCATGAGCCAGCGCCGGTGGGTGACGCCGTTGGTGACATAGGTGATTTTTTTGCCCATGATCTTGCCATAATCGCCAAAGGTGTCTTTTTTGATGATGTCCCCGTGCAGGCGGCTGACGCCGTTGACGGAATAGCTCTGGGACACGCAGAGGTTGGCCATGTGCACCATGTCATAGGCCAGGATGGCCATGTGGGCGATGCGGTCCCACTCGCCGGGGAAATGGTTCCACAGCTTTTCGCACAGCCGGCGGTTCATTTCCTCCAGGATCATGTAGATGCGGGGCAGCTGGCGCTTCATCAGCTCTTCCGGCCAGCGCTCAAGGGCCTCTGACATGATGGTGTGGTTGGTGTAGGCCATGCAGCGATTGGTAATGGCCTGCGCCTCATCCCAACCCAGGCCGTATTCATCCATCAACAGGCGCATGAGTTCTGGAATCGCAAGCCCCGGATGGGTGTCGTTGATGTGAAAGACGGCTTTATCAGGCAGCAAATCAAAATCATGGCCAAAGCGGCGCACAAATTCCTTCAGGGCGTATTGCAGCGTGGCGCTCACCAGGAAATAGTGCTGGCAGAGCCTGAGGGTCTTGCCCTCATAGTGGTTGTCCTCCGGGTAGAGCACCTTGGAGATGACCTCGGCCAGGTCGTTTTCCTTGGTGGCGGCGATGTAGTCGCCGTTGGAGAAGGCGCCCAGGTCCAGGCTGTGCTTGCTGCGGGCGCGCCAGGTTCTCAACGAGTTGATGCGGCCGCATTCGTAGCCCACCACCGGCATATCATAGGGCACCGCTTCCACCACCCGGGGGTCGATGAGGGTGTAGGTGCTGCGGCCATTTCTGATTTCTGTGGCCACGGTGCCTTCAAAGCGGATGTCAAAGACGTTTTCCATGTCCGCCACTTCCCAGACATTGCCGTTTTCCAGCCAGTCGTCCGGCAGCTCCACCTGCTGGCCGCCGGTCAGCTTCTGGCGGAACAGGCCATACTCATAGCGGATGGTGCAGCCCATGGCGGGCAGGTCCAGCGTGGCCAGGGAATCCATAAAGCAGGCGGCCAGGCGGCCCAGGCCGCCGTTGCCCAGGCCGGGTTCCGGCTCTTCATAGATGATTTCCTTCCAGGAAAGGCCCAGCTCGGTGAGCGCTTCGGTATAGCTTTTGGTGCACAGCAGACTCAATGCGTTATTAAACAGCATCCGGCCCAGCAAAAACTCGATGGACATGTAGTACAGCCGCTTGCCACCGGCTTTTTCGTCTGCCTCCCGGGAGTCCACCCAGCGCTTCATGATCTGGTCCCTGAGGGTGGAGGCAATGGCGTAATAAATCTGATGGGGGGTGGCTTCTTCAAGGGATTTGCCGTTATATCGCTGAAGCTTGCCGAGAATGGATTGCTTGATTTCGTCCTTGGTGTAGGTACAAGTCAACATAGACCCTCCTTGCGGGTATTTTCACGGATATTATAGCATAAGGGTATTTATGCAGCAAATGAATCAAATGGCAGGGGCTGCTTATGGTATAATTCAGCCAAAGGAGAGGGACAGGATGATTGAGATTTTAGGCGGGCGCAGGGGGCTTTGGGAAAGCCTGTCACGGCAGGCGGCTGAGGCTTATCATCAGGGGCGTGAGGTGGTGCTGCTGGTGCCGGAGCAATATACCTTAAAAGCAGAACGGGATATGCTGGACGTGCTTCAGCTGCCCGGTTTTTTCAGGCTGCATGTGCTCTCCCCCTCCCGCTTTGAAAGCCGGGTGATTGACCGCCTGGGCCAGGGGGAAGGCAGCCGCATTGACGAGCGGGGGAAACTGCTGACCATGGCCAGGGCGGCCAGGCGCAGCCAGGATAAGCTGAGCTACTATGCCGGGGTGACCGGGCAAACCGGCTTTGCGGGCAAGGTGACGGAGGCCGTCACAGAGATCAAGGCGGCGGGCATCAGCCCCGAGCAGCTGGCCCAGGCCGCTTCAGACGCGCAGCCCGGGAAGCTGGCGGACCTGGCTCTTTTGTACGGGGAATATGAGCGCCTTCTGGCGGGCAAATCCGTGGACCATGAGGACATCCAGCGGGATGTGCTGGCGCGGTTTGCGGCCAGTGATTTGTTTGCTGGCGCCGCCTTTTTTGTGTATGGCTTCGACCTTTTGACCGAGCCCCTAATCCGCCTGATTTCCGCCTGCGCAGGCCGCTCGGGCCGGATGCTGGTGGCGCTGGTGATGGATAAACCGGAGGCTGGGGATGGCGATGCCTTTGTGCCAGTCAGGCGCAGCGTGGCTCACCTGATCCAGGCGCTTGATGAGCAGGGCATCCCCCATAAAACCACCTGGCAGGATGCTGGCATGCCTTTGCCCCCTGATCTGGCCCACCTGGAGCGCCACCTGCTCTCCCCTGGCCGGGTGCCCTTTTCAGGGCCGCCGGAGCACATCAGCCTGTATGCCGCGCGTACGCCCTATGCCGAGGTGCGCTGGGTTGCCCAGCGCATCCTGAGGGCGCTCAGGGGTGGGGTGCGGGCGGAGGACATGGTGGTGGTGCTGGCGGATCCAGTTGGCTATGGCCGGCTTGTCCCCGGCGTGTTTCAGGATTACCGCATCCCCCATTACCTGGCTGAAAAGGAGCCCATCCTGGGCCACAGCCTGGTGCGCTGCCTGCTCAGCGCCCTGGAGTGCATCAAGGCAGGCGCCTGGCAGCAGGAGGATGTGTTTGGCTATATCAAGTCCCCTTTCTCCCCCCTTAACCGGGAAGAAGGCTGGGCGCTGGAAAACTATGCCCTGGCCTTTGGCATCCACGGGAAAAGGTGGACCAAGCCCTTTAGCCGGGGGGATGAAGCGGCAGAGATGGAACAGGTTCGGGCCCGTGCCATCGGCCCGGTGGATAGCCTCCGTGCCCGCCTGGCCTCAGCCCGCAGCGCCGCCCAGTCCCTGGAGGCGGTGATTGCCTTCCTGGGGGAAATCGCGGCCTATGACAAGGTGGTGGCCCTGGAAAGAAGCCTGCTGGAAGCGGGCATGCAGGCGGAAGCCGTGCGCACCCGCCAGGTGTGGGACAAGCTTTGTGGGCTGTTTGAGCAGATGGATGAATTGCTGGGGGAGGAGCGCATCCCCATGAACCAGTTCCCCATGTGGCTGAGGGCGGCGCTGTCCATGACCGAGCTGTCAGCCCTGCCCCCACAGGAGGATTGCGTGCAGGTGGGCGGCCTGGGCCAGCTGCTGCCCGGCAGCCCCCGGGAGGTGTTTGTGCTGGGGCTTAACAGCGGCGTTCTCACCCTGGGGGAGGAAACCCTGGTGAATGACGCTGAGCGGGAAAGCCTGGAAAAAGCCTACAAGGTGCGCATGGATTTGCCCCAGGGGGACAAGGAGGGCATGCGCCAGCTGGACCTGTGGAAGACCCTGACCGCTGCCCGGGACAGCCTGCATATCAGCTATGCGCTGTCAGACGAGGAAGGGAAGGCCCTCTCCCCCCTAAGCCAGTTGGCCCACATCCGGGGGCTTTTCCCAGGCCTCATGGAAGAAGGCGGCGCTGTGGGCAGCCTGCGGGAAACCCAGCCCCTGGCCCCGGTGCCGGCGCTGGATGAGCTGGCCGAAATGCTCAAAGAAGGCGAGCTGCCTGAAGCCTGGCAGGATGCCTGGGCCTGGCTGAGCCAGGACGGGGATCATGGCCCCCTGGCCCAGGCCTTGCCTGCTGCTATCCGGGGGGACGCGCCACGCAAACGCCTGGATGAAGCGGATGCCCGGGCGCTGTTTAGCGCCGATACGGTGTCTGTTTCCCGGCTGGAAACCTATGCTGCCTGCCCCTTTATGCACTTTGTGACCTATGGCCTGCGGCCCCAGGAGCGGCGGGAGTGGGCGGTGCAGCCCGCAGACTACGGCAACTTTTGCCACCAGGCTATGGAGGGCTTTGGGCGAAGGGCGGCTGCGCTGCCGGCCTGGCCGCAGATTCCGGACAGCCAGGTGGACGCCCTGATGGCGGAAACCCTGGCCCCCCTGATGGAAAACTGGGAGCAGACCCCCTTTTCAGATACGCCCCGGGCCAGGCATCTGTCAGACAACTATGTGCAGGTGTGCCGCCACATGGCCCAGGTGATGACGGAAGCCGCCCGGGTTTCGGCCTTTGAGCCGGCGGGCTTTGAGCTGCGCTTTGGCGGCGGAGGGCAGCTGCCTCCAGTGACGCTGGAGGTGCCGGGCGGGGGCAGTCTGAAACTAAAAGGCGTCATTGACCGGGCGGACACCGCCCGGCATGAGGGCCAGCAATACCTGCGGGTGATTGACTACAAAACAGGGCGCAACCAGCTGGACGCCGCGGAGGTGCAGGCGGGCAGCCAATTGGCGCTGCTCATGTACCTGTATGCCGCCCGGGCCAGCCGGGCAGACCTCCTGCCGGCCGGTGCCTTCTATCAGTTGCTGGATGACCCGCTGGTGCGGGCGGAAAGCGCAGGCGAGGCGCAAAAAGAAGCGCTCAAAGCGCTGAGGTTAAGCGGTGTGATGCTCTCTGACAGCACGGTGATCCGCCTGATGGATGAGGCGGAGCCGCCCTATTCCCTGATGAAGCTGACCAAAAAAGATGGCGAAGCCATGGACAAGGATTTTCTCTTGAGCCCGGAGGGCATGGAGCGGCTTATCACTCTGGCTGCTGACACCGCCACCCAGCTGGCTGAAAAAATCACCTCCGGCGTCATCGACCGTTCCCCCCTCATCAACACCCGCCGCCGCGCCGCCTGCGCTTTCTGCCGCTACCAGGGCATCTGCCGCCTGGACAGCCTGCATACGGAAAAGGCAAAGCGGGTGCTGGAAAAGGTGAAGTT
>CAZSSU010000080.1:0-2689 GCA_964609415.1 uncultured Christensenella sp. | reverse complement strand
GATATTACCGGGTCTTCAACACCGTCATGCTGTTGGCTTTCAGGCTGATGTGCTGCTGACCGGAGACGGTGGCCATCTCAAAGACACCGGTCAATTCCACCTCGCTGTATTCCGGCGGGAAGTCGTCCGGATAGCGGTAGCCGTCCAGGAAGAACTCCACGCCGATTTCGCAGCAGGCGGTGATGTCAGCCACCACCAGAAAGTTGTAGACCAGGCCTTCCCGGGTGGGGTCGGGGATGGGCACATAGGTGCCTTTCACTCGCACGGTGGTGCCCACATATTCCTTGGGGTTGTTGACCACGTTGAACATCTGGGCATAGGCCATGGTGTTGTTAAGGCCTGCAAAATCCATCTGCACCACATCGGAGGTGGGCTGGACGGCTTCTGCGCTGGGGGCAGGCGTAGCGGTGGCAGCGGGCTTGCTGTCAGACCCGCAGGCGCTAAGAACCAGGGTGAAGGCCAGAAGCAAGAAGATCAGGCTTTTTTTCATTTACGGGTCCTCCCCATCACAAATCCTGCGAGGCTAAATAGTAGAAACACAGCAATATATACCACCACAATAGTGGCCCCAACCGGGGTGCCCACCAGAATGGACAGCAAAATGCCCAGGGCTGCGCAGAACACCGACAGCAGCACCGAGGCGATGACCACGGACTTGAAGCTGCGCAGGATGCGCATGACGCTAAGCGCCGGGAAGATGATGAGGGCGCTGGTCAACAGCGAACCCACCAGGTCCATCGCCAGCACCACCACGGTGGCCACAATGAGGGCCACCAGCAGGTTATAAAAGCGGGTGTTAAGCCCCGTGGCGGAAGCGAAGCCCTCGTCAAAGGTGATGGCGAAGATGCGGTTGTAAAAGAGGATGAACACAGCCATTACCGTGAGGGATAGCCCCATGCTCAGCCACACCTTGGTGGGGGTGAGGGTGAGGATGGAGGTGGAGCCAAACAGCGTGGTGCACACATCCCCTGAGATGTTGGAGGAGGAGGGGGAGAGGTTGAGCAGCAGATAGCCGATGGCCATGGCGGACACCGACATCATGGCAATGGCCGCGTCCCCTTTGATTTTGGTATTTTGCCCGTTCCAGAGCAGCACCACGGCACAGACCATGGTCAGCGGCAGCACCAGCACCGTCTGGTTGGTGAGCCGGAGCGCTGTGGCCACTGACATGGCGCCAAAGGCCACATGGGCCAGGCCGTCGCCGATGTGGGAATAGCGTTTGAGCACCAGCACCACCCCAAGCAGGGAGGAGCTGAGCGCCACCATCACCCCCACAATCAGCGCGTAGCGCACGAAGGGAAAGGTGAAGTAGTAGCTGAGCGTTTCCAGGATGCTGTTCATGCTTCCACCGCCTTCCGGTTCAGGTAAACCCGCCCGATGTCTGACTGTTCATATTCCCGGGCGGTGCCCCAGAAGAGGGGGGTGTTGCCCAGATGGAGGATGTGGGAGGCGTCCCGCAGGGCCGCCTGGGTGTCGTGGGACACCATGATGATGGTGAGGCCGGACTGGTTGAGCTCCTTGATCAGGCGGTACATTTCGTCAGTGATCTGGGGATCAAGCCCGCTGGCCGGTTCATCCAGCACCAGCATCAAATCAGTGGCGCAAAGCGCCCGGGCCAGCAGCACCCGGTGCTGCTGGCCGCCGGACAGCTCAGCAAAGCTGCGCCTGGCCAGGTCATCCACCTGGAGCCGGCGCATGTTGTCAAGGGCCCGCTTGTGCTGGGCGGGGCCATAAAAAGGCCTGCGCCCGATGCGGTTCAGGCAGCCGCTGGTCACGATTTCCCGGACGGATGCCGGGAAATCGCGCTGCGCGGCGGTTTGCTGGGGGAGATAGCCGATGTCCCCCCGGGTGAGGCCGTCGCCTAAAATCACCTTGCCCGACATGGGCGGCTTCAGGTTCAGGATGGCTTTGATGAGCGTGCTCTTGCCGGAGCCATTTTCGCCCACGATGCACACATAATCCCCCGCGTCAACGGAAAAGCTGACATCGGTTGATACAGTTCTGCCCTCATAGCCCAGGGTGAGGCGGTCACAGGTGAGTTGTGGCATGGTTTTTCCTTTCGGCTTGTCAGTTCAAGGCAGTTTTGAGGGCCTGGAGGTTGTTTTCCATGATGCCCAGGTAGCTGGCGCCGTTTTCAAGGGCGGCCTTGTCCACAGACTGCATGGAATCAAACACCACCACAGCCTGGTCTTTGCTCTGGGTGTTGGAGACGATGGTGGTGGCCAGGGCCTTGTCGGCGCCTTCCAGCACCAGCACGTTTTTCAGCTTCAGCTCATCCACCTTGCCGGACAGGAAGGTGACTGTCTCAAAGCTGGCTTCCGTCTCGGCGGAGCAGCCGGCAAAGGCGGCGAAATACTGGAGGCCATAGTCATCCATCAGGTAGCGGAAGGGGAACCGGTCAGCAAAGAGCAGGGTTTTGACAGGGGCCGCAGCCACTGTGTCCTGATACTGCTGGTCAAGCGCCTTGAGCTGTTTGATATAGGCGGCGGCGTTTTTCTGGTAGCTGGTGGCGTGGTCAGGGTCAATGCGGCTGAGGCGGTCGGCCAGCAGCTGGGTCAGGGCCTCCGCATTGCGCAGGGACAGCCAGATGTGCTCGTCATCATGGGCGTGGACCCGCACGGCGCCTTCTACTTCGTGGTCGTGGTCGTGGTCATGGTCGTGGTCGTGGTCGTGGTCATGATCTTCTTCA
>CAZSSU010000079.1:0-7833 GCA_964609415.1 uncultured Christensenella sp. | reverse complement strand
AGCAGGGTGGATTTCCCGGCGCCGTTGCCGCCAATCACCGTCACAAAGTCGCCCGGGGCCAGGTGCAGGCTCACATCGTCCAGCGCCAGCTTTTCATTCACGGTGCCAGGGTTAAAGGTTTTGGATAAATGCTCAATCGTCAGCATGATGGTGGTTCCCTTTCGTGATGAGCCGGGCGGTGTCGCGCATCTCCTTGAGACGGGGCAGGAACAGCGCCAGCACCACCGTGAGTGCCGTGAACAGCTTCAGGTCGTCCGCCGGCATGCCCAGCCTCAGCACCAGGGCGATAATCACCCGGTAGGTGACAGCGCCCAGGAGCATGGAAAAAAGCCGGCTTAAGAAGTTGTTCCGTGCAAATAACACCTCGCCAATAATCAGGCTGGCCAGTCCAATCACAATGGCGCCCACGCCCATCTGTACATCCGCGTAGTTCTGGGCCTGGGCAATGAGGGAGCCGGAGAGGGCCACCAGCCCGTTTGAAAGCATCAGGCCAATGATTACCGTGGTGTCGGTGTGGATGCCCTGGGCCCTCACCATGTGGGGGTTGTTGCCGGTGGCGCGGATGGCGCTGCCCAGTTCCGTCCCAAAAAACCAGTAGAGGGCAAACATCAGGGCTAGTGACATCACTGCCCCCATCAGGATCACCGACCAGGTCTTGTCAAGCCCCAGCCAGCTGCTAATGCGGGTGTAGGCGGTGTCCAGCCGCAACAGGGACAGGTTGGCCTTCCCCATCACCCGCAGGTTCACCGAGTACAGGGCAATCATGGTGAGGATGCCCGAAAGCAGCGCCGGGATTTTAAGCTTGGTGTGAAGCAGGCCGGTCACCAGCCCTGCCACAAGCCCGGCCCCAAAGGAAAGCAACATGCCCAGGAAGGGATCCCGTCCGGCATAAATCATCTGGGCGGTCACCGCGGCCCCCAGGGTGAGGGTGCCCTCCACCGACAGGTCGGCAATGTCCAGCACCCGGTAGGTGATGTACACCCCCAGGGCCATGATGGACCACAACAGCCCCAGCGACAGGGCGCCCAACAGCACTTGTTCCACAGTTTCTCCTCCAGCCCCGCCGGGGTTTTCCCGGCGGGGCGATTGTTTGGCTTATTCCACGTCGATGGCAAAGGCCATCAGGTCTTCAGGGATAGGGAGCCCAAGGGCTTCGCAGGCGGTTTTGTTGATCAGGAACTCAAAATCCGTCTGGCGCTGGATGGGCATCTCGCCCACCTTGGTTTCGCCCTTTAAAATCTGGGCTGCCATTTGCCCTGTCTGCTCGCCCAGCCGGAAGTAGCTGACCCCCAGGGTGAAGGTGCCGCCGCCCTTCACCTGGGCTTCTTCGCCGCAGGAGAGGGGGATGCCCGCCTTCATCGCTTCCTCCGCCACAATGGGGATGGAGGAGGAGATGATGTTGTCCGTGGGCAGGTAAATCACGTCCACCCGGTCCACCAGGCTTTGCACAGCCTGCTGCACATCATTTGAGTTGTTGACGGTGACTTCCACCGCTTCCATGCCCTGGGCAGCGATTTCAGCCAGCGCCATCTTCACCTGGGTCTGGGAGTTGATTTCGCTCCCCGTGTAGAGGATGCCCACGGTTTTAGCATCCGGCACAAAGCGCTTAATGAGCTTAATCTGGTCAGCCACCGGGTTCATGTCGGTGGTGCCTGAAATGTTAAAGCCTGGCGCCTCATCGCTTTTGGCAAGCCTCGCTCCCACATAGTCGGTGACAGCGGTGCCCAGGATGGGGGTGACGTCCGTCTTCCCGGCCAGGGCCAGCACGGCGGGGGTGGCGATGCCCAGCATCAGGTCCACCTTGTCCGCCACAAATTTATCAGCGATGGAAGCGCAGATGTCCTGGCTGGCCTGCCCATTTTCATACACCACTGTCACCTGCTCGCCATCCACAAAGCCGGCATCCGCCAGGCCCTTTAAAAACCCTTCCCGGGCAGCGTCCAGCGCATCGTGCTGCACATACTGGAGGATGCCCACCACAGGCTTGTCTTCCGCCAGGGCCAGCCCCGGCAGCAGGAGTGCCAGCGCCAACAGCGCCGCTGTGAAAACCTTCATCCGTTTCATCCTTAATTCCTCCTTGTTTGCTGCGTTTTTTAATCAAAAACGCCCCCTGCTTTACGCAGAGGGCGAATGATTTCGCGGTACCACCTCATGTTCCTGTCCGAAGACAGCTCAGGGCAACTGACATTGCCTTCCCCTGTAACGGAGGGAATCCGGCGCGGCCTACTCTGCGTTCAGCCTGCGGCTCCCAGGATGTACTCACTGCCCTGCCCTTGCTTCCTCGCACCAACCGAAAGCTCTCTTGAAGGGGTGTGGGGCGGCTACCTGTTCCTGATCTCAGCCCTTGCGTAAATTGTATACAAGATTCACCCGGGCATCCAATGTGTTTTCCGGCCGCTTTTTATCCGAAAGCATCGAATCAGGCTGAAATGCAGGCTTAGTACAATCCCATTCCGTCTGGATGAGGGGTGCCATAAGGCAGCGTTTATTCCGCCACGGTCTCCTCCGCGTAGGGCAGCATATCCTCAGGAATATCAAGGCCAATGGCCTCACAAAGGGTCTTGTTCACATAGTAAGTATAGTCGCTCTGGCGCTCAATGGGCATCTCGCTCACCTGAGCTTCGTCTTTGAGGATGCGGCCAGCCATGTAGCCTGTCTGCTCGCCCAGCTTGTAGTAGTCAATCGCCAGGGTGAACTGGCCGCCCTCTTTCACCATGCCCATGTCCCCGCAGATCACCGGGCGCTTCTCGGCCACCGCCACCTCGGCCACAATGGGCATGGAGGAAGCCAGCACATTATCGGTGGGGATATAGATCACATCACACTTGCCCACCAGGGACAGCATAGCCTGCTGCACATCGTTGGAGTTGTTGACGGTGACCTCGGTGTAGGCCATGCCCAGGGCTTCGATTTCCTCCTTGGCAATGGCAGCCTGGAGCTGGGAGTTGATTTCACTCCCGGTGTAGATAAGGCCCACTGTTTTAGCATCCGGCACAAAGCGCTGGATGAGGGCGATTTGATCCTTAATGGGGTTCATGTCGGTGGTGCCTGAGATGTTAAATCCAGGCGCTTCGTTGCTTTTCACCAGCCGGGCTTCCACATAGTCGGTGACGGCGGTGCCCAGGATCGGGACGCTGTCGGTTTTCCCGGCCAAGGCCAGGACAGCGGGGGTGGCGATGCCCAGCATCAGATCAACCCCGTCCGCCACGAACTTATCCGCCACGGAGGCGCAGGTGCTCTGGTCGGCCTGTCCGTTTTGATAGTCGATGGTGATGTTTTCCCCGGGCACATAGCCCTGATCCGCCAGGGCTTTCAGAAAGCCCTCCCGGGCCAGGTCCAAGGCGCCATGCTGCACATACTGGAGGATGCCGATGACCGGAACCTGCTCCCCCGCAAAAGCGAAGAAAGGCATCATCAGGGCGATAGCCAGTAAAATGGGGAGAAGCTGTTTGATCCGTTTCATGTGGGGTTCCTCCTTTTAATCTGTGTTGGGTTTTTATAAACAAAACCGCCCTCAGCCTATGCTGAGGGCGGATAACCCGCGGTACCACCTCAATTTTCTGTCCAGGGACAGCTCAGGGCAACCATTGATTGCCTTCCCCTGTAACGGAGGGAAACCCGGCGGGGCCTACTACCAAGAGGATTCAGCCTGCGGCTCCCGGGATGAAATCACTGCCTGCGCCCCTTGCTTCATTCCACCATCCGAAGCTCTCTTGAAGGTTTGCCTGGCGGCTAGCTGTTCCCGATCAGTGCCGTTGACGGAATCATAGCCCGCTTCCTAACCCGCTTCAATGTGTTATCTGGCCTGTTTTTGGACATTTGAATCTTAAACATTCTTAATACATTGGGAATCGTCGTTGACGCTGCCCCATCAGGCGGGTATGATAAAGCCATGAAGAAACGCTTTTTCGGGCATTTTGCCCGCCTGATTTCCCTGACGCTGGCCTTGATGTTGCTGGCGAGCTCCCTGGCTTTCCCGGTTCTGGCCGAAGGCAGCGCCTACACCGCCACCGTTACCGGCGGCGCGCTGCGCCTGCGCGCCAAGCCGGATGACAACGGCAAGGTGCTGGGGCGCTACAAATCGGGCACGGTGGTGGAGCTGCTGGCTGACGGGGAAAGTTACTGCAAGGTGCGCACCCCTGACGGCAAGGAAGGCTACATGATGAAATCCTTCCTGGACATTGCAGGCGGCCTGCCCCCCATGGAAACCCCTGCCCCCACCCCGCCGCCAGACCGCACACGGGAACTGGCTCTGGCCCGGGGCATAGACCCCACTAAGCCCATGCTGGCCCTCACCTTTGATGACGGCCCCTCCCCCACCACCACGGCAGTCCTTGACGCCCTGGCAAAAAACGGCGCCAAGGCCACCTTCTTCATCCTGGGCCAGAACATCGCCGGGAATGAGGCGATTTTAAAGCGTACCGCTGATGAAGGGCACCAGCTGGCCAGCCATTCCTGGTCCCATCCCAAGCTGGATGACATCTCCTCCTCCGCCGTCAGGGGCCAGATGACCCGCACCATGGACAAAATCACCGAGGTCACCGGGCAAACCGTCACCATGATGCGCCCGCCCTTTGGCGCCATGGGCCGCCTGAGCCGCCGGGTGATTACGGAGTTGGACCTGCCCGTCATCCTCTGGAAAATTGACACCCTGGACTGGAAAACCAAAAACGCCGCCAAAACCGCCCAGGCCATCCTGAAAGGCGCTGACAACGGGGTGATTATCCTCTGCCATGACACGGTGCCCTCCACCGCCCAGGCGCTGGAAACAGCGCTGCCTGACTTGGTGGCCAAGGGCTATCAGCTGGTCACGGTGGCGGAGATGATGTCCTTCCGGGAGGAAGCGCTCAAGCCCGGCTGGGAATACAGCCACCTGGACCCCAAGAAGATTGACACAACGATCCCCTGAGGTGATGCCGATGCAGCAGGACGCCCTCCCCCACGCCATGCTATGCACCGCCAGGGTGAGCATTTTCCAGGCCCTGTCCACCCAGGAGCAGGAGCAATTGGTCAAGGTGGCCGGACACCGCCATGTGCCAGCCGGCACCACCATCTTCAGTGAGGATGACCCGGCTGACCGCATCCTGGTGGTGCACCGGGGCAAAATCAAGCTAAACCACTACTCCCCCGAGGGCAAGGAGTATGTGCTGGATATCATCAGCCCCGGCGCCATTTATGGCGAACAGCGGCTGTTTTCTGGGCTCAAGCAGGAGGTGAACGCCATCGCGCTTGAGCCTGCCAGTTTTTGTGAGATTTATAAAAAAGACATCGAGGCGCTGATCATGAAACAGCCCCAGGTGGGCATCCGCATGCTGGAAGAGCTGGGCGCCAAATACTCCCGGGTGAGCCGCTTGCACGAAATCCTCTCCATCAACGACGCCAAGGGCCGCCTGGCCGGCTTTCTGCTCCATTTAAGCGGGGAGGCTGACACCCCCAACATCCGCATCGCCCGGGACACCATCTCCGGGTCCATCAACCTGCGCACAGAAACCATCAGCCGGAAACTGCGGGAGCTGGAGGCTGAAGGCCTGGTGGCGCTGGAAGGCCACAAACTGATCCGCCTCATAAACCCGGAGGGCCTCCGCGCCATCTTTGAGTCATCAGCATAAGAAAATGATTATTTAATGACCTGGGTCATTATTTCTCCGCCGCTTTTGCCTATGATAGAGGCAGCTAAGCGGCGGTTTTTATAATGCCGCAGCAGCACAAGGAGGAAAACATCATGACCTTTGAACAAGTCACACAAAAACACCTGAAAACCCTCGCGCTGTATGTCCCGGTGGTGGACAGGGTGCACGGCCAGCACCACCCCGAGTTCCACGAGGTGCGGGCGCTGTGGGAGTCAATATCAGACGCCATAGACATCGCCGGCAAGGAAAAACCCCAGCTGGAAGCGGAGTTTGCCAGGCTCCGGGAAGTGACCAGCAACTACCAGGTGCCAGGGGATGTGTGCGAGAGCTATGAAGCGGTCTATCACATGCTAAAAGACCTGGATCAGGCTTACAGCGCTTAAAAAAAGGAGGGAGCCCGCTTGCAGCGTTTTATCATCAGACAAAAAAGGAATATCACCTGGATTAGCGGAGCGCTGCTGGTGATTGCCTTTTCCAGCCATTATCTCTTCCACAACGAAGTGATCGCTAAATGGGCCCTCATCGCCGCCTCCCTGCTGGGGGCAGCGCCCATTGCCCTGCAGGCCTTCCAGGCGCTCCTTATCAAGGTGGTCAGCATTGATGTGCTGGTGACCATCGCCGTCATCGGCGCCCTCCTCATCGGAAACTTTGAGGAGTCAGCCATTGTCACCTTCCTGTTCCTATTTGGCGATTTTCTGGAGCAGCGCACGCTCAACAAAACCCGCAGCGCCATCAGGGAATTGACCGAGATGGCGCCGGAGAGCGCGCTGAAGCAAATGGCGGACGGCGAGTTTGCCGAGGTGGACATTGAAGATGTGGATGTGGGCGACGTGCTGATGGTAAAAACCGGGGCCAAGGTGCCGGTGGACGGCAGGGTGCTCTCAGGCGAAGCCCATATCAACGAGGCCTCCATCACCGGCGAACCGCTGCCTGCCGGCAAGGAGGAAGGCGCCCAGGTTTACGCTGGCACCATCGTTGACAACGGCACCATCCAGATTGTGGCTGACCGGGTGGGCGAAGACACCACCTTTGGCAAGATCATCGAGCTGGTGGAGGAAGCCCAGGACGCCAAGTCCGAGGCCGAGCGCTTTATCGACCGTTTCTCCAAGTGGTACACGCCAGCCGTGCTGGCGCTGGGCGCTGTGGTGTGGCTGATTTCAAGGGATATTGAGCTGGCCATCACCATCCTGGTGCTGGGCTGCCCGGGCGCCCTGGTGATTGGTGTTCCGGTTTCTAACGTGGCTGGCATCGGCAACGGGGCCCGGCATGGCGTGCTGCTCAAGGGGAGCGAGGTCATCCACGATTTCAGCCGGGTGGACACAGTGGTCTTTGACAAAACCGGCACCCTCACCCAGGGTAAACCCCAGGTGGCTGACACAGTCATCTATGCGGATGACGCCGAGGACATCCGGGGGCTGATCGCCAGCGTTGAAAAACAGTCCGACCACCCCCTGGCCCGGGCCATTGTGACCTACCTGGGCGACACCAGCAGCCACAGCGTGGAAAAAACCGATGTCGTCAAGGGCGGCGGCATTGTGGCCCTGGTAGAAGGCCGCCGGGTGGCGGTGGGCAATGTGAAGCTGATGGAGCAGGAGAATGTGGCCCTCAGCGACCAGGCGCTAAAAGACATCGACGCCTTCCAGCAAAGCGGCAGCTCCATCGTACTGACGGCGGTTGACGGTGAACTAAAAGCCCTGGTGGGCATCCGGGACCAGGTGCGCCCCGGCGTGAAGGAAGACCTGGCGAAGCTCAGAAAGCTGGGCATAAAGCACCTGGTGCTGCTCTCAGGCGATAACCAGGGCACAGTGGACCTGGTGGCAACAGAACTGGGCCTCACCGAAGCCCACGGCCATATGCTGCCTGAAGACAAAGCCGCCTACATCGAAAAACTCCAAGCCCAGGGGCGCATCGTGGCCTTTGTGGGCGACGGCGTGAACGACAGCCCCTCCCTGGCCCTGGCGCAAATTGGCATCGCCATGGGCAGCGGCACCGACGTGGCCATTGAGACCAGCGACGTGGTGCTGATGAATTCCGACTTCAGCCGCCTGCCCCATGCCCTGGGCCTGGCCCGCGCCACCGCCCGCAACATGCTGCAAAACATCGTGATTGCCGTGGGCGTGGTGCTGGTGCTGCTGGCCAGCGTCTTCTTCAGCTCCTGGATGAACATGTCCATCGGCATGCTGGTGCACGAGGGCAGCATCCT
>CAZSSU010000078.1:0-7914 GCA_964609415.1 uncultured Christensenella sp. | reverse complement strand
AAAAATCCACGATGCGCATGATGACCACATCCACCACGCCCCCGTAGTAGCCCGCCACAATGCCCACCACCGAGCCCAGGGCCGTCACCAGGATGGCCGCCAGCACCCCCACGGTAAGCGCGGTTTTGGTGCCCAGGATCACCTGGGAGAAGATATCCCGCCCCACATCGGTGGTGCCAAAGGGGTGCGCCCAGGAGGGCGGCTCCAGGCGGCGGATTTTACGGGCCTCATTATAATGCCGGTCCCTGGCCCCGTGGGGCGCCAGGGAGGTGGCGAAGATGGCCACAATGATAAAGAACACCAGCAGGATGACGCCAATCATGGCCAGTTTATCCCGCTTGAGGTTTTTTAGAAACTGACGGAACACGCTTTTGCTGTTCGCGGTTTTTTTCACACGGCTGCTTGTTGTCATCCTCATCACCCCTTCAAGGCCTTATAGGAAATGCGCGGGTCAAGTGCCGCGTAGAGCAGGTCGGCCACCAGGTTCATCAGCATCATGGTGGTGGAGATGATGATAAAGCAGGCCTGGGCCAGGGGATAATCCCGCCGGGTGACGGCGGTGACAATCTCCCGCCCCAGCCCCGGCCAGGAGAACACCACCTCAATAAGCACCTGGCCGCCAATGGCAGAGCCGATGAACAGAGCCCCGGAGGTGACCACCGGCAGCAGGGCGTTTCTGGCCGCGTGGCGGAAGAGCACCCTGCCCTCCTTGATGCCCTTGGCGTGGGCCATCTCCACATAGTCTTCCGACAGCACCTCAAGCATGGAGTTGCGCATCACCAATAGCGGCGTCGCCATGAAATAAAGCGCCGCCACAATGCTGGGCAAGATCAGGTGATGCAGAAAATCCCAGCTGAAAAACATCTGGGCGAAGGTGCCGCTGGGGGTGCCCACCGTGCGCATGCCCTGGGCGGGAAACCAGCCCAGATTAGCTGAAAACAGGATGATGGCCATCAGCCCCACCCAGAAAGTAGGCGCAGACCTGAAAAACAGCACGAAGACGATGCCGCCGGTTTCCAGCTTGGATCCCCGCTTCCAGGCCATCAAAGCGCCAAAAAGGATGCCAATCAGGTAGGCCAGGGCCATGGCAGTCAACATCAGGATGAGGGTGGCGGGCAGCTTTTCGCCAATGATCTCAAGCACCGGGCGGTTGTAGAAATAGGAGCTGCCAAACTCCAGCCGCAGCAAATCCTGCATGAAAATGACATATTGTTCCCACAGGCCCTTGTCAAGCCCGTATCGCGCGAGCATCTGGGCCCGGGCTTCCGGCGGGATGGAAGGGTCCACGATAAAGGCCGTCGGGTCGCCGGGCATCACCCGGAACAGGAAGAAAATCATGGTGGATACCAACAGAATCATCAGCACCATGATCAAAAGCCGTTTTAGCACATATCCAAACAAATGCTCACCACCTCATGGTCTGGCAAGGCTGGGGGCATCAGGCGCCTTGCCGGGGGAAAAAGATTATCTGATTGTTCTGGGAAAAATGCAGGCGCGTCCCGGCGGGGTTGGCGTAGGTGCCGGGACGCGCCGTATCAGGCTGCCGCTTGATTACTCAGCAGGCATGTAGAGGTTGCCGGCGCTGTCCCAGGTGAATCCGGCTTCCGCCAGGATTTCGCGGGCACGGTCCGGGTCATAGGTGTCGTAAATGGGCACGTCGGGGTTGTGCCAGAACTCGTTGGCTTCCACAATCACCAGGCCGCCGCCGCCCCGGGCGCCATAGCCGTCCAGGTGCACGTCAATGGCCAGGTCATAATCCACAATGTGGGCAAAGGCCACGCGGAAAGCTTTGTTGCTAAAGGGCGCGCGGTCCAGGTTGAAACCCAGGAAGAAGAAGCCGATGTCAGGCGCTTCGGTGAGCTCCAGATGGCTGTATTTGCCGCCGGCGTTTTCCTTGATGAGGTTGGTGTGGGCGGGCACCAGGTCAAAGGACACCATATCCACCGTGCCCAGCTCAAGGGCCGTCAGCACGCCTTCGGGGGCGGCGAAAATCTGGAAGATGTAGCCGTCAATCAGCGGCTGATGGAAGTAATCCTCAAAGCGGGACACCGACAGCTCCTCACCCGTGCGGAAGTGCTCCACCTTGAAGGGACCAGAGCCAATCGCTTCCACATTGGGGTAGGTGGTGGGGCTTTCGATGCCTTCCCACACATGCTTGGGCAGAATCGGGATCTGCGCCAGGGTGTTGGTGATGAAGGGGGCGTAGGGCTCCTTCAGGTTGAAACGGATGGTGTTGGCGTCCGTAAGCTCAATGGACTGGATGGGAGAGAGGAAGGAGGCGAAGTACTCCGTCTTCTCGTTGATGAACAGCTCGTAGGAGAACTTGACATCCTCCACCGTCACGGGCTTGCCGTCGTGGAAGGTCATGCCCGGGCGCAGCACCACGTCAACCACCTGGTCGCTGACCACATTCCAGCTTTCAGCCGCCCAGGGCTGGGGCTGGGTTTCAGGGGAGAGGCGCACCAGCTTGTCATAAATCAGCCGCAGGTTGCGCCAGCCGTAAACGGACTTGGAGCTCAGCGGGTTCATGTCGTCGATGTTCACATTGCTGGCCACCTTCAGGATTTTGTCCTCGGTGAGGGGCTTCACCTGGAAGGGGGTCCACTCGTTGAACACGCCCTCGCCAGGCAGGTTCAGAACGTCGGTGAACTTATCCTTGTTATAGGTCTGGATGGTGGCGCGGGAATACAGCGTCACATGGGGCACATCCTCTGCCAGCATTTCCTGGGCCTCAAAGACGATTTCCCGGCGCTTGTCGATGTCCATCTCCCGGCGCTGGGCGTCGGCCAGGGCATCAAATTCCGGATTGCGGTAGCGGTTGGTGTTGTTGCCGCCAGGGATGGCGTTGTCAGAATGGTTGATGGAGTGGATGAACATGTCCGGGTCAAGCCGCTCAATACGGCCGGACCAGCCGATGGTGTAAGCGTCATAATCAGCCTGTTCGCCATAGATCACGTCAAGCAGCACGGCAAAGTCGGTGGGCTGGGCGGTGGCCTCCACCCCCAGCTTGCGCAGTTCCTCCACAGCCTCCATGGACATCTCATAGTTGACCATGTTGGCCTCGGGCATGGAGCTAAGAATGGTGATGGATGGCACCTTTTCACCAGCAGGGGCCGCCAGGGCCACCTGTCCCACCAGGGAGAGCAGCAGGGCCGTTATCACCAACAGCCGGACGACAGGGGGGGTCTTTTTCTTGAAAATCATGGCTCCTCCTTCGTCGAATCCTCGACAATAAAAATATCGCCTATTGTTCCACAAAACGCATAAGCATGTCAATAAATGTATGTTTTTGCAATGTTTTTCAGCCAATTGCAAAGGGGCTCTGATTGGTTTATTTTCTTTTGTTTTCAATGATTAACCGGGATTTATCCGATGACAAACAGGCTTATCGCCCATTCGCCGCCCCATTCATTATGCAATGGACACATCAATTTCATTGATGCGCGTATCCACCATGGCGGATTTTTGCTATACTGGGCGGGAAGCAAGACGCCCCGCCTATCACTTGACAGGAGCCGGCTATGCAGCAAACACCTCAAAAAAGCCCCCTTGATTGGAAGCTTCTGTTTGTCTTTACAGCGCTTTCCATCCTGCGCAACCTGATCTGGGTGGTGCCCTCGCCGCTGATGGAGGCGGTGGCGGCCTCGCTTTCCATCAGCCTGGCCCAGGGTGGCATGCTCATGTACATCGTCACGGTGATGATGGGCGTGTTCATGTTCCTGGGCAGCCTCATGATTGACCGGGTGGGTGCCAGCCGCGCCTTTGGGCTGTCCATCTTCTGCCTGTGTTTTGACGGGGTCACGGCCATGCTGTCCAGCCATTTTTATGTTGTGCTCCTGGGGCGGCTGATGAGCGGCATCAGCTATGGCTTCAGCTCCTCAGCCCTGGTGGCTCTGGTGGTGGAGCGCTTTGACAAAAGGCAGCGCCTGGTGATCAACAATTTTAACGCCGCCACCAACGCCGCGGGGATGCTGATAGCCTATGCGGTCACCCTGCCGCTGTATGAGGCGCTGGGAAACTCCTGGCAGCGGCTGCTGTTGCTATGGTCCGTGGTGGCGCTGGCGCTGGGCGTGTTTTTTGAACTGAGCGACCGGAAAAACCGCCGGCGCTACCAGCGTGAAGCGGCCCAGGCCCAGCCCCTGCCCATGAAGGGCTCCAGCCTGGCGGTGGCCGCCCGCATGCCCAGCGTACGCTTCATGGTGATTGCCATGTTTGGGGCGCTGTGGCTGTACACCGGCTTTAACACCTACCTGCCCACCGCCCTGTCTGCCATCCATGCCATTGGGGCGGACCAATCAAGCGGTATCACCAGCGTGATATTCACCGGCGGGCTGCTCAGCTGCCTGGTGAGCGCCAGCCTTTTGCGCCGGCTGCGCCACCCGGAACGCTTGATTCTGCTCTTTAGCGTGGGGCTATTGGCAGGCGGCCTGGGCACAGCGCTTTTCCCGGTGGGCACGGGGCTTACCGCCTCGGTCTTTCTGGTGGGCTTTTGCTTTTTCGCCTGGAGCACCCTGGCCATGACCACGCTGATGAACACGCCCGGCATGACCCCCGGCATCTTCAGCGCGTCCGTGGCCGTTTATTCCGGCACCAGCAGCATTCTGGCGCTGTTTGTCCCCACGGTCTTTGGGCTGTTGGAAGCCCGGGGCGGGATGCCGGGGGCTATTCTGTTTTTCGGGTTGCTGCCCATCCTCACCCTTATCGGCTCCGGCTTGCTATTTCTCTACACCAGGCGGGCTGGCAATAAGGCCATTCCTTAAAGCGCATCCCCGCTGCTGGCATAAGCGCCTTTTATTTCCGCGTCCTGGCCCGCCTTCTGCGCGCGGGCTGGGGCTGTTTTTTCTCAATGGGGGCGTCCCCCCTAAGGGCAAAGAGCTGGTCGCGCAGCTTGGCCGCCTGCTCAAAGTCCAGGTTCCGGGCGGCGGAGAGCATCTTATCCTCCAGGGACAGGCTCATGGCGGCCTTTTCCTCCTCGCTCAGGTGCTGCACCCGCTCATCCTGCTGGGTATCCTCAGCAATCGCAATCAGGTCCCGGACGGCGTTGTTGATGGTTTCCGGCGTGATGCCGTTGGCCTCATTGTATTTCTCCTGGATGGCCCGGCGGCGGTTGGTCTCGGAGATGGCGCGCATCATGGAGTCAGTGGGGCTGTCGGCATACATAATCACCCGCCCCTCGGTGTTCCGGGCGGCGCGGCCCACCGTTTGCACCAAACTGGTCTCCGACCGCAAAAAACCCTCCTTATCCGCATCTAAAATGGCCACAAGCGCCACTTCTGGCAGGTCTAAGCCCTCTCTTAAGAGGTTAATCCCCACCAGCACGTCATATTCGCCCAGGCGCAGGTCCCGCAGCAGCTCCATGCGCTCCATGGTTTTGATGTCAGAATGCAGGTACCTGACCCGGGTGCCCATGTCACACAGGTAATCGGTCAGCCGCTCCGCCATGGCCTTGGTCAGCGTGGTCACCAGCACCCTGAAGCCCTTGTCCACGGTGTCCTTGATTTCCCCAATCAGGTCATCCACCTGGCCTGTGGCCGGGCGCACGGCGATTTTGGGGTCCAGGAGGCCCGTGGGCCTGATAATCTGCTCCACCGTCTGGCTGCTGTTTTCCGCCTCAAAGGGGCCAGGCGTGGCCGACACATAGATCACCTGCCGGATGCGCTCCTCAAACTCCGCAAAGGTGAGCGGCCGGTTATCCAGCGCCGAGGGCAGGCGGAAACCATAGTCCACCAGGTTCAGTTTTCTGGCCCGGTCACCGTTGTACATGCCCCGGATCTGGGGCACGGTGACGTGGGATTCATCAATAAAGCACAGGAAATCCTTGGGGAAATAATCCAGCAGGGAAAAGGGCGGGTCCCCCGGGTTTCTGCCGTCAAAATAGCGGCTGTAGTTCTCTATCCCGGTGCAAAAGCCGATTTCCCGCAGCATCTCGATGTCATAGCGGGTGCGCTGGGCGATGCGCTGGGCCTCCAGCAGGCGGTTTTCCCCCTCAAAATACCGGACCTGCTCCTCCAGGTCCCGCTCCATCTGAAGTATGCCCCGTTCCAACCCCTCAGCGCTGGTGGCATAGTGGGTGGCGGGGTAGAGCGCCGCATGGTTCAGCTGCCGCAGGGCGCGGCCGGTGGTGAGGTCGGTTTCTGAAATCCGCTCGATCTCCTCCCCGAAGAACTCCACCCGCAGGCCGTTGTCATGCTCGGAAACGGGGATGATCTCCACCACGTCCCCCCGCACCCGGAACATGCCCCGGCCCAGGGCCAGGTCATTCCGGTCATACTGGATGCCCACCAGCTGCCGGGCCAGCGCCTCCGGCGTCAGCTTCATCCCCGGGCGCAGGGAAATCATCTGCCCCAGGTATTCGCTGGGGTCGCCCATGGAATAGATGCAGGACACCGAGGCCACGATGATCACGTCCTGCCGCTCCTTCAGCGCTGCCGTGGCGCTGTGGCGCAGGCGGTCAATCTCATCGTTGATGGCGGAATCCTTTTCGATATAGGTATCGCTGGAGGCGATGTAGGCCTCCGGCTGGTAATAATCATAGTAGCTGACAAAGTACTCCACCGCGCTGTCCGGGAAAAAGGCCCGGAACTCCGCGCACAGCTGAGCCGCCAGCGTTTTGTTGTGGGCGATGATGAGGGTGGGCTTTTGCACCTTCTCAATCACCGCCGCCATGGTATAGGTTTTGCCGCTGCCGGTGACGCCCAGCAGCGTTTGCCCGCGCAGCCCTTCCTGAACGCCCCGGGCCAGGGCGTCAATGGCCTGGGGCTGGTCGCCCCGGGCGGTGAAGGGCGCCTTCAACACAAAGCGGTTCATCTCTCGCACTCAATCTCCAGATGCTCGCAGGCAAAACGCCTGAGCGCTTCAAAGCTCTCCTCAGAGATGTCATGCTCAATCTTGCAGGCGTCCTCATAGGCGGTGTCTTTTCCCACCCCCATGTGCATGAGGATCCGGGCAATGGCATAGTGCCGCTCCGCCATGCGCTGGGCAATCTCATCCCCCTTGGGCGTCAGGGTGATCAGGTTTTCGTCATCCATCAGGATATAGCCATTTTCCCGCAGCTGCTTCATCGCATAGCTGACGCTGGGCTTGGTCACCCCCAGCGCCTCCGCGATATCAATGGAGCGCGCATAGCCCTTTTCCTGCTGGAGCAACAGGATGCGCTCCAGATAGTTTTCCTGGGATTCGTTGATTTTCATGTGCTTCGCCCCTTTCATTTCCATCTTATCCTATCAGTTTTCCGGGCGCTGTACAAGGTGCTTGACAAGTGGAGTTAGATGCGTTAAACTCCCCCTGAACGGCCGGCTATCGGCCGAACTTTTGGGCTAAGGGTTAGAATAAACTAACCTTTCGGGCAAGGAGGTCACCATGCCGGTATTTCTGTTGGCATCCGGGGAGGAGGCGTTGATCAGGCGCATCTCCGGCGAGCCCGCTACCCGCCAGCGCCTGGCGGAACTGGGCTTTGTGACAGGCGCCCGGGTGCAGGTGCTGGGCCAGGCCGCAGGCGGGGTTATCCTGCTGGTTAAAGGCAGCCGCGTGGCCCTGGGGCCCGACATGGCCAAGCATATTTTTGTGGGATAGAAGAAGGAGGAAACAGGATGAAAACGCTGCGGGACGCAAAACCAGGCGACACGGTGACCGTGCACAAGCTGCACGGGGAAGGCGCCATCAAACGGCGCATCATGGACATGGGCATCACCGCCGGCACCCAGGTTTTTCTGCGCAAGCTGGCCCCCCTGGGCGACCCCATTGAGGTCACCGTGCGGGGTTACGAGCTGTCCCTGCGCAAGCAGGACGCCGAGATGATCGAGATTCGCTAATTTTTTTGCCGCAGGGTTAGCAAAGGCTAACCACGAAAGGAGCAGACCATGCCAACCACCATCGCCCTGGCGGGCAACCCCAACAGCGGGAAAACCACCCTGT
>CAZSSU010000077.1:0-7980 GCA_964609415.1 uncultured Christensenella sp. | reverse complement strand
CGGTGGAGGAGGGGATGATGTTGGCGCTGGCAGCGCGGCCGCCGCGCCAGTCCTTTTTGCTGGGGCCGTCCACTGTTTTCTGGGTGGCGGTCATGGAATGCACGGTGGTCATCAGGCCTTCCTTGATGCCGTACTTATCGTTGATGACCTTGGCAAGGGGGGCCAGGCAGTTGGTGGTGCAGGAGGCGTTGGACACGACGACCATGTCCTTTTTGTATTCCTTGTGGTTCACGCCCATCACGAACATGGGGGTTTCCTTGTCCTTGGCGGGGGCGGTGATGATGACTTTCTTGGCGCCGCCCTTCAGATGGGCAGAGGCCTTGGGGGTGTCGGTGAAAACACCAGTGGCTTCGGCGATATACTCGGCGCCGGCTTCGCTCCACGGAATCTCGTCCGGGTTCATGATGGCAAAGGCTTTGATTTTCTTGCCGTTGATGACCAGGGAATTGCTATCCTTATCAACGGAGATGCTGCCCTCAAAGCGGCCGTGCACGGTGTCGTATTTGATCATGTAGGCCATGTACTCCAAATCGACAAAGGGGTCGTTGATGGCAACCACCTGCACCTCATCGGGATACTGCAGCGCTGCTGAGAGAACAAGACCGCCGATGCGGCCAAAGCCGTTGATACCAATTTTTACCATGGTTTCCTCCTTGAATTATCCGGGCATGGCCCGAGAATCGCTCGTCAGATGCCGTTTAGCATCAACTGGAGTATACCACCGAATACATCCCCATGCAAGCCAAATTTGACCAGCTGGGTGAAAAATGACCCGGGGCCGAAGCGCCGGGACGAAGGAGGTGGGAAAAGGGGCTGATTTCGGGGGGATGGTCTTCATGGTGTGCTTGCCGCTCTTCTCCATGAAACGCTATTTATTCTATTGCAGGGCAACAAAAAAGAGGGGCCGCCGCCTGCCTGGCGTGCCCCTCTGATGATGATATGGTGAAGGTTTTAGGGATTGCTCTGGGAATCGTCTGCAGGCGTTTCCGGCGGCTCAGGCTCCTTGGTGCCTACCTGGATGACCTTGGGGATGGGATCTTTGGTGATCTTTGCATCTGTTGTGCGACCAGTTTCTTTGCCATCGGTGAGGGTGATGACGGTGGTGATGGTTTTTTCACCGTTGACCCCTTCGACGATGACTTTTTCCTCGCCCTTGGGCAGGGTGGGGTCATCGTTTTTCACGGTGGTGAAGGGGATTTCCTCTGTTTTAGTGGTGGTTTCGGTGGTGACCACCGGCTTGGTGCCCACGGTGATGAGTTTGGGCACCATGGCTTTGGTAACCTTTTCATCCGTCGTGCGGCCCGTTTCTTTGCCATCGGTGAGGGTGATGGTGTGGGTGAGGGTTTTCTCGCCGTCAATGCCCTCCTGGGTCACGGTTTCCTTGCCCTTGTCCATGGTGGCGTCTTCCTTGGTCTCCGTGGTGAAGGGAATGGCGACGGTTTCGGTTTCCGTTTTGGTGGTAATAACAGGCGCAGGCGCATCCCCCTTGGTGCCTACCAGGATAATCTTGGGCACCATGTCTTTCACGATGGTTTCGCCGGTTTTTTCCCGGGCCGTCTCCTTGCCATCAGTTTTGGTGACGGAGTAAACCACGATCTTTTCACCCACGGCGCCTTCCTGCTTCACCTTTTCCTGGCCTTTTTCCAGGGTGGGGTCGTCTTCCTTCTTGGTTTCAATGGCGATGTCTTCCACCACTTTGAGGGTTTCCTTGGTGATCACACCCTGGGCCTTGGCAGCCACCGTGACAGCGGCGGTGTTTGACAGGCTGCCGTTGTCATAATAAGTGACCTTGTTGACCTCATAGCTGCTGCTGCCGGCGGTTACGGTGACGGCATAGGTGCCGGCCTTGTCAGGGGTGATGGAGATGGAGCCGGACTCGCCGTTTGAGATTTTACTGGTTTTAAGCGGCGAGCCGTTAAAGAGCACCAGCATATCCACAAACTTGTAAGCGCCCGGGCCCCAGCCCTTGGCGGTGGCTGTCCAGGTGAGGGTGTCGCCCACCTGGGCGTCACTCTTATTGACGCTCACTGAGAGGGTCAGGGGGATTTTCACCGTGCCGGGCGTCTGGGTGGCGGGCACAGCGTTGGAAGCGCTCAGCTTGCTCAGGGTGGCGGCACCCGCGACGCCGTCGCCTTTCAAACCGTTGTTTTTCTGGAAAGCGATCAGCGCCTTCTGGGTGGCGCGGCCGAAGTTGCCGTCAATCTTGCCCACAGAATAGCCCAGGGCGGACAGCCGGGTTTGCAGTGCCTTCACCTCATCGCTAATCACGCCGTACTTGAGGGGCTTGGGGGTCGCGGTGGTGCCGGGCTTCAGGGTAGCGGCGGGCTTGGGCGTGCGTTTGGCGCTGGTGTAGGGCCGCTTGGTGGCGGCAGGGCGGGCGGTGGGCTGGTAGACCACAGGCTGCGCCGTTGGCTGGGCGGCCTGGGGCTGAGCTAAGCTGGCCCGGTCAATGGGCGGGAAGGCGGTGGACACAGTGGCTTCCACGCCGTCACTTGTGATGATGCGGGCCTGGGTTTTAAAGCCTGCCTGAAGGTTAAAGGGCACAGGGAAGCTGTTTTCCCAGCTCAGTTTGGCGCGGGTGGCCATGTCTTCCACCACCGCGGGCAAAGCACCGGGGATGGGCAGGTTGTTATTGGCGGGCAGGTAGACGAAAGTCTTTCCGTCATAGCTGGCATAGGCCAGGGATTCCTTTTGGCCAAAGAGGTTCTCCATCACCACGATGGCGGGCGCGCCGCCTGCGGTAAAGCCCATGGGCACAGGGGCCGCAGTGGGGGAGAGGACAGCCGTAGCGGCAGTGGTCTGATTGTCCTGGGCCGGGTCCGCGCCAGCGGTTAGGGCCACCTGCAAAGCGCCACCCGGCTGATAAGCGGTGCCAGCGCTTAAGGTGACGGGGAAAAAGCCGATGAGGCTGCCCGACTGCCCGTAGACACGGAACTGGGTTTTACCCTCAAGGCCGGTAAAGGCATAAACCGTGTGGCTGTAGCCGGGAATTTCAAGGGGGGTATAGAGGGCGTTGGCGGGTGCGGCCGCGATGTTCACAAAGCTGGCGTTTGCGGCCAGGGCGGCAGGCGTTACAGCTGCCACCAGGAGCAGCAGGGCCAGGGCCAGGGTTAAGGTGCGTTGTTTCAACATGGGATGGTCTCCTTTCTTGCCCACAGGGTGGGCCTTAGAGGCTGATGGAGTGGGATGCAGCCTTCCAACAGGGTGGGCTGGCTTTTGGGGCCTCCTCCCTATTAGACGCATTATAAGTCGAATTTGTTTCATTTGGTGTCAAATTAAGAAAGGTTAAGAAATATTTGCGTAATACATAAGGGGTTTCGGGCATTAAAAAAAGTGCCGTGCGGCACTTTCTTTGGGTTTTGATTAATACTTGCGCTTGCGGGCGGCTTCCGCCTTCTTCTTGCGCTTGACGCTGGGCTTTTCATAATGCTCGCGTTTGCGGACTTCCGCCAAAACGCCGGAGCGGGCACACTGCCGCTTGAAGCGTTTTAACGCGCTTTCCAGCGTTTCATTTTCTTTCACACGGATCTCAGACACTCATTTCCCCCCCTTCGCTCATCTCGCCTGGCAAACGCCGCTTTCACGGCGGATGGCGACCATCACTAATAATAACGGCAAGTGGCTCCCCTGTCAACCGGTAATTATCAGCTGAAGCGTCACATTTCCGGGCTTTGACGTTTGGGGCTGAGCACTTCGCTGGGCGCGTAGCTGCCGGCGGCTGGCTTCAGATGCCCCAGGATGATGCGGAAAATATCCACAAAAGCCCACAGCGCCGCGATCAGGAAATAGGCCAGGCTGATGTAAAACAGCACGAGGCCAAACTGGATGGCGCCCAGGGACAGGGTGGCGGTGAGCAGTGACAGGATGACCGTGCCGATGATCAGGCTGATCAGGCCCCAGCGGATAACCCGGGCAGAGGTGGGATAGCCCAGGCGGCTGCGGTGGACGCCAAAGATGCCCAGGTACATGGCGAATAGCGCCATCACCGGACGCCATTTTTCGCCGGGATTGAGCTGGTAGGCTGTGAAGTCATTCTCCTGCTGCCGGCATTTGCAGAAATAGAGGATGACCCCGAAATAAATCAGATAGGTGAGGGTGGGGTAAAGGAAATGAACGAAGCGATAATAACCTCCATAATAGGAGTACTGGTAAATGCCGGCGATGACGGTGACCACCAGGCCGATGATGGCTGCGATTCTGACCCCTTTGAGCAGGGCGGGGGTGCGTGCCCGCATCCAGGCGAACAGGAAGATCTGCACATTGTAGGCGAGCATTGGTGCCAGGGTGAAGGCGAACTGGTATGGGTTCACGCCGCTGCCATAATAGCGTCCCCGGTTGGTCATCTGCGTGACCATGCTGCTCAGCTGTCCCATCAAAGGCAGGTTGTTTATCAACCAGAAAAACAGGGGGAAGAGCAGCAGCAGGTAGTCCCAACGCGTGCGCCGGTCATAGCCCAGCTGATAGCGCCACAGATAGTAGCAGGCGGCAATCATCCCCAGCAGCAGCCAGATCTGTGTAAATCCGCTGCCAATGAGCATCATGAGCACGGGCAGGCCAAAGATGATGCCCTGCTTGAGTGTGTCATTGCGCTTGAAATCCCGGGCCAGGCTGCCGTCCTGGATTTTTTTGGACAGCTTGCCCATGGCGGCGCTGCCGCTGGACAGGAGGGCAGACATCACCTGGCCGCTGCTTTTACCCAGGTTGGACAAGGCCTGGCCCAGTGGTGCATCCTGAGGTGGGGTATGCGCCTGTTCATCGCTGTGGGCAGGCGAAACAGTGGCCTGGGCCTCGTGGGACGGGTCCCCTGGCTGGCGGTGACGGTCGGCGCGGCGTTTGCGTTGTGGCTCCATGCTGCAACCCCCCTGATATATGTGATGAACATATCATAGAAAAACAAAGTGAGGATGTCAATGGAATCATAGAGGTTTATATGAAAAAACCTCCCGGCGCGGAGCCGGGAGGGAAGCCTTTGATAGGTTTTATTTGTTGGGGACAAACTCAGGCATGGTGCCGGTGGACACATAGTAGCCAGAGATGTAGCCAGTGCCGCAGGAATCGGCATCGGCGTTGGAGCCCAGGCGGTTGGTGCCATGGATGCCGCCGGTGACTTCACCCGCAGCGTAGAGGCCGGGGATCACGTTGCCGTAGATGTCTTTCACTTCCGTGTGGACGTTGATGACCAGGCCGCCCATGGTGTGATGCACGGAGGGGAATTGGCTCAGGGCGTAATAGGGGCCGTTTTCAACCTTCACCATGGTGTTGGTCATGACCTTGCCGAAATCATCATCTTTGCCGGCATCGATGAAGCCGTTGTGCTTTTCGATGGTGGCTTTCAGGTTTTCAGCGGTCACCTGGGGGAACTGCCCCTGGATGGGATAGGCGTTGATGGCGGCAGCCAGCTCTTCAAAGGTTTCGCCCTTGAGGATGCGGCCGGTCTTCAGGCCTTCTTCCAGTTCTTCGGGTTTGGCAAAGCCCTTCACCACGTCCCAGGTGAAGATGGAATAGGTGGAAATGAAGCCGGAGTTGGCGGCGGCGTTGGCGCACACGTCGCGGCGCTCACCCTCGTTCACGTAGCGGTTGCCCATGTAGTCCACATACACAATGCCAAAGGAGGGGCCGGTGAAGGGCCAGACAGCGAACTTGTCCAGCACGCCGTTGTTGGCATCGGCAAAGGGATAGCGCTGGATGTTGGACATCTGGGTGGTGTTGGCGCCGATGGCCTGGGCCAGGTAGATGCCTTCGCCCGTGGATACGGCGGGGTTGTTGGTGGTGGGGATATCAGCATTCAGGTAAGGCACCTGGGTTTCGCGCATGGCAACATTGGCGCCAAAGCCGCCGGTGGCCAGGATGACGCCTTTTTCAGCCTTGATGGTTTTGTAGCCGTCTTTGGTGGCAACGCGGATGCCGACCACGCGGTTGGCGTCGTCACGGGTGCGGTAGATTTCAACCATTTTGGTTTCCAGCTGAATGTCACAGTTGGTGCCCTTGAGGATCTTGAGCTGGAGGTTGGTGATGTCGCTGCCCACCTGGTTCTCGGTTACATAGGTGCGGAAGCCATAGTGGCCGCCCGGACGGGCCAGGGTGTCGCGGATGACCAGGCCGTTTTCCAGCAGGAGGTTGAAATAGTAGGGAGAGGCATACACCATGTTCTCAACCAGGTCCGGCATGCTCATCAGGTCGCCGCCCTTGAGGGTGTCTTCGATGTGCTTCTCGGCCGTGTCGGGAACCAGGTCAAACTTCTTTTGCAGCTCTTCAGCGCGCTCAGAAGTGAAGGCCGCATACTGGCCGCCGTTGATGGAGGAGTTGCCGCCGGTGGTGGAGAGCTTCTCAACCAGAACCGTTTTGGCGCCATTCTCAACTGCGGCATAGCTGGCGGCCAGACCGGCAAAACCGCCGCCCACGACGATGATGTCATAGGTTTCGTCCCACTCGGCGGGGACTTCGAAGGAACCCATCACGGGGAAGTAGCTTTCGGCTGCGACAGGGGCAGCTTCCACATCTTTTTCAAACTGCGCCACATCAACGCCGGCTTTGCTCAGGGCGTCCTTCACCGCAGCGACGATGCCCTCTGAGGTGCGGGTGGCGCCGGCAATGGTGTCCACCTTCAGGCTCTGGGCGGCAATGATCGCTTCTGGCATTTTGGTGAGGGCAGGCCAACCGGGGGCGGTTTCCTGGTGCTCAAGCACTTCGATCTTCTCAAAGCCTTTGTCATTTAGTGTGACAGACACTTTCAGGCCATCGTGCATGCCTTTTGCCACACCTTCATAGGTGCCGGGGGTGACGGCTGCAAATGCAGTCAATGACAGCATCATGACAGCGGCAAGAACCAGAGACAACAGACGTTTCCTCATGCGACAGGGACCTCCTCAAATATGTTTTGTGATTCATACAATAGCGCCAAACAGGGAAGGATGCAATAGACAAAAAGAAAAAAACTGTAGGACAAGAGACAAAAAGAACAAAAAAACCGCAAACGTATAAATAGAGCTTATTGAAAAACGCTCAAAAAACAATATAAAAACAATGCGCTTTCTGGGAGCTGTTCAAATGATATTGACAAGCGCTCTGCTTCGTTGACAAAGGAAGAGAAAGCTTCCTATAATGAGCCGTTAACACACTGCAAGGAGAAACACATGGTTTATGATCTGGTGATCGTGGGCGCAGGGCCCGCGGGCATTTTTACGGCGCTGGAGCTGATCCGCAAGGGCAGCAAACGGAAAATCCTGATGATTGAAAAGGGCAGCCCCATGGAAAAACGTCACTGCCCCAAGCCCCAGGTGGGCCGCTGCATCAACTGCCGGCCCTATTGCCACATTACAACTGGCTTTGCCGGTGCTGGCGCTTTTTCTGATGGGAAGCTTTCCCTGTCCCACGAGGTGGGGGGGCAACTGCCTGAACTGGTGGGCGAGGATTATTGCCAGAGCCTGATTGACTACACCGACAAGATCTACCTGGAGTTTGGCGCGGACACCCACATCGAGGGGCTGAGCGAGGGCGAGAAAATCAAGGAGATCAGAAAGCGGGCCATCCAGGCGGGGCTGCAATTGGTGGATTGCCCCATCCGCCACATGGGCACCGAAAAGGCCCAGGAAATTTATGGCGCCATTCAGCGCTACTTGATTGAGAAGGGCGTCGAGATTCGCTTTAACCTGAACTGTGTAAACCTTCTGCTTGAAAACAACCGCTGCGTGGGCGTGGTGGTGCAAAAGCCAAATGGCAGCGGGGAAGAGGAAATCAGGGCCAGGGACACCGTGGTGGCAACCGGCCGCCGGGGCGCTGACTGGCTGGAGAAAATCTGCCAGGAACACCACATCGCCCACCAGCCGGGGACGGTGGATATCGGGGTGCGGGTGGAAGTGCGCAACGAGGTGATGGAGGAAGTGAACAACGCGCTGTATGAGAGCAAGCTCATCGGCTACCCCCACCCCTTCAAGGACAAGGTGCGCACCTTCTGCCAGAACCCGGGCGGCTTTGTCAGCC
>CAZSSU010000076.1:0-8008 GCA_964609415.1 uncultured Christensenella sp. | reverse complement strand
TTCATCGCGATGCAGCCCCGCACCGGGGTATAGTCCATCAAATCCGCCATGCGCACCACATCGGTATACCACTGGGAGAAGTTCTCATCCCGGGGGGTGATGTGCTGCACAAACGCCTGTTTCGCTTCCTTTGCCATAAAGCCTCCTCAAAAAAATAGCCCGTCCCCTGCAGGGACGAGACCTTGCCTCGCGGTACCACCTTGCTTGGCGCTTTCGCGCCCGCTTCACGTCCTTATCGCTGAACTGCGGCGGGGATTAGCCGCGGCCACGGGGCGGGATATCAGCCGGTGCGCGCTTCCACCCTCCGCGCTCGCTTCTCCTGGCCGCTTGCTCCCCGCGATTGCCTGTGCAATTGCAAAGCAGTATAGCAGAGGCGAAGAAACGGCGCAAGGGCAGGAAAGGCTGCAAAATAAAAACTTGGATGGATTTTCAGCATGGATTTGGCTATAATCAGAAAAAACGGGAGGACTGAACAATATGATCAGACGAAAAGGCGAGCGCGCCGTCAATAAAGTGGAGAACCGCTACGGCGGCGCTGGGCATGTGATCATGACAGCCATCATGAACGGACAGGAAGAACTGGGCGACAAGGGGCGCTTGTTCAGCCAGATCACCCTGGAGCCAGGCTGCGGCATTGGCGTGCACACCCATGAGAACGAGTGGGAAGCTTTTTATATCATGAGCGGCCAGGTGCAGCTCACCGATGACGGCGAGGTGCACACCTTAAACGCCGGCGACATGCACCTGTGCCACGCCGGGCACAGCCATGGCGTGCACAACGCGGGCAGCGAAAATGTGGAGATGGTGGCGCTTATCCTCTACGCTTAATCAAGTCAAGCGCTTCTGTCAGCCGGTCTATCATATAGCCTGATCGGATCTCTTTCACAGTGGCCTCTGCCCACTTGGGCAGGGGCAGCCCTTTTTCCAGGGCCATGTAAAGGGAGATCATGGGTCCCACAAGCCGCCACACCGCCTGCTCGGTTTGCTCAATATCCCTGCCATAGCCCGTCAGAAAAGCCTGGCGGGCTTTTTCATCCGAAAACCATAGGGCGTTCTCCAGGTCACCTGCCGCCAGGCCATATCCCATCAGGTTATAGTCCATCATCCAGGCTTCTCCGACATCCCTGGCCACCACCAGGTTATCCCAGTGAAAATCGTTATAACAGAGGGTTTTGGGCGCATTGAGAAGCCATTGGTCGATGATGCCATGGCTGTCCGATAGCATCTGCCAGAAAGGCGCGTCCCGGCTGCCCGTCTTGTCCGCCGCCTCGCTGGCGCGCGCTGGGCTTAACAAATCCAGTTCTGAATAGAACGCCCCATTTTCCCCAAGCTTCGCCTGATGAAGCGCCCGATACCAGTGGCCCAGGGCGGCCATGACCTGAACATCCTGGCAATCCTCCCGCTTCCCCAGGCGGTAAATCGGTGAAAAATCCAGGTCTTCCATAAGAAAGGCATCAGGCGTTTCTGCTATCATGCTCAGCGTCTTCACCCCATGCGCCGCCAGCAGATGGTACAGGGCAATCTCCCGCGCATTATTCTGACGCGTGAAAAGCTTCAACACCAACCTCTGGGAACCGGTGTTTACCCGGAACAAGGCCACGCCATCCTTATGGCGCAGCAATGCTATCTCTGCTGCATCATAGCCCATGGCGGCTAATGCCTGCCTGGCTTTGCTTTCAATCACTTAGCTTTTGCCCTTTGGTGATCAGCACCGGCAGCCCATTAACCCCGATGCCCTCGGGGGCTTCAGGCTCATGGGCCAGGCGGATGAGTTTATCCAGCACCCGGGTGATGGCTGCACGCTCGCAAGCGCTGTAATGCTCCGGATAGCGCTCCGTCACGTCGCCCTTCAGCCGCTCCAACTGGGCGATGTTCCGCCAGGGTTTTTCAGGGAGCGCACCCCAAAACCAGCTCATGGCGCTGATATGGCTAAGCCCCGCCTGCCGCATGGCTTCCGGCACCCGCATGCCCGGGCCAATTGTCCGACCCCGGGTCATGGTGAGGGCAAAGAGGCGGTTTTCCTCCTCATCAAGCGCGGGCGCATAGGCCATGTAGGCGGTGTACACCGGCTCCATGGCCAGCACCCAGCCGCCTGGCGCGCAGACCCGCGTCATTTCTTTGAGGGGCTCCGCCATATCCGGGAACACCTCCAGCATCACGTGGGCAGTAACCAGGTCAAAGGAGCCTGCCTCAAAAGGCATTGCCAGGGCGCTCCCCGCCACAAAGCGGATGGGCAAACCCGCTTCCACGGCAAAGCCCCGGGCGGCATGGAGCAGCCCGGCGTCTATATCAAGCCCTGTTACCTTGGCCCCTGGCAGCCCCGCCAGCATCCGGGTAAAAAAGCCCGTACCGCAGCCGATGTCCAGGATCCGGGCGCCTTCATCCACCGGCACAAAGCGCTGATACATGTCCCGCATCAGCGCTGTGTCATGAAACCCCCTTTTGCGGGAGCTCTCTAAATGCTCAACTGAATATGCCATAAACCCCCATCAAAGTTCTTTGAAGGTCTGTAACTTTATTCCTCGCTCTCAGTCTCCATGATCAAATCCACCCGGCGCTGATGACGTCCCCCCTCAAAGCCGGCGTCCAGCCACATTGACACGATCATCCGGGCCAGGTCGATGCCCACCACCCGGGCCCCCAGGGCCAGCATATTGCAATCGTTATGGTTCCTGGACATGATGGCGGAATAGCAATCAGAGCACACCGCGCAGCGGATGCCTTTCACCTTGTTGGCAGTCAGCGAAATGCCTATCCCCGTGCCGCAGAACAACAGCCCCTTCTGGCAGCGGCCATCCGCCACCGCTTCGGCGGCCTTGCGGCCATAAACAGGATAGTCACAGGAGTCATAGCTGTGGGTGCCAAAGTCCTCATAAGGGATGCCCCGCTCCTCCAGGAGCTTGATGATTTCCAGTTTCAGCGGTAGCCCCGCGTGGTCACTTCCCAGTGCGATCATGGTTTTATTCCCCTTTCTCATATGACGCTAAAAAAGCGATAACAGCCTCATGGCTGGGCATGGCCCCCTGGGCCCCGGCCCCGGTGGTGGAAAGCGCCGCCACGGCGTTGGCATATCGCAGCGCCTGGGGCAAATCCAGGCCCCGGCACAGGCTGGCGGCAAAGCCCGCGTTAAAACTGTCGCCAGCCGCGGTGGTGTCCACAGTGGCCACTTTGAAGCCAGGCGCGTGGATCACCTCATCCCCCCTGACATAATAAGCCCCATCGGCCCCCGCCTTGGCGATAACCGCCCCTGCGCCCATCTGGTGAAGGCGCTGTGCTGCTTTGATCAACCGCTCCCGGCCAGTGGTGTCAAGCCCGGTGAGCAGCGCCAGTTCCGTTTCATTGGGGGTGATGTAGTCAATGGATGCCAGCAGCGCAGCTTCCAGGGGCACGGCAGGCGCCGGATCCAGGATCACCGTTTTCCCGGCGTCATGCAGCTTCTGGGCGGCGTAGGCAACGGTATCCAGCGGTATTTCCAGCTGGAACAAGAACACATCACATGCCAGCAGCCGCTCCCAATGGGCATCGATTTGCGCCCGGTCCACCAGGAGGTTGGCACCGGGGAAATAGATGATGCGGTTATCCCCCGTGTCATCTGCTACTTCGATCACGGTGGTGCCATTGACCACCCCGGGCACCGTTTCCACACAGCGGTCATCAATGCCGCTGTCATATAGCGCCCGGTGATAGATGGCGCCATTCTGGTCGTCCCCCAACTTGCCCAGCATCATCACGTCCGGCAAAAGGCGGGAGGCCGCTACCGCCTGGTTTCCCCCCTTGCCGCCGGTGAACACCTGAAAATCAAGACCCCGAAGGGTCTCTCCCGGCATCAGAAACCGGGGCACCCGGGATACCAGGTCCACATTCATGCTGCCAATCACGGCGATCTTTTGCATGCTGCCGCTCCTTCCCACTGCTTGACAGTCTATTCCTTCCCTTCTACAATATCAAAAAAAGCGTCGGCTTCCAATAGAAGGAGGGCTATCTGATGAAAAAATCCACCTATGAAGATGCGCGCAGGCGCACCATCGCCTATTTTGAAAAAGCTAACATCGCCCTGACAGAGCAGGAAAAAGAGAACGTAGAAGTGGCTGATTTCGGCCTGGACGAGCTGGAGAAGACGGGGCTTGAGCTGGTTACCTACCTGAACACCGAGAAATGCTGCGCCAAGGAATTGGTGCTCTTCCCCCATCAAACCTGCCCGGAGCACCGCCACCCCGAGGTGAACGGTGTGGAGGGCAAAGAGGAAACCTTCCGCTGCCGCTGGGGCACCGTATATCTTTATGTGCCCGGTGAAAAAACGCCCAATCCCGGCGTCAGGCCGCCCGAAGGCAACGAGGCCTATTACACCGTGTTCCACGAAATCAAGCTGACTCCTGGCCAACAGTACACCCTCTACCCCAACACCCTGCACTGGTTTCAGGCGGGGCCGGAGGGGGCCATCGTGTCCGAGTTCTCCACCACCAGCCGGGATGAATCAGACATTTTCACCGACCCCCGCATCAAGCGCCTGCCGGAGGTGGAAGGCTGAGAGGCCTATGTCCCGCATCAGGGCACAGCGTAAGCAGTATCTATCTTGTTAACATTCCTCAAGCCTCAGCTGGGAAAAAACGCAACATCCCCTGCAAACAGCACCCGCCCATCCCGGGTGAGCCCCACGCAAAACGACCAGCCGCAGGCGATGTCCACAATATCCGTCCAGGACTCAATGTCCTGGGCGACCAGGTGAGCGCGCTCGCCCGCTGCCATCACGCTGCCGTCCTGACGCAGGCCCAGCAAAAAGCCATCACCGCTCTCTATCTCCACAACATCCGTCCAACTGCTGACCTCCTGGTTCAGTGCCGGCTCCAGTGCAATCACCCTGCCGTCAGCCTGGATGCCCGCTACCATGGGCACGCCTCCTTGCAGCATGGCGTCTCCTGCTGTTGGGGGAAACCGGAAACCGGCTTCCACCTTGGCAATATCCCGCCACTGGGCCAGGGTTTCCCGGTCTTTGTCAGCAAACGCGCTCCCATGAAAGGCGGATAGGGAGCTTACCTGCCCATCCCGCACAAACACAGCCTCATCATAAATGACCAGGTTCGCAGAAAAATCCGTGATGCCGCTGCCCGGCGGCATCACTTGCTGTACTTGACTATTCTCTGCAAACAAATACAGGGAACCATCTGCCATCAGGCCTAAAAAGGTATCTTCCATAGCATCCATGGCGGAAAAGGGCACATTGACGCCATGTGCATCCTTTACCCCGGTGGTGCCATTGGCTGGGCCTCGCATGCCCCATTGGCATACGCTGCCATCTTCTTTCAGGCCATATACGGTCAGGAAACCGGCCGCCACCTGCTTCACCTGGCGCCAGGTGTGGGGATATTCTCCACGCATCAGATGGGGATACTTATGCATTTCTCCCCCCATTACCACGCTGCCGTCCTTTTTGAGGGCAATCATCAGGTTGTAATTCGCGGCCAGCTGCACCACATCGGTGAATAGCGCTTCCGGCGGAGTCACCATGTCCGAGCGCACCCAGGCGGTCACGGGCCTTACGCGCTGGGCATCATAGGTGTTGACTTCATACCAGAAGTGGCCGTCATGTTCCTTCCAGGACCGGATAAATACTTCCTCGCCCTTCTGTTTCTTGAACAGAATGTCCCCGCCTGGCGACTCCCTGACGTTGACTGCATCCATGGCATACACCCCAAAGCCTTTTTGATGGGCCAGACCTGACAGCGGGAGGAGGCACAGCAGCAGGAGAATACTACACAATCGTTTCATGACAGGGGTTCCTTTCTTTTCCGGCAGCTCATATCAAAAAGCCACCCTCAAATGAGGGACATGGTTTGGGGGATTCACCCATAAAACGCCTGCCCGCCCCTCTTTCTTGCGCTGAAACAAAAAACACCGTCCCCATTCATCAGGCAGCGGTGTTTGTGTGTGGTTTAATGATCAAAATCTATCCCAGCTGGTCAAAGCCGGAGACCACCAGGGAACGGATGCCCAGCAGCTTTTGCAGCGCGATTTCAATGGGCTCATCCGGCTTTGGGCGAAGCACAAAGGAGACATACACCGGGAAGCCATCGGCATCCAGCTTGTGATATTTGGAAGCGTCCTTGGGCGGGGCCTGGTAAATGACCGGCTCCGCAATGGCCATGGCGCAGCCGCCCGTGCGGTGCTCGCTCACATCCAGGCGCAGGGCCTCGCGTCCTTTGTCATTCAGATACTTCCTGGCCTCGGGGGTGATGATAATCTGCATCTGCGGCTCCTTTCCAGGGGGAATCCCTTAGGGGGATTATACCCCGGCGGCGGGCTTCGCCTTGTCCTTTTCCTTAAGAACTTCCCGGGCGGCTTCTTCCTGGAACTGGTTGGTATACAGCTCGTAATACAGCCCCTGCTTTTTCATCAGCTCCCGGTGGCTGCCCTCTTCCCGGATCTTTCCATCATCAATGAAGAGGATGCGGTCAGCGGAGCGAATGGTGGAAAGGCGGTGGGCGATGATAAAGCTGGTGCGCCCCGACAGGGTGCGCTCAATGGCCTGCTGGATGTCCCGCTCGGTTTCTGTGTCCACCGAGGAGGTGGCTTCATCCAGCACAAACAGGCGGGGGTTGTGCAAAATGGCCCGGGCAAAGGAAATCAGCTGCTTTTCTCCGGTGGACAGCCGGCTGCCGCCCTCTCCCACGGGGGTGTCATATCCCTTTTCAAGCTTCAGGATGAAGCGCTCCGCGTCCACCAGCCGGGCGGCCACTTCAGCCTGCTCCCGGGAGGCCTCCGGGTCCGCGTAACGGATGTTGTCAAGCACCGTGCCTGAAAACAGCCTCGGCTCCTGAAGCACATAGCCCAGGTTGCTCTGCAGCCACAGCTGGCTGCGCTCCCGGTAGTCCACCCCGTCAATGAGGATGCGGCCGGCCGTTGGCTCATAGAAGCGGCAGATCAGGTTCACAATGGTGGATTTGCCAGCCCCGGTGGGCCCCACCAGGGCGATGGTCTCCCCCGGCTTCACATGAAGCTTGAAATCCTCCAGCACCTGCTCCCCATCCTGATAGCGGAAGGTGACCTGGTCAAAGACGATGTCCCCTGCCAGGGGCTCCCAGTTCTCCCGTTTGGGGTGGAAGTTGTCGCCGTATTTAGCCTCCACCTCGGGCGTGTCCTTGATGTCAGGCGCGGTCTCCAAAAGGCCGATTACCCGCTCAGCCGCCGCCTGCATGCGCTGCATTTCGCCAAAGATGTAAGCGATGTCCCGGATGGGGTGGAAGAACATCACCGAATAGCTGACAAAAGCCGTGATGGTGCCCAAGGACAGGGCCCCGGTGAGCACCATGTTGGCGCCTCGGGCCAGGGAGAAAGCGCTGGCCAGGGAGGAGATGGCCAAAACCATCGGCAAAAAGAGGCTGGACAGGGTGGCTGAACGCACCGCGGCCTTGCGCATGGCGCCAGTTACCTCGCTGAACTCCCGGTGGTTTTCCGCCTCCCGCACCAGAGATTTGGTGGTTTTAGCCCCCATGATGCCCTCGTTGAAGGCGCCGGTAATCTGGGAGTTAATCTTGCGCACCTCCCGTTGGGCTTTGAGGATGCGCTTCTGGAAATACAGGGTCACCAGCACAATGGGCGGCACCACTGCCAGCACCCCCAGGGCCAGCTGCCAGTTGATCACCAGCATCACGATGGTTGAAATAATCAGGAAAATGCAGGCATAGGCAATGTCCACCAGGCTCCAGCCAATGGCGTCCGCCAGGTGGGAGACATCGCTTGTCAGGCGGCTCATCAGATAGCCCACCGGCATCCGGTCATAATAGGAGAAGGGCAGCTCCTGGAGCTTTTTGAAGCCCCGGGTGCGCATGTCATAGGAGATGGTGAACTCCACCCGCCCCGCCAGGTCGATGAACTTGTACACCGCATAGGTCTGGCAGGCGATCATGCCCAAATACAGCAGGATAAACTGCCACAGGCCGCTTGTGTTTTGGGGGATGATATAGCTATCAATGGCATAGCGGGTCATCAGCGGCACCACGATGTCCACCAC
>CAZSSU010000075.1:0-8037 GCA_964609415.1 uncultured Christensenella sp. | reverse complement strand
GCACCACGATGTCCAGGCCGCTGGTTTCCACCGCCGCCTCAATCAGCTTCATCAGGTAGGTATGGTTGGCATACTTGCGGGCGCCAGCAGACACCTGCAGAATCAGCGGAGCCTTTTCTTCCTGGGCGCCTTCTACGATGCCCTGGATGATCTCCATGTTGTTGACATTGAAAGCGCCAATGGCGTAGCCGCCCTCATAGGCTTTCTTGAACATCTCTCTGGAATTGACTAAGGGCATAACTGCCTCCTCTCTTCATCAAAAGACAAAGCTTTTTCTATAGTATACATTGCCCTCCAGGGCATGTCAAACAATTTTGTCCACGCGGGACTGATTCGTCCCGAAAGCTTAACCCTTCACGCCGCTGCTGGTGACGCCTTCCACAAAATACTTCTGCAGCGGCAGGAAGAAGAGGATGGGCACCAAGGCCGAAATGGTGGCAGCCGCGTAGATATAGCTCCAGAAGGTCTCATGCTCATCCTTGAAATAGGCCAGGGACACCTGGATGGTGCGCACGCTGGGCGAGCGGGTCACAAGCAGGGGCCAGAGGTAGTTATTCCACTCGCTCACAAAGACCATGAGGCCTGCCGTGATAATCACGGGGATGGACAGGGGCAGCACAATCTTCAGGAACACCTGGATGAGGTTGGCCCCGTCAATGCGGGCAGCCTCCAGAAAGCTATCCGGCACCCCCCTGAAAAACTGGGTGAACAGGAACATGGCAAGCCCGCTTGATACGCTGGGCAATATCAGCGCCCAATAGGTATCCACCAAGCCGAGGGAGGCGATAAAGGAATACAGGGGGAGGGCGATGGAATCAATGGGCACCATGAAGGACACGATGAAAATCGCGAACAGCAGCTTCTTTCCCCTGAAGTCGAAAAAGGCAAAGGCGTAGCCGGCGAGGGAACTGATCAGGATGTTGATGGGCACCAGCACCGCCACCACGATAAAGGTGTTTTTCATGGGGGTGGCAAACTGGAACTTGTCAAATATCTCCCGGTAGTTCTCCATCGTCCAGTTGACCGGGATGATGGTGTTCTTGGAGAAAGGCAGCGCGTAGGTGAATATCTCCTGATCGGTGCGGAAGGAAGCCAGGGCCACATACACCATGGGGAACAGCGCGATCACCGCGATCATAATCAGCACGATATACAGAATCACGCGGGAAACCGTGCGTTTTTTTCTGTTGGTAAGTCCAATGGTTGTCATGCGTCTTCCCCCTTCCGGTTCATCATCTTAAACTGGAAGATCACCATCACGATGATCAGCACCAGCAGGATAGCGGTGATGGCACCAGCCCGTGACATGTTGCCGTTCCTGAAGGCGGACTTATACACCTCATACATCAGCACATTGGTGCTGTTCTGGGGGCCGCCCTCTGTAATCATCTTGGAGGGGGCAAACAGCAGCATATTGGCGCTGGTGTTGGCCACCAGCACAAAAAGCATGGCGTTTTTAATCAGCGGCAGGGTAATTTTAAAAAGCACCGTGAAATAACCCGCCCCATCGATCTTGGCTGCCTCATAAATCGCGGTGTCAACGCCCTTGAGCCCCGCCAGCAGGTACATCATCCAGTAGCCGCAGCCCTTCCAGGTGGACATGATCACAATGGCCCACAGCGCCTGGTTGGGATCGGTGAAAAAGCCCTGGCGGGGGATGCCAAACAGGGACAGGAGGCTGTTGAACACGCCGTTGTTCACGTTCATCATCAGCCCCCAGGTGACCGAGGCCACGGAAATCGCCATGGTGACCGGCAGATAGTAAATGCTCCTGAACACCCCGATGCCCTTGACCGTGTTATTGATCAGCAGCGCCAGAATCAGTGAGACCACAATCTGCAGCGGGATCATCACCGCGTTCATCTTCAGCGTCGTCCACAGCGAGTTCCAGAAGACCCTGTCACTAAACAGGATTTCATAGGTTCTGAAGGTGAACTGCTCCTTGCGGATAAAGGAGGAGACAACCGCTGATATGATGGGGTAGATTTTGAACACCAGAATAAAGGCCAGTGCCGGAAAAATCAGCAGATAGGGGGCGATTTTCATCAGCCGCTGGCTCCGGCTTTGGGCAACAAGCGTTCTTTCCATGTCTCTCCCACGCTTTCATCGTCAAATTGCTCAGGGGGAGAGGCCGGCAGGCGGCCCCTCCCCGGAAATGGTTCAGGCTGGGTTTACTCGTATTCCATAAAGGCGGTCTTTAATTCATCCACGCAGTTGTTGGCGGCCTCAAGGGGGTCAGCGCCGTTGCGGACGTTCTCCCACAGGGCGTTGACGGAGGTGGCGTACTCGTTAAAGCCGGGGGTGATGGCACGCACCACGGCGGTGTTGGCGCCTTCATACTGGGCGATGCGCAGGTAGGGCTTGGCGGTCATCAGCTCTTCTGTAAACTGGCGGGACAGGGCAGGCACCATGCCGGAAGCATTGATATACACATCCGCTCCCTCATACAGGGTGAGGTACTTGATGAAGGCCACTGCCGCTTCCACCTTGGCAGAGTAGGGGTTAAGCCCCACAGTCCAGCTGCCGCAGGAGGTGGTCACATCCGCCTCATGCCCCTCGAAATAGGGCACATAGGTGTAGGCATAGTTGGTCATGCCGTTGCGGTCAAAGTTGCCAGGCATAGCTGTGGTGCCCAGGTAGAAGGGGATTTTGTTGGCCATGAAGTAGCTGCTGGTTTCGTTGGCCGGGATGCCCTTGGTGAAAACGCCGTCGTTCACCTGGGCCTGGTACCAGGTCAGCGCTTTAAGCCAGGGCTCGCCATTGATGATGCCGTCCACCTCAAAGCCGTCCTCGCCAATGTTTTTGCCGCCCAGGTCATTGGCCAGCACATTCATGTGATAGGTGCGGCCCACCTGCTGAAACTCGATGCCGGCGATGCCATTGGTGCCGTCCGGGTCCACCTTGGCCTGCACCTCTTTGGCGATTTTCACCAGCTCTTCCCAGGTGATGCGTTTTTCTCCCGTGAGGGCCTGGAAGTCATAGGTAATGCCCGCTTTTTCCAGCAAATCGGTGTTGTAGTACATCACCAGGGAGGAGTCGCCCATGGCAGCGCCATAGAACTCGCCCTTGTAGAGGGTTTCCTCCTGCATGGGCGGGGTGAACATGGCGATTTCTTCCTTTGTGAAGTAATCAGTCAGCGGGGCCAGGTAGCCGCGGGTGGCGTAGGCGGCGATGTTGGGGCCGTCCGCCGCGAACACATCATACTCAGAGGATTTGGAGGACATGAGGATTTCCAGGGTCTCAAACACATTGTCAAAGGCCAGGTAGTCAGCCTCACAGACATACTTGCCCTTATAGGCTTCGTTGAACGCGGCCACCGCGGCGCTCACGCCCGGTTCCTGGGTCTGGGACATCATGAGCTTGATGGTCACCACCTCGCCGCCTTCAGCCGCGGCGCCACTGAGCGCCAGCACCACAAGCAGCGCCATCATCAGGGATAGGAACTTCTTCATATCTTGTTTTGCCTCCTGTGTCGTTTTCTATTATCACCGCATCAGCGGGAATAACCTGAGCCGCCCAGCTTGTCCGCCATGTCCCTGGCCAGCTGGTCTTTGTGAATATAGTACACATAGCGCATGGGATGCCCATCCAGATCAGGCGAAGCCGCCTGGCCCTGATGCGGGACGGGGCAGGGCATGAGGCGATCCTTCATGAAATCCCCCGGCAGAAGCCAGGCCACCGCCGTCACATCCCAAAGGGGCTTGGACCAGAAATCATAGCCGAATTTCTGCTCCGCGTACTTGTAGGTGTTGTCAATCAAATAGTCGCACAGCGCGTTTTTCCCACGGAAGAGGTATTCCAGCTCCACCTTGCTAAACCGGAACTCCGACACCACACCCAGGCAGGGCAGCTGCACCAGGGGCACCCCGCAGCCAAAGACCACCCGGGCGGCATCGGCGTCCTGATCCATGTTGAAATCCGTCCAGGGCCCGTAATGATGGGCATGCCCGCCCAGCCACACCACCACAATCCGCTCCCTTAAGGTGGGGTCCAGGAGCAGGGCAGAGGCCACATTGGTGATGGCGCCGATGGCCACCACATAAAGCTGCTGCTCCGGCCCGTATTCCCGGGATATCTCAATGATCTTTTCAGCCGCCTCAGAAGGCACAGGCGTCAGCGGACCGGGAAGGTATTGGGTGGACCCGCGGTATACCCGCTCCTTCATGTCCCCTCGGTCCATCAGGTCCAGCACCTTGAGGATTTCGTGGTAGCTGCGCTCCATCCCGTCCTCCGGGCTTGAAGAGCGGATCACCCGCCCGGCACCCGGCGCGCTGTAAAAAGGCGCCGCCGTGATGGCCCGCACCCGGCAATCAGGCTCTGAGCGCAAGAGATAAGCCAGCGCGTACTGGTCATCCACTTCGTTGTATGCGTCCGTATCCAGCACCACATCCACCGGGCCAGTTGGTTTTTCCAGCCGGGCCGTCAGGCTGACAGGGTCCACCGCGCCAAAAACAGATTCCCACAACATGGCTGTCTCGCTCCTTTTGTATAATCATGCTGTTCGCTTACAGTTTATGTTTATAGGCCCATACTGTCAAGCGGAAGGATATCTGCTGCCGGGGATTTTACACGCCCTATACATTTCAGCACAGGCGGCCCTAAAATTGACAAAAACCGTCAATCCGTCTATACTTCGCTTACTTATTTGCGGGAGTGAGGGTTTGCGATGTTTGGCAGGCGGAGTGATGGTTTTCTGGTGAAGGATATCGACCCGGTGGTGGCGCTGACACCTTATATCATGCCCATGCGCTGTGACGCCCAGGTGATGACGGTGTTGAAGCTGCCCTATGAGCCCCTGGCCCGCTACGTGGCCGAAAAGCGCATGGAAGGGCATCAGATTTCCTTTATGGAGATGATCATGGCCGCCTATGTGCGTTCCCTGTCCCAATTGCCCGAGCTTAATCGCTTCATCGCCAACAAGCGCTTTTACACCCGCAAGGAAATCGTGGTGTCCTTCGCGGTGCTGCAGGATACGGCTGACGGCTCCGACAAGGAAAACGTTGCTAAATGCAAGTTTGACCCCCGGGACACGGTGTATGATGTGGCCTCCCGCATTCAGCAGGCCATCAAGGCCACCCGCAAGGAAACAGCGGACAACAGCACCATGAAGGTGGCCACCATCCTGAAAAACCCCTACATCGCTAACGCCATTGTGATGCTGGCACGGGTGCTTGACCGCTACGGCATCATGCCCAAATACCTCATTGACGCCAGCCCCTTCCATACGGGCCTGTTTTTCAGTAACAATGCCTCCGTGGGGCTGCCGCCTGTGATGCACCACATCTATAACTTCGGCACCACCAGCCAGTTTGTGGTCATCGGCAACATCGAGCGGGAAGTGACCCTGGACAACGAGGGCAAGCCCGTGCGCCGGCGCATCCTGCCCATGAGCGTGGTGGCGGATGAGCGCATCTGCGCAGGCATCGTCTACAGCCGCTTCCTGCAAAGCTTCCAGAGGTACCTGGCCAACCCCGCCATGCTGGAAACCCCGCCTGAAAATGTCTTTCACGATGAAGGGCATGTGATCACCCTGCCCCCGGCCAAAAAGCTCAGGCGCCGCTTCCGTAATCGCTTCCGGCGGCGCAAGAAGTTGGAGCAGATGGCAAGTTAAGCGAATAGATAACAAAGGCCTGTGCGTGATTGATATGCACAGGCCTTGTTTTTTATTGATTTATATGCCATCCACCGGCGTGTCGCACACCAGGAAGGGGTTGCCGCCTTTTGCCTCCCGCAGGATCACAGAGACCGGATAGCTCCTGGCCGAGCGCTTGGGGCTGGAGGGGTCTGCCACCAGCACCTCCCCTGCCTGGTTGATGCCGCGCAGCACGATGTAGTGCCCGCCGGTGCTGAAGTAACCCGCCCCCACTGCCACAATCACCGCCTGGCCCCTGGCCAGGGTTTCGTAGAGGGTTGTTTTTTGCAGTTTAATCCAGCGGCTGGGAATGCCGTGGGCTTCCATCATCCGGGTGAGGGTTTTCAGGCTCAGGCCATTGCCACGGTACAAGCCTTCTTCAAAGGCCCACATCATTAATTCATTCGGCCCCGGCGCGTCCTCGCCATGGTAGTAAGCCAGCACCATCGCCGCGCTCACCGCACCACAGCCCGAGGTGGCGACGGATTTCTCCTCCCCCTTCCAGTCAAACAGCACATCCGTGTAATTCGCCTGATACAAAAGGGGCAGGGACAAATCAACAGGCTCAAAAGCAGCGCCCGCCGGGTAAGCCAGGGTGGCAAGCAGCAGCCATGACAGCAGCAGGATGCCTGTCCTGACCCGCATCGTCACCTGCCTCATGCGCCGCCCTCCTATTCCTTCACCATAAACGCTAAGGAATATATCATAATGAAAGGCTAATCACAAGCGCTGTATAAAATTAAATTATCCAGCTATCAGAATGGGGCGTTTTCCCGGGGCAGTCGCAGCGGCCAGGCCGCCGCCCGCCCCAGCAGGACGTTCATGGCTGCCAAGGCGAAATCCCCCTGCCAGTCCTTGCTTTTGTCCTGGTAGATATTCTCCGCCGCCACCAGGACCCTGCCCTGATTGATGGTGCATAAAATCCTGCCATTGCCCGCATCAAAGCTCAGGATGTCAGGTGCATCCTCCAGTTCTTTAACAAACTGGCTGTTTTCGTTGAATTCCGGCAACTTGTCAGATAAAACCTGACGCATATCCAGGTTGTCCGCTTCCTCAGCGTTCAGAGGCAGCACGGAAAGCCTGACGATTTCCATTAATTGACCGGTTTCGTCAATGAAAAGGCTGGCCGAGTCCCCCTCCCCGGCCTGATTCCGCCATTGATGCAATAGAAAGGGCGCTGGCAGGCTGATCAGCCTGCCGTCCACCAGCCAGCTGTTTGAGACCTCGCCATCCGGCTCAAACAGCGAGCGCAGCAAGCGCTGCTGTTTGCCCTGGGCCTCATCCGGCAGGGGTGCCTCCTGCTTCCATAACACCGTGACCACAAACACCCAGCCCTGGTCAAACACCATCAGGCTCCTGGCCCGGGCATCCAGGGGGGTTTCCTCCACCCACACCGCCTCTTTGCCTGGCGCTATCTCACCAAAACGCTCAATGGCCATCCCCGCTGGCTGGGCCTGGGGGGCAGACAGAATCCGCACAATCTCCTCATCCGGGTAGGCACTCAAGTCCTTCCAGGCGTAGGACGCCTGGAAGGCATAGAAGAGCAGCTGGCCTCCTTCCATCCCCGGCAGCCAGATATTCAGGATGCATCCCTCGTCCTGATCCCGTTCTATCTGCACCTGAGCCTGGGAAGGCATTTTAAGCACCCGTTTGGGGCCTTTCAGCCAGTAATAATAGGAGGCTTCGCCAAAAAACGCCGCCCAAAAGGCATCGTCATCCGTTTGCGCCATGGCTGTCACCGCACTTGATGCGATTAACAAAGCCGCAAGTGCCAGGCAAGCTGCTTTCTTACAGATCCTCACAGGCGCTTATTCCATGGCGGCCTCAGCCACCAGCTCCGCCATATACTCATACGCTTCGGGGAAGGCGGTTTTCAGGCGCATCAGGAAATCCGGCATCCCCATGAACATGGATTTGACCAGGCCTTTTTGCTGGCTTTCGTCCTGCAGAAAGGACTCATCCAAAAGCAGGGTTTTCTGGCTGGCCAGTTTATCCATTTTCTGCGGTTTATCTTCCTCCGTCAGCTTTGTGTTCAGGGTGATCAGCGGCTTCCCGTGGTTTAGCGACAGGCTCAGGCTCTGCCTGGCCTCAAACTTATCTGCCGTCGTGCTGTCCCCCTCCAGGATCAGGCCCAGGGTAACCGGCGCTGTCTGGATGTCGGCGGTCAGGCGGGTATGAAGACGGGCATCCCCAATGGCCGGCATGATGTCATAGGCGATGTTCACAACCGTCTGATCCCCGGCTTCAGCGCCGGTAATCACCATGTCCGCCTTCAGGCTCGCGGCCCTCTGTGCTGTGCTTTTCGTCTGGAAAACGGCGTAAACCTGGGGGTCCAGCCCTTCCACCGTGGAGAGCTTCATATAAGACTGCTGGCTGTCTTCCCGTTCAAACAGCGTGATGTGAAA
>CAZSSU010000074.1:4187-8052 GCA_964609415.1 uncultured Christensenella sp. | reverse complement strand
TTCATGTCGGAATTGGCATAGCGGTAGCGCCTGGCCTTGGACAGCCGGATGCCGTCGATGATGGAGGCGTGGTTGAGGGCGTCAGAAATGATGGCGTCCTCCTCCCCCAACAGGGTTTCAAACAGACCGCCGTTGGCGTCAAAGCAGGAGGAATAGAGGATCACATCATCCATTTGCAGGAAATTGGCCAGGCGGCTTTCCAGCTTTTTATGAATCAGCTGGGTGCCGCAGATGAAGCGCACGCTGGACAGCCCCAGGCCCCAGGTGTCGTAGCTGGCCTTGGCCGCTTGAATCAGCCGCCAGTCGTTTGACAGGCCCAGGTAGTTGTTGGCGCAGAGGTTGATGACGCCATCGGCCTGGGTGGTGTCGATTTTAGACCGCTGGGGGCCCAGAATGACCCGCTCGTTTTTAAAGGTTCCCGCCTGGCGGATGTCCTCCAGCTGCTGGGAAAAAACATTCAGTGCTTTCTTCATTGCTTTTCACTCCATTCCAGAATAATCTTGCCGCTCTTGCCGGTGTTCATGATGGTGAAGGCCTCATCAAAGCGGCTGTAGGGGAAGCGGTGGGTGATCATGGGTCTTAGATCCAGCCCGCTTTGCACCATGGCCGCCATTTTATACCAGGTTTCATACATCCTGCGGCCATAAATGCCCCTGAGGCCCAGGCCTTTGAAGATGATCTGGCTCATGTCCAGCTGCGGCTTCTGGGCAAAGAGGCCCAGGAGCGCGATTTCACCGCCGTTTCGCATGGAGGATATCATGGATTCCAGCGCCGACACGGCGCCTGACATCTCAAGCCCCACGTCAAAGCCCTCGGTCATGCCCAGCTCGTGCATCACGTCTTCCAGCTTTTCCCGGCCCACATTCACCGTGCGGGTGGCGCCCAGCTGCCGGGCCAGGTCCAGGCGGTAATCAGACAGGTCGGTGGCCACCACATGGCGGGCGCCGATGTGCCGGGCGATGGCGCAGGCCATCATGCCGATGGGGCCGGCGCCGGTGATGAGCACATCCTCGCCCACCGCGTCAAAGCTGAGTGCCGTGTGAACGGCGTTGCCCAGGGCATCAAAGAAGGAGACGATTTCCAGGTCAATCCCATCGGCGATGGGGATGCAGTTGGATGCCGGGATGCACAGGTATTCCGCAAAAGCGCCCGGGCGGCTCACGCCCACGCTCTGGTGTTCCTTGCACCACTGGCCGCGCCCGGCGCGGCAGTTGCGGCACTGGTTGCACACGATGTGACCCTCGCCTGACACCGTCTGCCCCACGTGAAAGTGCTTCACCTCGCTGCCCATGTCCTCAATCTGGCCCACAAACTCGTGGCCGATGACCAGCGGCGGCGTGATATGCGCCTGGCTCCAGGCGTCCCAGTTGTAAATGTGCAGATCGGTCCCGCAGATTGCGGTTTTCAGGATTTTGATGAGCACATCCCTGGGCCCGGGAACGGGTTTCTCCACCCGGCGCAGTTCAAGGCCTGGCGCTGATGCCGGTTTTACCAGGGCATCCATCAACATGACAATGTTCCTCCTTTATCCGTGCTTAAAACGGCGGATGCATTCTCCCGCCGCCATAGTCAAAGGAAAATGAACTCAGCCCGCGGCGTGGGCGTATACCACAAAAGAGTTTTCCAAAAACTCCCAGTACAGGCCAAACTCATAGGGCCTGTCCTCAGGCCGTGTCAGGGTCAGCACCACGCACTGGCCAGATGCCTCATCCGGAAGCGCCAGGCGCATTTCACGGGGGCCCTGGAAGGCGAGTTTGCCATATTCAGTCATCCATACACGGCTGCCTTCCGGCTGGCCAGCCTCCGCTTTCCACGCGGTTTCCAGCGTTTCCAGGCTGCCTGGCACAAAGCTCACGCTGAGCCTGGCCTGGCCGTCAGCGCTGGTCAGTTCCAGCGCTTCGCCTTTTTGGAGGGGAGATTCCCGCAGCGGGAAAATATCGGGGTAGCTCAGCTCATAGCCGTTTTCCTCATCATAGAGCTGATGAAAGCCCTTGGCCTGATACTGCTCGTTGATAATAAAGCTGGACAGGGTATAGCCTGCCGGCGCCGTTTCCGACCGGGCCAGATTCAGCGTTATATGGCCCAGCCACAGGATGCTCTCCTCCGGCACATCCTCCGCCATGCCTTCAATGCCGCTTAAGCGGTAAACATCGCCCTTGACAATCAGAGCCCCTGTTTCGTCATGACCGGCTTCATACACATGCACGCCCACAAAATCAGGCTGCTGGGACAGGTCAAGCTGGAGCCCGCCTTCATTCTTAACAAGGCCGGGGCCAACAGGGGCTGCGATAGCAGGCACATTCTGCCAGGTAAACAGCTTGGCCACCATGTCCTGTACCTGGGCATCGGTGAGGCTCAGGGCCTGGCCCTGGAGCTCCACCGGGAACAGCCGCTCCTCCACCGCCCGCATGAGCACCCCCTCCACCAGCGCCTGCTCAGGCGCGGCCTCAGGGGCAAAGTGGGTGATGCCTTTCTGGAAGGCGGCATAGGCCGCGGCGTTCACCAGCGGCTGCACCGCCATGAGCTCCGCCTCCTCCAACCCAAAAGGCTCGCTGCGCTCCCGGCTGGGGGCAGCTGACACCATGGCGGTGATAAGGCATAATATCGCGACAAAAATCAAGAGAGATTTTTTCATTCTTTTTCCTTTCCCTGGGAAGCTTTCATCAGGTAGCTGGCGGCTGACAGCGCCGCCACGGTGCCCTCCCCCGCGGCCTTGGCGGCCTGGAGCGGCGCGCCCAGCAAATCGCCCGCTGCAAAAACACCGGGGATGGAGGTGGCCAGGTTTTTGTCCACCGTGATGGCGCCTGCCTCAGCCGCCACCTCGGGGATCAACTGGGTCATGGCAACCGCCGGACGCAGAATAAAGACACCGTCAGCCATGATCTCCCCCTGGTCGGTTTCCAGGGCAATCTGCTCGCCTTTTTCATATAGCTTTACAGGCTTGCCCGGCACCAGGTCCACGCCTTCAGACAGGCCTTTTGTGTCATGGGGCTTTTCTTTCACATACTTCACCCGAGCCAGGGTGGCCAGGTAATTGGCCTCCTCCACCGCTTCCTCATGGGCGCCAATGACGATGACCTCGCCCCCTTTATAGAACATGCCGTCGCAGGTGGCGCAGTAGCTGACCCCCTGGCCCACCAGGGCTTCCTCCCCCGGCAGCATTTTGACCCGAGCGGTGCCCATGGCCAGGATGACGGCTTTCGCCTCATACAGGTCGTTGTCAGCCAGCACCGAGAGCACATCCCCCATGGGCATCACCCGGCGCACCAGCTGGGTTTTGAGGCTGGCGCCCATCTGCCGGGCATGGCTGCGCAGGGTTTCCAGCAGCTGCGGGCCTGAGGCCTCGGGGAAGCCGGGGAAGTTGTCGATGCGCTTGGTTTTGGACAGCGCCCCTCCACCCGAATAAATCACCAGGGTATCCAGGTTGCGCTGCCTGGCGGTAATGGCGGCGGCACAGCCTGCCACGCCGCCTCCCACAATAATCAGATCATGTTTCATCGCTTGTTTTTGTGACCTCCACCCAGGCGATGCGCCTGTCCTGCACGCTTTCCACCTTGAAGGTGAGCCCGTCAAAGCTAAGCTCCGGCTGGCTGCCCTCTTCAGGGATCGCGGACATGTGGCTGAGCATCATGCCGCCGATGGTGTCATATTCCTCATCCAGCGGCAGATCAAGCCCGGTTTTGTCGTTAAAGGTTTCCACATCCAGGGAGCCCGCCACCCGCCAGTGGTTTTCTCCCAGCTGGATGAAGTCGGTCTCCTCCTTCGGGTCATACTCGTCGTAGATGTTGCCGACGATTTCTTCCAGCAGGTCCTCCATGGTGATTAGCCCGCTGGTGCCGCCATATTCATCCACCACGATGGCCAG
>CAZSSU010000074.1:0-4177 GCA_964609415.1 uncultured Christensenella sp. | reverse complement strand
ATTGCTCTTTTGCATATCCCGGAACAGCACGTCCGTGCGCACGGATTCGGGCACGAATTTCGCTTCCCTGAGCAGCGCCCGCAGGGGCTTGGGCTCAGGCTCCAGCAGGTTGAGCAGAAAATCCCGGGTGGTGAGGGTGCCGATGATGTGGTCCAGGTCCTCCTCATACACCGGGAAGCGGGACATGCCGCTTTCGGTAATCATGTCCAGGGTTTCACTCACCGGGTCATCAATCCATACGGCATAGACATCCGTACGGTGGGTCATGCACTCGGCGGCGGTCATGTTGTTAAACTCGAAGACGTTCTCAATCATCTCCCGCTCGGCTTCCTGAATGGCGCCCTTTTCCTCGCCCACGTCCACCAGCATGCGGATCTCGTCCTCGGTGATGTCCTCAGTGGGTTGCATCACTTCCACCTTGAACAGCTTGAGCAGGCCATTGACCATGCTGTCAAGCAGCTGGGCCATGGGCCTGAACAGCCGGTGAAACAGCATCGCCAGCGGGAACAACCGTCGGGCGGTGGCCTTGGGCTTCTGGGCGGCCAGGCGGCGGGGCAGTTGGCTGCCAATCAGCTGCAGCACAAAAAGAAACAGCAGGGTGAGCACCAGAAGCGTCAGCCCCGTGATGGCCGCCTGGTTATCCTTCACCCAGTTCCAGCTATTTCCCCAGCTGTCCGTCACCGTGCGCGCCAGCGGCAAAGCCGCCTGCCAGGTGAACAGCCCAAAAGACACCAGCACCAGGAAAGTCATCCCGATGCGGATGGCGCTGGGCGCCGTGAGCAGCGTTTCCGCCTGCTCGCGGATGGGGGTCATCTGGGGGTCTTCCCCCTCAGCGGCTTTGCGGTGGCGGCTGAGGCTGATTGACTGGGCAGCCGAGTCCGCCATGGAAAGCAGGATATAAATCAAAAGCAAGAACAGCTGTATCGCTGTGTGTAATCCAGTAGGTCCAGGGTCCATAAGACAAAAATACCCCCTTCTTGGCGGCATTATACCATAGCCGATGGCAAGTTGCCACGGCACAAAGGCTGTGGCCGTGCTATTATTTTGAGAAGCATCGTTTTTTATCCCGCGCAATGCCCCGGGCCCATTTATCGTCTATAAGGGTGAAAGGCCTTCACACCACAGAAAGGAGCCCCCGCATGGATGACGAGCACATCATAGACTTATACTGGGCGCGCTCAGAAAACGCCATCACAGAAACCGCGGCCAAATTCGGCAGCTACTGCCGCGTCATTGCCTTTAACATCCTGCACAGCGATCAGGACGCCGAGGAATGCCTCAACGATACCTATCTCAGGGCCTGGGACGCCATGCCGCCCCAGCGCCCTGTATACCTGGCAGCCTTCCTGGGCAGAATCACCCGCAACATCTCGCTTGACCGCTACAAAAGGAACGCCACGAAGAAACGCGGCAGGGGCCAGACCGCCCTTGCCCTGGACGAGCTGTCAGACTGCCTCCCGGCTAAAGAAAGCGTTGAACAAGCCCTGGATGACATGGCGCTGACCGAAAGCCTGGAACGCTTTTTGTACGCCACGCCGAAAATGAAGCGCGATGTCTTTATTAGGCGCTACTGGTATCTCTCCCCCATCAAGGAGATTGCCCGTGATTATGGGATGAGCCAGAGCCAGGTCGCCTCCATGCTGCACCGCACCCGCATCCAGCTCAAAGCCCATCTGGAAAAGGAAGGGATGATCCAATGAAAAACGAACAATTGCTGCAAGCCATCGGACACATCAGCGACGAGCTGGTATCCGCTGCCGCCCCCCAGACAAGCATAAAAAGGAGCGCTTTCACCATGAAAAAAGCATTTGCCCTGGCATCCGCCCTCCTGCTGGCCGCCGCCCTGTCCATACCGGCGCTGGCCGCCACCGATTATGAGCCCGCCTATCAGCTGCTTTATTCCCTCTCCCCCGCCATTGCCCAGCGCCTCAAGCCAGTCCGGCTGTCAAGCGAGGACAAGGGCATCCGGCTGGAGGTGATTTCAGCTGATGTCACTGACAATGAAGCCCAGATTTATCTCTCACTCACCGACCTGACCTCAGACCGCCTGGACCAAAGCACCGACCTTTTTGACAGCTACGGCATTAACGCCCCCACTGAAATCAGCGGCGGCTGCCAGAATGTGGGCTATGATCCCCAGACCAAAACAGCCCGCTTCCTCCTTTCCCTCACCCAGCCTGAAAACCAGGACATCACAGGCGACAAAATAAGCTTTGGGCTGCGGCAAATCCTTAGCAAAAAGCAAACCTTCGATGGCCCCCTGTCTGGATTAACGCTGCCTGATGCCAGCCTGTCCGCGCAAATGGTGAAGCCCGCCCAGCTGTTTGGCGGGGGCGGTGAGGGCTATGACGGGGAGATGAATCAGGTGCTTGTCCCGGCCCCCGGTGGCAGCTTCCTCTCCCCCACTAAGGGCGTGGACATCAGCGCCATGGGCTATGTGGATGGGAAGCTGCACATCCAGCTGCAATTCGCCAATGTGCTGGAAACCGATAACAACGGCTATATCTATTTTAAAAACCCCCAGGGGGACATCATCCGTCCACAGGCAAATTATGTCTTCGCCACGGATGCAGCAGGCAAAGAGCGCTACGAAGAACAGATCTTTGATGTGTCCCAGGAAGACTTGGCAAATTTCACGCCCCATGGCTATTTCGTCACCAGCGACAGCCTGATCCAGGGCAACTGGAGCGTCACCTTCCCGCTGGAAAGCATAAAATAAAGAGCATATACACACACCAGGGCACGGGCTGAAGCCCGTGCCCTGGTGTGTATACAATGGCGTTTGACGCGCCTGTATACCATCCCTTATAATCCGGGCATATCAAAGGAATGAAGGCAGGGAGGCTGCTTGTGGAAGACGGATTATTAACAGCCCTTGAAGCCCTTGGCATATTGCTGATGGCGGTACTGCCTGCCCTTATCGGCTACCGCTGGCTGCTGTCCCGCCAGCGCCTGCCCTATGGCCAGGGCATGGCGGGGCGCCTCATCCGCTGGGGCGCATTGATCAGCCTGGTGGCCAGCCTCCTGGTGCAAGGCATCAGACTTTTAGGCTTTGGCAGCCTGCTAAGCCCCCTCCAGGGCTATGCCCAGCCCGTCTTTAGCCTCGTCAGCCTCTTAATCGAAACCGGCTTTAAGCTGCTGGCCCTGTATGTGCTGGTGCTGCGGCCCCGGCACTATGTGAACCGCTTTGACCTGATGATTTATGCCGTCAGCCTGGGCCTGGGCGACGGCATCATGCGGGCGGTGGCCCTGGCGCTGACGGGCGACATGGCCAGCTCGCTCAGCATGAGCCTGCCCCTGGTCAGCCTGCAACTCGTCTATCAGGCGCTAATGGGCTGGTGCCTTATGCGCTACGCCGACAGGGGGGAGGCAACATGGCTGCCCCTGGCCTGGCTTTTGCCCAGCCTGGCCCAGTTCGCCCATGACGCCCTGGGGGCCTGGCGCGGGCCGGGCCAAAGCGCCCTCCAGTGGGCGCTTGCCATCGGGATGATAGCCCTCGCTGGCTGGGGGCTTAACCGGGCAGCGCTTCACAACCTGGCCTATCCCGGGCAGGATGCCAGGGCGATTATCGACAAGGAAGCCCAGCGCCACAGCCTGCGCCAGCGCCTGGCTTATGCCTTTGACAACCTCATGGCCCGGGGCAACCTGGGGCCCATTGGCTTCCTGGTTGCCTTCTGCCTGCTGGCCGTCCTGGGGCTGGCCCTGATCGTTTATTTCAAAGCCCCTGCCCAGGTGAACGGCAAAATATCCCAGGCCATTTGGGCGGTGAGCATGCGGATGCTGGACAGCGGCAACCTGGCGCCGGACCTGGCCACCGGCAACCCCCACTTTGTGGTGGTTAACGTGCTGGCCACCCTCCTGGGCCTCATCAGCCTGTCCAGCCTCATCGGCCTCATCTCCAGCATTCTCGACCAAAAGCTGGACCGCTTGCGCAGCGGGCACTCCCGCATCCTGGAGCGGGGGCATGTGCTGCTGCTGGGCATGAGCGATGAAGCCCTGCGCCTGGTGGAACACCTGGTGCAGGCCAAAAAAAGCCGGCGCCGCCTGCCGGTTGTGATCATCGATGACCTGCCCAAGGAAACCCTGGACGCCGCTGTCTCCATCAACCCCCTGGCCCGCCACGGCGTTCACCTGATTGTCAGGCGCGGGGATATCCGCGCTTTGCACGTGCTCAGCC
>CAZSSU010000073.1:0-8068 GCA_964609415.1 uncultured Christensenella sp. | reverse complement strand
ATCAAGGCCTACCGGAAAAAAGAGGAAGCCAGCATCTGGGAGCAGCACCTGCGCCTGGTGAACCCGCAGGCCTACAAGGTGGACCTGTCAGCCCGGCTCTGGCAGCTGCGCGAGGACATGATCCATGGGGATATGAAGCCATAAAAAATGAGGGCGCTTTCGCGCCCTCAACAAACCGTCAAAAAGCTTTGGCTTTTTGACGGGAAAAGGAACGATGGGCCATCCGCCTCTCACTTCGTTCCCGGGCGGCGGATGGCAATGAAACCCTTGCTACGCAAGGCCTTCCGCCACACCGCACATGGGCAGAGCTCACCGCCGCCAGTGGCGGAAAAAGGTGAGCGGCAGCCCAATGAGCAAAGGAAACTGCCAAGCGCCGTCCTCGGCGTGACGGCAGATGACTATTGCGAATTGAGACGCTGTGGCGGATTTCCATCAGAGGGCTCCGCCCTCCGATACCTCCCTGAAGATACCTAAAAAATGAGGGCGCTTTCGCGCCCTCAACAAATTTTCGACAATCAATACTCTGGCGGAACGTTCTGCTGGATGTGCTCGTTCATGTTGGTGGTTTGCACCTTGGCGGTGTTCATATCGTCATCCGGCGCGGTGGGGGAAGCTTTTTCAGCGTCCACATCCAGGTCATGGTCTGACTCCTTGACGCCGGGCTTGCCGATGCCTTCATCACCGGTGAACACAGCGTCGTCGCCTTCTGCCACCAGCTTGTGGAGGATTTTTAGCTCATCCTCGCTCAGCTCACGCATTTCCCGGGCCAGGCGGGTCAGCCTTTCCCTTTCCTCGCGCACTTTTTGCTCAATCTCATCCTCAGTAAAGGTGTCCTTCACCTTGTCCACGGCCTTTTTGCCCATTTCAACTGCTGACTGGAAGAGGTCTTCGCCCTTCTCGGCCATGTTTTTCACGCCGTCGCTGTGAACGAACTCTTCGATGGCGTCTTTGGACTTTTCGACTGTGTTGGTGATGGCGCCCAGGCCTGCCATAATGATTTTCCTGATTTCTTTGTCTAAACTTGCCATAATTGACACCGTCCTTTCCTTCTTATTATACCCCGCAAAAATAAATGAAACCGCTTGCCTGATTAATTGCTTTCATGGCGTGTATATTCTATTTGGTTACCAAAACAAACAATTTGGAGGTTAGAACCAATGTTAGTTAATATCTTGATATGGATCCTCTTCGGCGCCGTGGCTGGCTGGATTGCCAGCAAGCTCATGGGCAGCAGCAATAGCCTGGTCATCAACGTCATCCTGGGCATCATCGGCAGCGTTGTGGGCGGCTTTGTGGCTGGTCTCCTGGGCATTGACGCCAACGCCGGCTTCAACATCGTATCCCTGCTGATCGCCGTTGTCGGTGCCTGCATCGTGATCTTCCTGGCCCGTCTGATCAGTCGCTAAGCCTACAAACGGGAAAAGAGCCCCCACGGGCTCTTTTTTGTTGCCATTAATGGGTTCATAACATATCCTGCCTTAGCACATCATAGATCATCAGGCTGGCGGCAACCGCTGCGTTCAGGGATTCTGCGCCGCCTGGCATGGGCAGTTTTAACCGCAAATCAGACAGTACCAGCAGCTCTTCTGAAAGCCCTGCCCCTTCGTTGCCCACCAGAAGGCAGGTTTTATCCTGATAGGGCGGATGGCTGAAATAGGGCTGACCCTTCAGATCCCCCGCGATGACTTGATAAGCATTGGCTTTTAACTGCCCAATAGCCACGGTTAAATCAGCATAGGCATACACCGGCACCCGGAACACTGCCCCCATGGAGGCGCGCAGCGCTTTGGGGGAATAGGGGTCAGCGCAGCCACTGTCAATCAGCAGAGCGTGGTTGCCGGCGGCGTCCATGGTGCGCAGAATGGCGCCCACATTGCCCGGATCCTGCACCTGATTGAGCGCCACCAGGCGGGCGCCATCGGGCGAAGCCGCGGGGGTTTCCGGTAAGGGGCACAGGGCCAGGATGCCCTGGGGGGTTTTGCTGTCGCTGATGGCCCCTATCACATCGGCGCTCACCACAAAGCAGGGAAGCCCGCTTGCCAGCAGATTGGCGTAGCGGTTTTCACTGCCCTGCTGGAGGATGAGCGCTTCTGCTGCCCCGGCGGCTACCGCCTCCTGGCTCAGGTGCTCCCCTTCTGCCAGGAACAGGCGCTGTGCTCTGCGGCCAGCGGCAGAACGCAGCTGGCGCCAGGCTTTCACCTGGGGGTTTTTGACACTGGAGATTGCTTTCAAATCAGTCTTAAAACCTCCGGATGGCTGGCGAACAGCGCCCGGAGGGCATCGGCCGGCACGCCCTTAAACAGGGCATAAGGCAGCACAAAGGAAGCTGCCGCATAGCCCAGGGCGGTTTTTTCATCATCTATCAGGGCCTGGGTGTGGCAGAGATAGCAGGTCAAGCCCCGTTTTAAGGAGAGGGGCAGGGATACTTCAAAATCCATCAGCCACCGCTGCCAGATTTGCAGCTGGGCTTCAGTTTCCGGGCTGAGGGTGCCTTGCTTCAGGCAAAGCTGCTGCTGCAACTGCTCCAGGTTGAGGGGGGAGAAGGGGGCGTCTTCCCCGGGCCAGCCGCCGTCGCTGTCCAGGCTCACCACTGGCCAGGGTGCCAGGGCATAGGCGGCGGCATTTTGCGGCGAGATGCTGTGGCTGTGGGCCAGCACCAGGTGGCACTGGGACTGGGTGGCAGGAGCAGCCTGAGGGGATAGCAGCATGCTCCCGTGCCCGGACGGGGTGGGGAGGTCTCCGCTGGGGGAGAGCAGGCTTTTACAGCCAAAGAGGGCTGCCAGCGTTTCCCCCGCTGTGGCGGCGTCTGCCAAAACAGGCGAGGCCAATTGGAAGGGCCTGCTGGTAAGGCTCACCAGCAGCAGGTGAGAGGCCAAGGTCTTGTCGCAGTCAAAACCGGCCTGGCACAGGGTGTTTTCCAGCGCCTCAGCCGCGGCTTTCAAATCGTTGAGCGCTGCCAGCGTGGGCTGCTTGCGCCTGAAAAACCGGTCAGCCAGGGAACGCACAGAGCTGCTGCTTTCAGCAGGCGTGACGCGCTGTGGAATCGGCATTTCTTCCAGGCGTTTGAGCGCGCAGGCGCCGCTGCCGCCGGAGGATTCCGCGTCCGGCCAGTAAAAAAGCCGGTGCTGGTTGTCAGGCATGGTGACCAGAAAAAGCCGGTCACAATCTGGCGGCAGAGACTGGGCAGCGCCTGCCGCTTCTTCCTCCGGGGTGGCGTATGGCCCGGTAATAAAGCCGCCGCTGCGCACATAATAGTGGGAGGTGAGCGGCATATGGTGTCGGCTCTCCTCCTTGGCCACCACCTCATAAACCAAGTCGTCTGGCAGGGGCTGAATGGCGTCCGAATAGACGATGTAGCGGTTGTGTTCGCCCCGGAAGGGGGCATAGTTTCGGTTGGGGCGCACCTTGCGCAGGGCTTGGTCGCTGAGGGTAAAATCCATCAGACACAGGCTGCCTAATTCCCGCATGCGCTCTTTAAAAGTGTGCTGCTCCTGGCGGTCGGGCGCGATCCGCAAAAACCCGTCGTCCTTGTAGTCCTCAATGTCCTCAGATGTGATGAGACCCTGGGAAGAAAGCAGAGGACGCACCCGGAACAGCATGCGCTGGGTGTTGTCCTCCTCAAGGTGTGCCAGTATTCTCAGGCCTGATAAATCCATTGGCATCCTTCCTATCAGTTCATATTTCCCCTATTAACATTGTATGCCCACAGTCAGGATGCGTCAAGGCAGGAAATTGGAATTATCTGAGCATTTTACCGGCTTCCTGCACGGTTTCCGTCACCTCAACCACACTTTGGGATGCCGGGAGGTTGAGAATAATCAGCAGAATGGTCAGAATCACCATGCCAACTAGCACCATGCCCAGCGTTTTCCATATCCGCTTGCTCCTTCTGTTTTTTTCTGCCAGCTGGGCGTTGATTTTGGCCAGGATCTCAGCGATGTCAGAGGCTTTGCTGGGGGCTTCAATGCCCTCGCCAAGCAACACGGCGCTGTTCACCCCAAAGAAATCCGATATTTTCAGCAGCATCTCCGCGTCAGGCACCGACAGGCCCTGCTCCCATTTGGAAACGGTTTGCCGCACCACGTTCAGGTGAACGGCCAGATCCTGCTGGCTGATGCCTTTTGATTTGCGCAGGTTTTTGATGTTCTCACCAAGCATGTGTGTATCCCCCTCATTATTTGATGGGCAGACTATATCTTAGCCTCTACCGTTGCGGCAAGCAACGCAAATTAACAGGGCGGATTTCCCCTGATGTTTGACAGTTATCCCCACCGGCTTTACAATACCGGGGAATACATGGGAGGTGGCAGGCATGGGCATTATTCCCTCCAGGAACCTGGAAGAACAGCGGCGCGAGAAGGACGGCATCGTCTATTTTGACCGGGGCCGGATTACAGGGGCAGACGGCAAAGCGTATGACCGCTATGCCATCCAGACCCACTTTGTCCAGGTGGGCGAGGACCAGGCAGCGCTGGTGGAGCGCTATGTGAGGCCGCTGTTTCAAACAGGGGATGTGCTCTCCTTTGGCGCCAAGGTGATGGCTATGTGCGTAAAATCGGTGAAGACCCGGGACGAGGTAAAGCCCGGCTTCTGGGCCAACACCCTGTGGCGCTTTGCCGGCATCAACCACACCGGTGTGGGCATGCATGAGCCTTATAAGCTCCAGCTGGTCATTGACCAGGTGGGCTTGCCCCGGATGCTGCTGGCGGCCTTTTTGTCCGCCGTCACCAAGCCCTTTGGCATTAAAGGCGTGTTCTACCGCGTCTGTGGCCAGGGGGTGGGGGGCATCGATGGCTTCTACACCCGCTCCAGCTTCCCCATCTACCACGACCTGGCGCTGATGAACCCACAAAATCCGGTGGCATTGTGCAACGATCTGTGCCAGAAAACAGGCATCCCCACGGTGCTGATGGACGCCAATGACATTCAGCGGGACCAGCTGGGCAAATGCTCCGCCTTTCCGCTGACGGATGAGGAAATCCAGGACGCCCTCCGGGATAACCCCTCCGGCCAGGGGGACGAGCTGACGCCCTTGATTTTAATCAGACCGGTATAAAAGCGACATGAAACGCGCCATCGTAATTGGCTGCCCGGGCAGTGGGAAAAGCACCTTTGCCCGGGCTTTGCATATGGAAACAGGCCTGCCACTGATTCATCTGGACCGGCTCCACTGGAATGCCGACAAAACCGAGGTGGCAAGGGCTTTGTTTCTGGAGCGGCTGGAGGCCGCGCTGTCAGGTGAAAGCTGGATTATTGACGGCAACTATTTTACCACCATGGAAAAACGCATCAGGGCCTGTGATACGGTGTTTTTCCTGGATTATGACACGGAAACCTGCCTTCAGGGCATCGAGCAACGCAAAGGCAAACCCCGGCCTGACCTGCCCTGGGTGGAACAGACGGGGGACGCTGAGGATGAGGCGTTTTTAAGGTTTATCAGAAACTACAGGGCTGATACCCGCCCAGCGGTGATGGCATTGCTGGGGAAATATCCTGAAAAGGGCATTTTCATCTTCAGCGACAGGAATGAAGCTGAAGTTTATTTGCAGAATATGCATCTGACACAGTCAGGCGCATGACATGTCTGTGCAGGCTCTACCGGCTTGAAAAAAACCTTAAAAAACCTAATAAAACATTATCATCTCAAGAAGGTGCCAACAGGGTTGACAAGGCCTCTTTGCGGGGATAGCATATCAATTGGATTTATAAATTCGCTAATAAAATTTATCGGGAGGTTTGATCATGAGGAGAATCCTGTCTCTGGTGCTGGTTGCTGTCATGCTGATAGGGGTAGTGCCCATTGCGATGGCTGCCGATATTTACACAAAGACTGTAACTGGCATGCAAGGGCCAATGACCTTGGAGTTAACAGTTAATGATGGCAAAATTGAAGAACTGCGTGTAATCGACCAGGTGGAGACACCCGGAATAGGTTCTGTGGCCGCGAATCTAATCCCTGAGCGCATTAAAGAAAACCAGTCTATCAATGTGGATGTGATTACAGGGGCAACAGTAACCAGCATGGTCATAAAAAACGCAGTGGAAAATATGCTGAAAGATGCTGGCCTTGATGTGGCACAGTTTTCTGGAAAACCGGAGAAAGCCGAATCAAAGGATCAGGAACTTAGCGCTGATGTAGTGATTGTGGGTGGCGGCGGTGCTGGCTTGGCTTCTGCTGTGTCTGCTGGGAAACAAGGGGTCAGCGTTATCCTTATAGAAAAAACCGGATTCCTGGGCGGGAACTCTATTGTTTCCGGGGGCATATACAACGCGCCAGACCCCGAGTTTCAGGATAAATACACTGAAAAAATCGCTATAGAACAAATGATGGAGCCCGCTCTGGCTGAAGCCCCAGTCAGTGATGAGCATAAGGCTTTGGTTGAGGCTGTTCGAGGTGAGTACGAAGCTTTCAAGATGTCTGGCAAGAATCTGTATGACAGCCCCAATTGGTTCGCCCTGCAAACATGGAATGGTGGCGACAAGGTAGCCGAGTTGAAAATGGTGCAAACCCTGGCTAACAATGCCTTTTCTGGCCTTGAGTGGTTAAGAGGTATGGGCATGGTCTTTGAAGATCGTGTATTCCATGGGGCGGGCTCTCTCTATCCCCGCACCCATGCATCTGTTGAACCAAATGGCACAGGCTATATCAGAACATTTGTCGAGACCCTGGAGAAAATGGATAATGTAAAAATCCTGATGGACACCACAGGAACAACCCTGGTGGCTGAAGAAGGCAGGGTAAACGGCGTTATAGCCACGGCTAAAGATGGCAGCCAGATTAAGCTACATGCTAAAAAAGGTGTTATCCTTACCACAGGTGGCTTTGCCGGCAATGTAAAACTGCGCCAGGAATACTGCGAGGGTGACAAATGGCCGGACCTCGGTCCCCAGATTCCCACCTCTAACGTTTCAGGTGTTACAGGCGATGGCATTTTTATGGCCAGGGATGTAGGTGCTGACCTGGTGAACATGGATCAGATTCAACTGCTTCACTGCTGTAACCCTCAAACCGGTGCAACTTATGACATTACCTCTGTTTCAATGAGCAATGTTTTCATCAACAAAAACGGTGAGCGTTTTGTACGCGAAGATGGCCGGCGGGATGTAATGAGCAAAGCCATCATCCAGCAGCCAGACGGAATAATGTACATCCTTTTCTCAGCTGACTTGGCCCCTGACGCCTCTGCTGCCAAAACCCTGGGTGGGCAAAGCTTGCAGTACTATCTGGACAACAATCTGGCTGGCTACAAAAAAGGCGATACTCTAGCGGAATTGGCTGAGGCGATTGGCGTGCCTGCAGATAAGTTGGAGAAAACCGTTGCAGATTACAATGGTTATGTTGAAAATGGCAATGATCCCTTTGGACGTTTATCCTTCTCAGGGAAAATCACGACCGGCCCCTATTATGCCTATCCGCGCAGCCCTGCTGTACATCACACCATGGGCGGTGTGCGCATTGATGAATCCGCCCATGCCTTGGATAAGGATGGGAATCCCATTCCTGGGCTCTACTGCGCTGGCGAAATCACTGGTAACATTCATGGTGGAAACCGTTTAGGCGGCAACGCTATCGTAGATTTTACTGTGTTTGGCCGCATTGCAGGCGAAAGTATCGTCAAGGATAATTAAGTAAGCAATATTTCTGTCCAAATAAATGGGCCGCCATTAGGCGGCCCATTTGATTTGCATTAGTATCAGTCTATGATTCCAAATCCCCAGTCCACCAGCTGCTTCCACAGGGGATGCTCCTGGCTTAGCACCAGGGTGCTGTTGGCTTTGAAGCTGCCTTTCAACGCCTGCAAAGAGCGCCAGAAGCGGTAGAATGCCGGGTCGGCCTTGTAGGCCTCGTTGTAGATGGCCATGGCGGCAGCGTCAGCCTTGGCGCGGGTTTCGCCAGCGGTGCGCACGGCTTCCGCCTCGATGCGGGCGGCCTGGAGGTCGGCATCGGCCACCTTCATGCGGTATTGTTGATCGCCCTCACTCCTGAGCTGTTGGGCCACCTTGGCCCGGTCAGCCTTCATGCGGTCATAGGTGGTTTCCACGTTGGCCTGGGGCAGGATGGTGCGGT
>CAZSSU010000072.1:4170-8337 GCA_964609415.1 uncultured Christensenella sp. | reverse complement strand
GGCAGGTCAGACCGTCCAGCCGGCGACCACTGGTGCCGGCGCCCAGGCGCCTGGCATGGGCAACTTTATGAAGTATTTCTTCCCGCTGTTTTCTGTGTATATTTGCTTAACCAGCAACGCGGGCTTTGCCCTCTACTGGGTGGTCAGCAACCTGATCGCCACCGGCATGACCTTCCTGATCAACCTGTACTTTGACAGGAAGGAGCAGCAGGCTGAGGGCGTGATCCACCAGGAAGGAACGGTTCAATGAGAGAATATGAAGCAACCGGGCGCACGGTAGAGGACGCCATATCCGCCGCCCTGGCCCAGAGCGGGTTATCCATAGGCGATGTCACGGTTGAGATTTTGGAGGAAGGCTCCAAGGGGCTGTTTGGCTTCTTTGGCAGCCGTGAGGCCAAGGTCCGCCTGACACTTAAAAAAGCCGAGGAAACCATGGGCACCACCCATGACCTGTTCAAGGATGCCCTGGCCGACCGCAGCGCGCCTCGCCGGGAAGAGAAATCCCGCCCCGCCCCCGTGAAGGCAGAGAAAGCCCCGGAACCCGTTCAGGAAAAGCCCGCCCGGCAGCGTAAGCCGCGCAAACGCCCTGAGCAGAGCGCTGCCCCTGTGGCCGAAACCCAGGAGAAGCAGCCCCGCGCCAAGCGCCCGCCCCGGGAGACCCAGCCTCAGGAGCCCGTGGTGCCAGCCGAGCAGGCTGAGCCCGGCAGCCCTCAGGGCATTGCCCAGCAGTTTTTGCAGGATGTGACCAAGCTCATGGGCCTGGAAGTGTCCGTGGCCGTGGCCCGGGATGAAGAGGGCAACGTGCAGGTGGCCATGGCGGGAGACCCCCAGGGTATCCTGATTGGCCGCCGCGGGGAAACCCTGGATGCCCTTCAGTATCTGACCAGCCTCAAGGTCAACCATCGCCGGGAAGAGTACATCCGGGTGAACCTGGACAGCGAAGGCTACCGCCAGCGCCGGGAAGACGCCTTAATTCGCCTGGCTAACCGCATGGCTAACCGTGCCAAGCGCACGGGCCGCCGGGTGCGCATGGAGCCCATGAACCCATATGAGCGCCGCATTTTGCACAGCGCGCTTCAGAATGTGCAGGGCATCGCCACCCACTCTGAAGGGGAAGACCCCAACCGCCGGGTGATCATCACCCCGCTGGAGGGACAGGGAGGAGAGGAAGAAGCCTGAAGAAAGGTTTGACAAGGCAAAGCCCTCTTTGTATAATATCTTGCGTTCGCGTTGGGGAGGGATTGCCATGATGATGGATGTGTCCCAAGCCCTGCGCACACCCGGGGAGGCCTTCCCCTTCAGGCATGAGGAGGCGCTCCCGCCCCAGGACATCCTGGGCGAAGAGGTGACTTTCCCAGACCCGGTGGTGCTAGAAGGCACTTACACCATGGCGGATGACACGCTGCTGATCAAAGGCAGCCTTCACGCCACCGCCCATGCCTCCTGCGCCAATTGCCTTGAGCCTGTGGTCTACGCCTTAACCGTGCCTGTTGAAGAAACCTTCAGCCACACGGAGCGCGCGGTGCCAGAGGACGAAGAAGGCGCGTGGGAAGAACAATTCTCTTTCACCGGCTCCAGGGTGGAGCTGAGCCCCCTGGCAACGACACTGGTTCTCCTGGCCCTGCCCATCCGCTTTCTGTGTAAGAAGGGGTGCAAGGGCTTGCAGGATGCCATCAGCCAGGACAACAACAACAGCCAGAAGGATCTGCCCGAAGCGCATCCTTTTTCGGCCCTGCAGCAGTTGCTGACAAAGGATCAGGAGGTATAGACATGGCTCTGCCAAAAGGAAAAGTTTCTAAAATGCGGGGACGCCTGCGCCGGACTCACTACAAAATCAGCGCCCCCACGCTGGTGGCCTGCCCCCAGTGCCACGAGATGAAGCTGACCCATCGGGTGTGCAAGAACTGCGGCACCTACAATGGCCGCCAGGTTATCGCCATCAACGATGACAAAAAGAAGGCCTGAGCAAGGCTGAGAGGCTCCCTTTGAGGAAGAGGAGTACGCGGCAGTAACCCAGCAGAGAGGCGCGCCAAGGCTGAAAACGCGCCGGGTGAACACCGCGGAAGGTCGCTTCCGAGGGTTTGCGCATGAATGCGCGGGGTGCGCCCCTTAACGCGTCAGGAGGCGGCAGCGATGCCGCGAAGCAAGGTGGTACCACGGGTCGCCCGTCCTTCAGGATGCGGCGCCCGTTTGTTTTATGAGGAGGATATAAGCATGGCTTTTGAAATGGAAAAAACCTATAACCCCCAGGAGATTGAACAATCAACCTATGCCGCCTGGGAAGCGTCAGGCGCTTTTGTAGCCAAGCGTGACCCGGATAAAAAGCCCTACTGCATCGTGATGCCCCCGCCCAATATCACGGGGCAATTGCACATGGGCCATGCCTGGGACACCACCATGCAGGATATCCTCACCCGCCATCACCGGATGCTGGGGGACGCCACCCTGTGGCTGCCCGGCACCGACCATGCGTCCATCGCCACGGAGGTCAAAATCGTGGAGCAGATGGAAAAAGAAGGCCTGAGCAAAAAAGACCTGGGCCGGGAGGGCTTCCTTGAGCGGGCCTGGCAGTGGAAGGAAGAATACGGCGGCCGCATCACCCGGCAGCTGCGCCGCATGGGCGCCAGCTGTGACTGGAGCCGCGAGCGCTTCACCATGGACGAGGGCTGTTCCCGGGCGGTGCGGGAAGTGTTTGTTAGGCTGTATAACAAGGGCCTGATCTACCGGGGAGAGCGCATCATCAACTGGTGCCCGGTGTGCAAAACGGCGCTGAGTGATGTGGAGGTGGAGTACGAGGAGAAGCAGGCCCACCTCTGGCACATCCGCTACCCGGATGAGGATGGCGGAGAGGGCCTGGTGGTCGCCACCACCCGGCCGGAAACCATGCTGGGCGATACCGGTGTGGCGGTCAACCCGGCGGATGAAAGGTATCGCCACCTGGTGGGCAAACGCCTGCGCCTGCCGCTGACCGGCCGCCTGATTCCCGTGGTGGCTGATGACTATGTGGAAATGGAATTTGGCACCGGGGCTGTTAAAATGACCCCTGCCCATGACCCCAACGACTTTGAGGTGGCCATGCGCCACAATCTTGAGATACTCAGGGTGATGAACGATGATGCCACGATGAACGAGGCCGCTGGCGCCGATTATGCGGGGCTTAGCGCGGCTGACGCGCGTAAAAAAGTGCTGGCAGACCTGGAAGCCCAGGGATTGCTGGTGAAAACCCAGGACTATGTCCATAACGTGGGGGCATGCTCCCGCTGTTCCACCGGCGTTGAGCCGCTGATTTCCAAGCAATGGTTTGTGAAGATGCAGCCGCTGGCGGAGCCGGCCATCAAGGCGGTCCGGGAGGGGGACACCCGGTTTATCCCCGAACGCTTTGCCAAAACCTATTTCAACTGGATGGAGAACATCAAGGACTGGTGCATCAGCCGGCAGCTGTGGTGGGGCCACCGCATCCCGGTGTGGTACTGCGAATCCTGCGGCAAGGTCATTGTATCGACGGAAACGCCGGACACCTGCCCGGACTGCGGCTCCAGCAGGCTTCATCAGGATGAGGATGTGCTGGACACCTGGTTCTCTTCAGCGCTCTGGCCTTTTTCCACCCTGGGCTGGCCGGAGAACACGCCGGATCTGGCCTATTTCTACCCCACCAGCGCCCTGGTGACGGGCTATGACATCATTTTTTTCTGGGTGGCCCGGATGATCTTCTCCGGCATTGAGTTTATGGGGGAAACACCCTTTGCCCAGGTGCTTATCCACGGCCTTCTCAGGGACGAGCAGGGGCGGAAGATGTCAAAATCCCTGGGCAACGGCATTGACCCGCTTGAGCTGATTGATGAGTATGGCGCTGACGCCCTGCGCTTTTCCCTGGTGTTTGGCGTAAGCCCGGGGGCTGACTCCCGCTTCAGCCGGGAGAAAACCGAGGCCGCCCGCAACTTTGCCAACAAGGTCTGGAACGCGGCCCGGTTTGTGCTGATGAACCTGGAAGGGCCGGAAGCGCTGGACCTTCAGGGCCTAAGCGGCGCTGACAAGTGGATTTTGTCCCGGACGAATAAGGCCATCCAGCAGGTGACCCAGCAGCTGGAAAGCGGCGACCTGATGCTGGCCGCCCAAAGCCTGTATGACTTTGCCTGGGATGACTTCTGCGACTGGTATATCGAGTTG
>CAZSSU010000072.1:0-4160 GCA_964609415.1 uncultured Christensenella sp. | reverse complement strand
TGAGGGGGGTGCTGAGCTACGTGCTGTCAAGCCTCCTAAGGCTTCTGCGTCCCTTTATGCCCTATCTGACGGAAACAGTGTATGCCCTTCTGCCCGGCTCGAAGGGGGAATCCTGCATGCTGGCCCCCTGGCCCAGGCCCCGGGCGGAGCTGGATTTCCCGGAGGCGGAGGCCCAGATGAGCGGAGTGATGGAGATGATCCGTGCCATCCGTGCCCTGCGTCAGGAGCTGCGGGTGCAGCCCGGCCAGCGGGCCAACCTGTTTATCAAGGCGGCTGAGGGCTGGGCCAAGCCCATTGAAGACGCGGCGCATTACCTGAAGCGTCTGGCGGGCGCCAAGGAGGTGGCCCTGATTGCCCAGGACCAGGCGCTGGAGGAAAAGACGGTGTCCGCGGTCTGTCCGGCGGGCGAGGTGCTGATTCCCTTAGGCGAGTTGGTGGATATCGGCAAGGAAGTGGCCAGGCTGGAAAAGGAGGCGGAGGGCCTGAGGGCAGAGATCAAGCGGGGGGAGGGCAAGCTGAACAACCCCGGTTTTGTGGCCAAGGCGCCCCAGCAGCTGGTGCAGCAGGAGCGGGACAAGATCACCACCAACCAAGAGATGCTGGACACCATCGCCCGGCGCATCGCGGAGCTGAAGGCGTGAGCAAGGCCACGGGCTTTCACCACCTGCCTGTCCTGTATGAGGAAACGCTGGCGGCGCTTGCCATCAGCCCCGGCGGCAGCTTTGCGGACGGCACCATCGGCGGAGGCGGGCACAGCGCCGGCATCCTTGAAAGGCTGGGTGACGCCGGCAGGCTGTATGGCATTGACCGGGATGAGGAGGCCCTGGCGGCAGCCCGCGGACGCCTGGGGGAGGATGCGAGGCTTCAGCTGATCAAGGGCAATTTTCACGAGGTGAAGGCGCTTTTGCCGGGCATCCGCCTTGACGGCGGGCTTTTGGATCTGGGGGTGTCCTCCTGGCAGCTGGACAGCCTTAACCGGGGCTTTTCCTACCATGCGGAGGCAGCCCTTGATATGCGCATGGACCAGAGCACGGGGCTGACGGCTGCGGAGTGGCTTAACAGCGCAGAGGAGCAGACCATCCGGGACGCCCTGTACAACTACGCTGATGAGCGCTGGGCCGCGCGGATTGCCGCCGTCATCATTCAGATGCGGCAGGAGGGGCCCTTTGAAAAAACCAGCGACCTGGTGCGGGCGGTGGACCGCGCCATCCCCAGGGCGGTGCGCCAGAAAGAGGAGGGGCACCCCGCCCGGCGCACCTTCCAGGCGGTGCGCATCGCGATAAACGATGAGATCGCCCCCCTGGCCCAGGCGCTGGAGGACTGGCTGAGCCTGATAAAGCCTGGCGGCAGGCTGTGCGTGATCAGCTTTCACTCCATTGAGGACCGGGTGGTGAAGCAGACCTTCAAACGCCTGGAGACGGGCTGTGTCTGCCCGCCCAGGATGCCCGTCTGCGTGTGCGGGAAAAAGCCCCAGCTGCGCCTGCCCAAGGGCTATCCCAAGGCGGCCACAGCCCGGGAGGCGGCGGAAAACCCCAGGGCCAGAAGCGCCAAACTGCGGGTGGCGGAGAAATCGTGATGAGCGTTTTATATGTGGTGGCGACCCCCATTGGCAACCTGGGGGACTTAAGCCCCCGGGCGCTTAAAACCCTGGGGGAAGTAAGCTTGATTCTGGCGGAGGACACCCGGGTGACCCGCAAGCTGCTAAACGCCATGGGGATCAAAACGCCCCTTGAAAGCTGCCATGAGCACAATGAGGAAGGCAAGGCCCGGCAGATCGTGGCCCGCATGCGGGCGGAGGAGCTGAGCATCGCCCTGGTGAGCGACGCGGGCACCCCGGGGGTATCGGACCCGGGGGCCAGAATCGTGCGGGCGGTGGGGGAGGCGGGCTTTCAAGTGCTGGCCATCCCCGGCCCCAGCGCCTTTGCGGCGGCCCTTTCCGTCAGCGGCTTTGAGGAGAAGGAGTTCACCTTCTATGGCTTTCTGCCCCGAAAGAAAGGGGAGCTGGAGGAGAAGCTTAAGAAGATGGGGCAGGAGGCGCAGCTGGCGCTGATCTATGAGGCGCCCCACCGGATTTTGGATCTGCTGGAGGCGATAGCGGCGCTGTACCCCATGGCCCCGCTTTCCATCAGCCGGGAGCTGAGCAAAATGTATGAGCAGACCTTAAGAGGCAGCGCCTCTGAGCTGCTGGCCCGTTTTGAAGCGGACGAGGGCATCCGGCGGGGGGAGTTCTGCCTGGTGCTGAAGCTTCCGGAGCCCGAGAAAACATCGCCCGAAGGGGAGACGGGCCTTGAGGCGCGCCTGGTGAACCTGATGGCGGAGGGGCTGAACCTGCGGCAGGCCATGGAGGCGCTGACTGATCAAAAAGAGAAGAAAAACGCGGTCTACGCCGCCTCTCTTAAATTAAAGAGCCTCCTTGAAGATTTGTAAAAACCGCAAAAAGCAAGGCCGCGCTTGACTAAGTGCCGGTCGGGGTATACTATTCTAAATCCGTGGAGCGCTTAAGCTCTCACCCATGCCGGTATCCTCAGCGAGCCGGACAGCATCGGATCAGAACACACTAATCGTCAGGTATCCAAAGCGAACTTGAACGGAGGAAACCACATGAAACCAAACCAGAACAGACGTCTGGCCCTTACCGCGCTGCTGGTGGCTTTTGTCTTTCTATTGGGGCTGACCCCCCTGGGGCTGATCCCCTTGGGGTTTGTCAACGTCACCATCCTGTCGGTGCCCGTTATCATCGGCACCTTCACCCTGGGCTTGGGCACCGGGCTTTTGCTGGGCTTTTTCTTTGGGCTGGTCAGCCTGATGAGCGTGCTGGGCCTGTCCATGACGCCGCCCAGCGTGCTGGCGGGCACCCTTTTGGGCGCAAGCCCTGTGCTGGCCATCCTGATGTGCTTTGTGCCCAGGCTTTTGGTGCCCACCTTCGCGCATCTTTCCTATCAGGCGATTTCCTCGGGCAAGCGGACGAAGAAACTGGCGCTTCCCGTGGCCGCGGCGGTGGGCTCGCTGACCAACACGGTCTTCTACCTGGGCATGATGTACTTGTTTTACCGCTTTTCTTCCCTGGACACCTCCCGCATCGTCAGCCTGATTCTGGGCACCGCTGTCATAGCGGGGCTTTCAGAGGCGGCGGTGGCGGCGCTGGTCTGCCCACCGATCTTTATCGCGATACAAAAATCAACGCTTCAAAGGGGAACGGACGCATGATTCTTGTCATGGACATCGGCAACACCAACATCAAAACCGCTGTTTTCAGGGGCTCGGAGCTGATCCAGTCCTGGCGCATCGCCACCAGCCTGACCAGCACCTCGGATGAGTACGGCATCATCATGGAGGGGATGTTCCAGCATGCGGGCTTGTCCACCAAAGAGGTGGAGGGGATCATGATCTCCTCCGTGGTGCCCACGGTAAACTTCACCATCGAGCACATGTGCCAGGACTTTTTTGATCAGGAGCCGTCCTTTGTGGTGCCGGGTATCAAGACGGGCATCAACATCCTGTATGAAAACCCCCGGGAGCTGGGGAGCGACCGCATCTGCAACGCCGTTGCCGCCAGCGCGCTTTACGGCGCGCCTTGCATCTACATCGATTTTGGCTCTGCCACCAGCTTTGGCGCCATCTCCCGCAAGGGGGATTTTCTGGGCGGCTGCATCTGTACCGGCGTTCGTCTGTCCCAGGACGCGGTGGTAAGGGGCACCTCCCGCCTGCCGCATTTTGAGCTGATTATTCCTGAGAAGATCATCGCCCGCACCACCATTACCAACCTGCAGGCCGGCCTTTTGTACGGCTATGTGGGGCAAGTGAACTACATCGTTGAGCGCATGAAGGAGGAGATGGGGGAGCCCCACGCCAGGGTGGTGGCCACCGGCGGCTTTGCCCACCTGATCGTTCAGGAATCAAAGGTGATTGATCACATCGATGGCCTTCTTACCCTGAAGGGCATCCGCATGGTGTATGAGAAAAACTACGGCCCCCAGGCGGAGGCCAGGGCCGTGTAGGCAAGGGCGCCTTTTTTAATGCCCGTGGCTTTGCGCTGCGGGTGTTTTTTTGTCAGGATGAATCTTTTTTGATCGAACTGTCGTCAAACAGGCAGAAGGAGGTGGGAGCATGCGATTTTCCCAGGCGCCGGGCGAAACAGCGGAAACCCAGATGGAGGCCCT
>CAZSSU010000071.1:0-8357 GCA_964609415.1 uncultured Christensenella sp. | reverse complement strand
CTTGCGCCAGCAGCTCTTTCAGCTTGGCTGTGCGGGTGGTGAAGCGATACATGAAGGCTTCCATCAGCTTCACGCTGTTTTCCCTGGCAGCGCTAATCATCTCGTCCACATCTTCCAGCGTAAGCGCCATGGGCTTTTCGCACAGGATGTGCTTGCCAGCCTGGGCCGCCTTTACCGTCCACTCCTTATGCATGGCGTTAGGCAGCGGGATATACACCGCGTCCACCTGGGGGTCATCCAGCAAGGCCTGGTAGCTGTCATAAGCCTTTTCAAACGGATAATCCTGCAAGGCTTCCTTCCTCCGCTCAGGGTGCTGGGAGGCAATGGCGTAAAGCTTGGCATTCTTCGCCTCCAGGATGCCGGGAATCACCTTTTCCTTCGCGATGCGGGCGTAGCCCAAGATGCCGAAACGAACCTTTCTTTCCATTTTATGTCGCTCCTTTTCTTTTATCTTTTCAAATATACCCATTCACGCCATAAAAGGTTTTAACAAGACCTTTACTTGTATCACTTTTGATAATATAATCATTTATAAGAAAGGAAGCATGTGATGGAGCTTTTTAAAATGCTGTCAAACCCAGTCAGGATGCGGGTGATGCAACATCTCTATATTCACCAGAAAGCCACAACCCGGCAGATATCCGAGGATTTGTCTGATATTCCCCTCCCCAGCCTGTACAGACACATCAACGCCATGCTGAAGGCTGATCTGTTGATGGTGCTTGAAGAGCGAAAGGTGCGTGGCAGCACGGAGCGCTTGCTGTCAATCAACCACCCTCACATGGAAGCCGCCACCAACGCCAGCATTTCAAGCACCGCTTTCCAGTTTTTCCAGGCCATGTATATGGATTTTGAACGGTACAGCCGTCTAAAAAACGCCGATCCATATCAAGACAGGCTGGGCATCAGAACGCGTTTTTTCACACTTACAGATCATCGCTATGATGAATTGATTCATCAGCTGCGTACAGTCATGGATCAATTTCAGGAAAAGGATGAAGGGGGGAAGCTCCGCAGCCTTTCCCTCATATCCGCCCCTGTGACAGAGGATATCCAATAATCACAAATAATCGTTGAAAGGAACATATCCATGCTATCCATCAATCACCTCACCAAATCCTACGGCGAAAAAAAGGCCGTGGACGATCTATCCATCCACATCGCCCCGGGGGAAATCTATGGCTTCATCGGCCACAACGGCGCCGGGAAAACCACCACCATCAAGGCCTGCTGTGGCATTTTGCAGTTTAACAGCGGCAGCATCACGATTGGCGGCCACGATATTGTTAAACAGCCCATTGCCGCAAAAAAGCTGCTGGCCTATATCCCGGATAACCCCGACCTGTATGAATTCATGTCCGGCATCCGGTATTTAAACTTCATCGCTGACATCTTTCAAATCCCTCAGGAAATCAGGCAGGAACGCATCCGGACATATGCGGATCTCTTTGAAATAAGAGAGGACCTGGCGCAGCCCATCTCCGCCTACTCCCATGGCATGAAACAGAAGCTGGCCGTCATCGCAGCGCTGATTCACGAGCCCAAGCTTCTGATCATGGATGAGCCCTTCACCGGCCTTGACCCCAAGGCCACCTTCAGCCTCAAACAAATCATGCGCCAGATCTGCGACGCGGGCGGCGCCGTTTTCTTCTCCACCCATGTGCTGGATGTGGCGGAGAAGCTCTGTGATAAGGTGGCCATCATCCGCCTGGGCAAGCTGGTCAAGTCGGGCACCATGGAAATGGTAAAAGGTGACGAATCCCTGGAAGAGGTCTTCCTGGAGCTGGAGGGCGGCCATGCTTAAGGCACTTGTCACATCTCGGCTGATGATGGCCTGGCAGGCCATGACAAGCCTCGGCGGAAGGCGAAAAAACCGGAAGCTGATGCAGGCTGTGATGGTCATCCTGATGGTTTACGTAGCCCTTGTCATCGCTGGCCTGATCGGCTTTTTCTTCTCCACCCTGGCCACCCCCTTTGCCCAGGCTGATTACGGCTGGCTTTACTTTGCCTTAAGCGGCGTCACCGCCTTCAGCTTCTGCTTTGTTTCAAGCGCCTTTATGTCCCAAGCCCTGCTTTTTCAAGCCAGGGACAATGAAATGTTGCTAGCCATGCCCATCCCGGCTGGCATCATTTTGCTCAGCCGCATGCTGGTACTTTACCTCTTCAACCTGGTGATCACGCTGCTGGCCACGCTTCCCCCCGCCATTGCATGGGCAGCTCAATTAGGGATGAGCTTTTGGCAGTGGGTATCTGTCCTTCTTGTCTGCCTGGCGCTGCCGCTGATGTCCCTGGCGCTTTCCAGCCTGATTGGCTGGCTGCTGGCCATTGTGAGCAGCCGCATGCGCAGAAAAACGCTGTTTGTCACCCTGCTGGCCACCGCCATGATGCTGGGCTACTTCGTGCTCATGTCCCAGATGAACCGCATTCTGGCCCAGATGGTGCTGGCAGGGCCAGCGATGGCCAGGGCATTCCAGCGCATCCTGCCCCCCACCTACCACCTGGGACAAGCCATAGCCAGTGGCAACAGCATGAGCCTCCTGCTTTTCCTCTTGTACGCCATCGTCCCATTTGTTATGATGGGCTTGTTATTAAAGCATTTTTTCATCCGCATCGCCACAGCAAACCGCGGCGCCGCCCGGGTCAGCTATGTGGAAAAGCCCCTGAAGGCCAACAGCCCCATCCGGGCGCTTACCGCAAAGGAGCTGCGCCTGTTCTTCCAAAGCCCCATGTATATGCTAAACAGCGGCTTTCCGCTGATTTTTATGCTGGCGCTGCCCGTGGTGCTATGGCTGAAGCCTGATCTTATCGCCCCCTTGGTCAGCCAGTACAATGTGCCTGTGGGGATGATGGGAGCCGCCGCTGTAGGCGTCCAGTGTCTGTTGGCCTCCTCCGTGATGATTTCAGCCCCGTCCATCTCCCTGGAAGGCAAAACCCTGTGGCAGGCGCAAAGCCTGCCGGTCAGCCCCGGCCAGGTGCTTTTATCCAAGGCCTATGCCCACATGGTGATCAGCCTGCCGGTGACCCTGGTGTCCGGGCTGGCCCTTGGCATCATTCTGCGCCTGCCCCTCCCCTATCTGCTGATGATTGCGGTGCTGCCATGCCTGCTCGTCGCCCTGATTGCGATGACCGGGGTATTGATCAACGTGAAACTGCCCAAGTTTGACTGGAACAGCCAAACAGAAGCCGTCAAGCAGGGCGCCAGCGTTATCCTGACCATGGCGGCAGGCTTTGTGGCGGTGGCGCTGCCAGTCGCAGCCTACCTCAACCTGCTGGCAGGCGTGCTGAGCCCCTTAATCTTCATGGCGCTGTATGCCCTGATTCTTATGGCGCTATGCGTTCTCCTTTACATCAAGCTCTTCAAACGCAGCGACAGGGAATTTATGGCCCTGCATCCCTAAATAATTTACGCCCGGCAGAAACGCCGGACGCAAGAATAAGGAGGCCCCCATGAGAAAAACCATCGCCCTGCTCCTGTCCCTTCTGCTGGCTTTTGGCTTGTTTGCCCCCGGCCTGGCGGAGTCAGCCGCCATCATCAGCGGCCTGAAAGACACCGTGGACGAGTATTTCCGGCTGAAAGACTATCAGTTCGACTATGACGCCCAGAGGGAAAGCTACAAGGGTGAGTTCAGCATGGACAGCGCCCTTGGCAGCTGTGAAGTTTATGTCTACCTCTATGACGACATGATCTCCTGCACCGCCGATGTCTATAACCTCAAGGTGCCCGAGGCCTACCGGGACAACATGGCCATTTTCCTCACCCTGGCCAACAGCAACCTGTATTACGCCAACCTGTTTATGATCTATGAGGCCGGCCATGTCTATACCCGCTCCTATATCTATGTAGAATCGGTGATGCCCAGCGTGGATGAGGTGAACACCCTGATTCAGCAGGCGGTTGTATCTCTTGATGAGTGGGGAGACGGTATTGTCAAAGTCTTAACCGGCGCAGACCCCCACCAAACCTATCAGGAAATCCAGGCCGCCCAGCAAAACCAATCCAACAGTTTCTAAGCCCCGCCTGATTTTTCCGCCTTATGCCGGGCATATTTGCCCGGCCATTTGTTTTCTTGCCACCAGGCTATCTGTCTGCTAAAATGCAGTCTGTTAATGTTTTCTTGAAGGAGAGGGGTCGCTGATGCAACATTTTGATCTGGCAGTCCTGGGCGGAGGCAGCGGCCTCATGATATCGGAGGCGGCGCTCAAAGCCGGCCTGAGCTGTGCGGTGGTGGAGAAAGGCGCCTGGGGCGGCACCTGCCTGAACCGGGGCTGCATCCCCTCCAAAATGCTGGTCTACCCAGCGGATTTGATCCGCGAGGTGGAGCGGGGCGAGCGGGTGGGCGTCAGCTATCAAAAGCCTGAAATTGACTGGGCTAAAATCGCCCGGCGCATGCAGCGGCAAATCGATGTCAATAAGGAGCTTGAGAAAGAGCTGGCCAGTGAAAAAGGCCTCAGCATGTTTTCAGGCGAAGCCTCCTTTGTGGACGCCCACACCATCCAGGTGCAGCTCAACAGCGGCGAAAGCACCCGCTTCACCGCTGACAAAATCATCATCGCCACCGGCTCCCGCACCCGCATCCCCAACATCAGGGGGCTGGAATCGGTCAGCTATCAAACCAGCGAGTCCATCTTCGGCGGCGAATTTCCCCAGAAGCCCTATGACAGCCTGCTGGTGATCGGCGGCGGGGCCACGGGCTGCGAGATGGCCCATATCTTTTCCGCCATGGGCACCCAGGTCTCCCTGGCCGCCCTCAGGGGCAACCTGCTGCGCCGGATGGAAAAGGAAATCGGATTGATGCTCCAGGCCCAGATGGAAGCCATGGGCCTCTCTGTTTATACCAACCTCAATGCCGTGGCCATCCATGAAGAAGGCGGCTTAAAGCATGTCACCTTTGAAAACATCGTGGAGGGCGGGCAGGTGACCCTGGCAGCCCAGGAGGTTTTCCTGGCGCCTGGCATCGTGCCCAACACCGATAAGCTGAACCTCTCCGCCGCTGGCGTCCTCACCGACCACCGCGGCTATGTCCTCACCAACAACCAGCTCACCACCAACATCCCTCATATCTACGCCATCGGCGACGTGAACGGGGTGGATGCCCTGCGCCACAAGGCCAATTACGAAGCGGACACCCTGGTGGACATCCTCTTTGGCAGCGGGAAACGCCGGACGGATTACAGCAGCACCCCGCAGGCGGTGTACACCGCCCCCCAGTGCGCCAGCGTCGGCATGACCGAGGAAGAAGCCCGCTCCGCTGGCATCACGCCCCGGGTGGCCTACAATTATTACAGCGATGTGGTGGCCGGCATCTCCATGGGCTACCGCAAAAATGACCCGGACAACGGTTTTGCCAAAATCATCACCGATGACAAGGGCCGCCTGCTGGGCGCCCATGTGATTGGCCCCCAGGCCGCGGTTCTGGTGCAGCCCTTCGCCTACCTGATGAACGCAGGCGGCAAGGCGCAGGCGGACGACCCGGGCAGCATTGCCCCCATCACCCGCTCCATGGTCATCCATCCTTCACTCAGCGAACTCACCGCCTGGGCCCTGGGCAACTTCAAGGACAGCCCGGCAGAAAAATAAGTCCCCGCCATTAACAAAGCCAGGAGGCCATCAGGCGCTCCTGGCTTTTTCGTTTAGGCCGCCTGGTCAATCCCCGCGCGTCCCAGCTTTACACCCCCCTGCCACCATGCTATACTCCAGGCGTCACAATCGTTATATATAAAAGGAGATTATCATGCTGCCACGCATCACGCTGCTTGCCACAGGCGGCACCATCGCCAGCCAGGAAACCGCCGAGGGCCTGGTGCCCCAAACCAGCGGCGAGGGCATCCTGGCCTATATGCCCAGTCTGAGAAGCCGGGCCAACATCAGCACCCGGGACGTGTTCATGTTGGACTCCAGCAACATCCAGCCCGAGGAATGGCAGCAGCTGGCTCAGGCCGTCAAAGCCCACGAACATGAGGCTGACGGCATCGTCATCACCCATGGCACCGACACCATGGCCTATACCGCCTCCGCCCTCAGCTTTATGCTGCTGGACATCAAAATCCCCGTGGTGCTGACCGGCTCCCAGCTTCCCTTGCAGCACCCCTATTCCGATGCCCCCGGCAACCTCCGGGAGGCTTTCGCCATGGCGGCCTCCCGCCGCCCCGGCGTCTATGTGGCCTTTCACCATAAAATCATCCATGGCACCCGGGCGGTGAAGATGCGCACCCTGGGCTTTGACGCCTTTGATTCCATCAACCTGCCCCCGGTGGGCACCTTTGATGCCGTGGGCCTGCACCTGGAGGACGAGCCGGCCCCCTGCCCGGCCTTTGACCCCGGGGAGGATCCCCTGGCCATTGACCCCAAGGTCTTTCTGCTGAAAATGATGCCGGGCACCAACCCGGACATTTTCGACCACATCTTAAAAGCCGGCTACCGGGGCTTGGTGCTGGAAGCCTTTGGCCTGGGGGGCCTGCACTACATCCGGCGCAACCTGATCGACAGCCTGCGGAAAATCAGCTCTGCCGGGGTCATCACCCTGGTGACCACCCAGTGCCTGTACGAGAAGGCGGATTTCAACATCTACGAGGTGGGCAAGGGCTTCCAGGTGCCCGGCATCTACGGCGCCCACGACATGACCACCGAGGCCGCCGTCACCAAATTGATGCCTGGCGCATGAGATGTGCTTTCTGGAGTAAGAATTATATCGGTAAGAAGGGCAGGAAGCGCTGCACCAGGTATTTCCCCCACGCCAGGGTTTCCCGGGCGTGGTTTTTAATCCAGTATTCCGCCTTGATGGGGCTGCCCACCCCGGAGGGGTTTAAGCCCAAGTCCCGGGCAATCTGCATGGCCCGGGGCAGGTGGTAGTTGCTGGTGACGATCAGCACGTCGATGGTGCGGTTTTGCAGCAGCCGGATGGCGTTTTCGATGTTCTCCCGGGTGTTGAAGGAACTTTCGTCCATCAGCACGTGCTCGGGCTTCACGCCACGGGACACCAGCCAGGCCGCCATGACGGAGGCCTCGGTGGCGGGCTCGTCCGCCCCCTGGGCGCCGGTGACCACGATGGGCATGGGCTGTGCCTGGTACATCTCCAGGGCCTTATCCAGCCGCCAGGTGAGCTGCACGCTGGGGCTGCCATCCCGCTCCACCTGGGCCCCCAGCACCACAATGGCCTGGTAGCTGCCCGGCTGGGGGATGGTGAACTCCTTGTAGAGCAGGTGGCCAAAGAGGCCCACAAAGCCCAGGACCCCCAGGGTCAGGAGCCAGAAAATCATGCGGAACACCCGGGTGATGCACCCGGGACTGCGGTTTCTTGCCATAGGTACTCCTTTTGCATCAGATCTGCCCGTTGCCGGCGAAGCTGTAGGCCGCGTCCCCTGCGATGATGATGTGGTCCTGAAGGGTGATGGACAGGGGGGACAGGATGTCCTTCAAGGCCTTTGTCATCTGAAGGTCCGCCCGGGAGGGCTGAGCCAGGCCGGAGGGGTGGTTGTGGGCCAGCACGCACCGGGCTGCACCGGCCCGCAGCAGCTCCCTGGCAATCAGCCGGGGATAAACCGCCGTCTCTCCCTCATCCCCGGAGGACACCAGGCTGCTGGTGATGAAGTGGCCCCGGGCGTCCAGGGACAGCACCATGAAGCGCTCCACCGTCTCCCCCATGAGGAGGGCCTGGCAGCGGCGAATGAGGGCGTCCCCCTCCAGCCGGTCCCCCGCATCCGCCACCAGCCCTTCCCGGTACAGCCGGAACAGGGGCAGCAGCAGGGCGATGAGGGATGCTGCATGGGGGCCGATGCCCGGCACCGTCTGCAGGTCCTTCACAGGGGCCTGGAGCACCCGGTGGAACGAGCCAAAGTGGCGCAGCAGGGCATGGGCCAGGGGGTTCACGTCCTGGCGGGGGATGGCGTATGTGAGCAGCAACTCCAGGGCCTCATGGGGCGCAAAGCCGGTGAGGCCCGATTTTTCAAAGCGCTCCTTCAGCCGGGCCCGGTGCCCGGCATGGGGATGGGATGCTGCCTTCCCTTGCTGTTCCATGGGCGCAGTATAGCACAGGGAAGTAAAGGGCTCAATCTACATTTCTTTTGAATGGCATATATAAATGAACCATAGTCTCTGTGCTTTAACAATCAAAATACACCTTTGGTTTTCAGTCAATTAATTCCGCTCCAATTCTTTCAATAACCTATAAACATATCTTAGATACTTGTAAAAAGCTTCATAGTACTCTTTGTTTGTCAAATCATTACTGACAAAACCTGCCAATTCATCATTACCGCGTCTTGACAATGCTTGTACTCCTTTGCCCCTGGTTGCTTCATAATAGTCCTTTGTATCAAACATAACAGCAAATAAGGATCCATCAGGAAATTCTTTCGAA
>CAZSSU010000070.1:0-8398 GCA_964609415.1 uncultured Christensenella sp. | reverse complement strand
CCGTGCCCAAGGAGGACCGGGACAGCCAGTACCTGATCATGGCCACCAAAAACGGCCTGATCAAAAAGACCAGCCTGAGGGAATACCGCAACATCAGACGGGTGGGGTTGATTGCCATCACCCTGAAGGAGGACGACCTGCTGGTGGGCGCTGTGCTGACTGAGGGCAATAGCGAGGTCATCGTGGGCACCCGCTGGGGCAAGGCCATCCGCTTTGAGGATGGGCTGATCCGCGCCTCCGGCCGCACCAGCATGGGTGTGCGCTCCATCCGCCTGGACAAGGAGGATGAGGTGATTGCCCTGGCGCTGGTGGAGGAAGGGGCAGAGGTCTTGTGCGTATCCGAGCTGGGCTATGGCAAGCGCAGTGACTTGAGCCTGTTCCGGGGCCAGGGCCGCGGCGGCAAGGGCGTTAAAACCATGAACCTGACGGAAAAAACAGGCCCCCTGGCGGCGCTATTGATGGTGCAGCCAGATGAAGACATCATGGTGATCACCGATGACGGCACCATCATCCGCGTACCGGCTGAAACCATCAGGCAAACCGGCCGTGCCGCCCAGGGTGTGCGCATCATGCGCGTGGCCGACGGCAGCCGCATTGTGGACGTGGACCGGGCAGAGGCTGAGGTGGATGATGAGGAAATCCCCGACACCGAGGAAAACGGCGAGGAAAGCCTCAGCGACGACATGCCCGGTGATGACAACAACAACAACACCCCACTCTAAGGATATGTTAAAGTTTTTGGGGATGGGGTACGGGGAAGGGACTTTTTTCAAAAAGTTCCTTCCCCGCCATCGTTCCCTTTGGTTCCTGCCATGACAAACAGACAGCGCTCCCTGGTCGGGGGCATTTCCATCCTGGGCATCGCAGGCCTCATCTGCAAGGTGGTGGGGGTGCTTTATCGCATCCCGCTGGCCAACCACATAGGCCCCGCGGGTATGGGGGTGTACAATCAGGTTTTCCCCACCTACAACCTGATGCTGGCGGTGTCCTCTGCCGGGATTCCGGTGGCCATTTCCCGCATGGTGGCGGGCAGCCTGGCCCGGGGCCAGGCCAGGACGGCCAGGCGCACCTTCCGCATTGCGCTGGTGATGCTAAGCCTGTTGGGGCTGGTGAGCACGCTGGCGATGTATCTGTTCAGCGACCGCTTCGCTGGCGCCACAGGGACGGCGGGGAGCAGGGCAGGCTTTGTGATGATTGCGCCCAGCCTGTTTTTTGTCTGCGCCATGAGCGCCTTCAGGGGCTATATGCAGGGCCAGCGGCGCATGTGGCCCACGGCCATCAGCCAGCTGATTGAGCAGGTGGGCAAGGTGGCCGTCGCCCTCCCCCTGGCCTTTATCGGCATGGAGCGGGGCGGCTTTGTGCTGGGCGCAGCAGGGGCGTTGCTGGGCACCAGCATCGCAGAAGGCGCGGCCCTCCTCTACATGGTGGTGGATTACTGGACGGTGGAACCGGGCATGAGGCAGGCTGTCAACCGGGACCATAGTGAAGCCATGGGGAGGAAGGCCATTGCCCGGGAGCTGGTGGTGACGGCCATCCCCATCACCATCGGGGCCAGCATCGTGCCCCTGGCGGGTGCTGTGGACAGCTTCATGCTGGTGCGGCAGATGCAGGTGTACCTGCCGGAACTGGAGGCACTATCCCGCTACGGCATCTATGGGCTGGTGCTGTCACTGATCAACGTGCCCACGGCGCTGGCCATGGCCATGTCCTCCAACCTGGTGCCCGCCATCTCGGCAAAACGGGCCAGGAAAGATCAGGAAGGGGTCAAGCGGGACGCGGCCACCGGCATCCGCATGGCAATGGTAGTGGGGCTGCCCAGCTCCGTGGGCATGAGCCTGCTGGCTTACCCCATTCTGACGCTGCTGTTTGGGCGGGAGTACAGCGTGGCGCAGCTGCGGATGGGGGCAGACCTATTGCAAATCAGCTCGCTGACCATTGTGGTGTTCACCCTGGTGCAGGCCACCAGCGGGATTTTGCAGGGCATGCGCAAGCAGCGCATTCCCATGTATACGCTGGCGGCGGGGATTGTGGTGAAAATCGCCATCAACTATACGGCGGTGAATGTGCCTGCGATCAACATCGGCGGCGCGCCCTATGCGTCCCTGGCCTGCTATATTCTAAGCGGCGGGCTGAATCTTTACTATGTGATCAAGTATACCGGGCTTGCCTGGTCCTGGCGGGAGCTGGTGCTAAAGCCTGGCTTGGCCACCCTGGTGATGGCGGTGCCGGTGGCGCTTATTGGCAGGCTATTGGGCGAGCGGCTGGGGCATAGCTGGCTGATGATGGGGCTGGTGTTAATCAGCGCTGTGCTGCTCTATGGGGCTGCGGCGCTTAAGACCGGGGCCATCCGGCGCAGCGAACTGCCGGGCAAGCTTGGCGGGAGGAGATAACATGCATCTGATAACCGTGGTCCCCCTGGGGCCGGGACATAAGGATTTGCTCACCCTGGGGGGCTTAAAGCAAATGAAAAAGGCGGCCTGCCTGGTGCTGCGCACGGCGCGGCATGGGGCGGTGGCCTTGCTTGAGGAAGAAGGCATTACCTTTAACAGCCTGGATGCGCTGCACGAAGAAAGCGCTGATTTTGATGCCTTTGCCAAGGCAGCAGCTGAGGCGGTGATGGCGCTAGCCCAGAAGCGCGCGGTGACATATGCCGTGCCTGACCCGGCCCGGGACGAGACCGTCAGGCTATTAAGGGAGCAGGCAGGGGACAAGCTGCGGGTGCTTCCCGGGGTGGCGCTGGAAGCGCCGTTTACAGCCCAGGCTGCGCTTGAAGGCGCGCTGGTGGTGTCAAGCGCCATGGGGCTAAAAGCGCATAATGCCCAGCAGCCCCTGGCGGTGGTGGAGCTGAACAGCCGGGCGCTGGCCGGGGATGTGAAGCTGCAACTGCTGCCGCTGTATGGCGAGGACGCCCGGGTGCTGTTTTTTGCGCCGGGGGAGCAGGCAGCGCGCAAGGGGATCTGGATGACGCTCACGGACATCGACCGCCAGAAGAAGTATGACCACACGGCGGGTTTTGTGGTGTTCCCCCTGGCTTTGTTGGAGAAATCCTGCTTTGACCCGGAGGATTTGCTGACGATTATGCGCAGGCTCAGGGGGCCGGATGGCTGCCCCTGGGACAAAAAGCAGACCCATGAAAGCCTGGCCAAGTACCTGGTGGAGGAAGCCCATGAGGCGGCGGCAGAGCTGGTGAATGGGGACTGGGAGCACGCCGCGGAGGAGCTGGGGGATGTGTTCCTGCAGCTGGCCTTTAACGCCGTGGTGGGCGAGGAGCAGGGCAGCATGGCCTGGGGTGACATGCTCAAAAGCATCTGTGAAAAGCTGATCCGCCGCCATCCCCACATCTTTGGGGAGATGAAACTGGAAACCGCCGAAGAAGTGAAGGCCACCTGGGACGAGATCAAAAAGACGGAGCGGGGGGAGAAGAGCCCCGGCGAAGCAATGCTGGAGGTGCCCACCTCCTTCCCGGCGCTCATGCGGGCGGAGAAGGTGCAAGCGGCCGCTGCCAAGGTGGGCTTTGACTGGGAGGAGGCCATCCAGGCGCTGGACAAGGTGGGTGAAGAGGCAGAGGAGCTGCGCCAGGTGATGGATCAACCGGCCAGAGCCCTTGATGAACTGGGCGATTTATTCTTTTCCTGCGTGAACACAGCGCGCTTGATGGGCATTTCGGGCGACCAGGCCTTACATCTGGCTACGGAAAAGTTCATAAAGCGCTTCTTATGGATGGAAAATGCGATAAAATCAGACAAAAAAGCGTTAAAAATGTTGACAAGCCTTGAAATGGGGGTATACTGGGAACGAAGTAAAATGAAAGTACAGTAGTTTTGCTCTCACTAAACGAATGTTGGAGGTATGAACATGAATAAAACTGAACTGATCGCCGCAGTCGCCAAAGCAACCGAGATGAAGAAAGTGGACGCCGACAAGGCCGTCAACGCTGTCCTGACCACCATCCAGAAGACCCTGAAGAAGGGCGAGAAAGTGCAGCTGATCGGCTTTGGCACCTTCGAAGCCAAGAAGCGCCCCGCCCGCACCGCCCGCAACCCCCGCACCGGCGAGCCCATCAAGGTCAAGGCTTCCAAAGCCCCCACCTTCAAGGCCAGCAAGACCTTCAAGGATCAGCTCAACTAATTCTTTACAGTTGCACTGACAAACCGCTGGGCGTTATTCGCCCCGCGGTTTTTTATCGATAGGATGAACAAAGTTTTTCAAGAGGGGTTTGGGGAGGGCCTTTTTTCAAAAAGGCCTTCCCCAACCGTCCCCCCACAAAAGGAGTATTATGCGTTTAGACAAATTTCTCAAGGTATCCCGCATCATCAAGCGCCGCACGGTGGCCAAGGAGGCCTGTGACGGCGGGCGGGTGAGCCTCAATGGCCGGGTGGCCAAGGCCGGGGCCGAGGTGAAGGAAGGGGACATCATGGAGATCCGCTTCGGCAGCCGCCTGGGCCGCTATGAGGTGACCCGCCTGGCGGAAACCGTCCGCAAGGAAGAGGCGGCTGACATGTACCGGGTGCTCCAGGAGGACGCGGACATGCTTAAGGAGCGGAATGCTTAAAGGTGCCCCGCCGGGCAGCTTTTCCTGATCACCATGTCCTTGCCGGGCAGCCTGTTCTGATCCATTTTGCTGATGAAGGCCTGCAGCTGCTCATCGGTGGCGGTTTCCGGCAGGCAGATTTTGACTTTGGCGGCATTTTCGTCAAACTGGAAGCGGTAATCCCCCAGAATCTGGGGATTGCCGCTTTCCATATACACTTCTTGTAGGCTGGTCATGCCCTGGAAGGCGGCGGCGTCAATATCCTGAACACTGGGCAGGATGTGAATGGCGGTGACCTGGGCGCAGTTTTTGAAGGCGGAGTTACCAATCACAGGGATGGAGAGCACGAGGTCGCCCGCAAAGCCGCAGCCATAGAAAGCACCTTCCGGCAGCGCCTGGATGACCTTCCCCAGCTCAGCCTTTTTCAAGGATTGGCAGAGGTTGAAGGCATAGAGATCCAGGGCTTTAACGCCGTTGTGGAAAATGATCTCCTCCAGCATTTGGCACTCTTCAAAAGCACGGATACCCACCCGCTCAATGGGGCCGTAGCACTGTACATTGGCTAGCGTTTTACAGTTGAGGAAGGCGGAGTCGGCGATCTGGCTGACGGTTTCAGGAATCACCACCTGGGTGAGGGTGCTGTTGTCGGCCTTGCCTTCCAGGACGCTGAAGACGGTGAGGTTGGAGAAAGCCAGTTCGCCGATGGCCGTCACGGGCACCCCGCCAATTTCCCGGGGGATGACCACCACAGGTTGACTTCCCACATATTTGGTGAGGGTGCCGGTTTGTGGGTCAAACTCAAAATCAGCTGGCGCGCCAGGAACAAAGCTATCAGGCATCCGGGCAAAGGCCAGGACCTCGCCCTCCCGGGGCAGGCTCAGATACCAGGGGAAGCCCAAGGCGCTTTGAATGGCCTGGCGCTGCGCCTCTGTGGCCGAGGCTGATACAAACAGCTTCTCAGGCGGCAGGCCCAGGTCGCCCGACAGGATGGCGTCAGCTGGGATCACCAGCTTTTCCAGGGCCTCACAGCCGCTAAAGAGGTTTTGTCCTAAGGTGACGCCCTCTGGCAGGGTGATGGCGCTTAGTTTTTTGCAGCCCGCGAAGGCCTCGTCCCCGATGGTAGCCACGCTGTCAAAGAGGTGGATGCGGGTGAGGGCGCTGTTTGCGAAGGCGCGCTTGCCAATGGACTCAAACTGGTTGGAGTGGGGCACATAAAAGGAGGTGAGGGCGCTGCCTTCAAACAGGCCATCCGCCAGGCCCTTTACATCCAGGGTTTGGGTGCCGGCGGCATTCCAGTGGTTCCAGAACATGGCCACGTCATTCTGCTGGCCCTCATAGTGGGTGATGAGGCCGGTGGCTTCATCAATGGCGGATTTGGCGCTTTGGTCATAGGGGGGCTGATCGGCGGGGTTTGCCCGCCACACAGTAAAGCTGCCCTCCGGCAAGCCGGCTGCCAGGAAGACCTCATGAAAGGCCTGGGCCTGGGCTTTGCTGCCGGAGGTAGCGATGTCGATGTCGGCGATTTTTTCGCACTCGGCAAAGGCGTCAGGGGCGATGGCAGGGGCAATGGCACCGTCAAACACCAGGTAACTCATCCGGTCGCAGTCAAAGAAGGCGCGCTCAGCTATTTCTGTGAGCCTGGCGGGAAAATACACGGTTTCAAGGCTCCAGCTGCGCTGAAACGCTTCCTTGGGGATGCTGGTGATGCCTTGGGGCAGCGTTAACTCACTCAGGGCGTTGCTGGCAAAAGCGCCTTCCCCCAGGGTGCTTAAGCTACCAGGCAGGCTGAGGCGCTCCAGGGGCACGCCGCTGAAGGCCTCCTTGCCGATGCTGATTAGCCCCTCCGGCAAGCTGACCTCGGCCAGTTTGGTGGCGAAAAAGGCCGCTTCGCCTATATTTGTGACGCCTGTAGGTAAGGCAATGCGCCGCAGCCAGGGGTTCCCGATAAAGGCGCGGTCAGCGATGCCGGTGACGGGGATGCCCCCGATTGTTCCAGGCACCAGGGCATAGGCCGATGTTCCGCTGTAGCCGGTGATGCGACCGTCTTCAAAGCTAAAGGCACTTTCCGGCGCTGTGTGGGAAAGGCCTTGCAGGCTGCCGCCTGCCAATACGCTGTGGCCCAGGGCCTGTTCATAGGCGGCGGTTTCCTCCTGGGGTACGGTCACTTGGCGGCCTTCAGGCCCATTGGCAAAGGCGCCGGTGCTGATGAAGGGGCATTCCCCCAGGAATTGAATGGCGGCAAGCCCCGTGCAGCCAGCGAAGGCGTTGCCGCCCACGAAGCTCAGGCGCTCCGGGAACACCAGGGTTTTTAGCCCTATGCAGTTAAAGAAGGCGTAGGAGTCAATGGCTTCCAGGCTATGGGGCAGCGTCACCTCAGCCAGCTTCTCACAGAAATAAAAGGCATTGAACGCCAGGTGGGTGACCCCCTCTGGGATCACCACCCGGGTGATGGCCTGGTTCTGGTCAAAGACGCCGGGGCCAATAGCCCGCACCGGGACACCCCCAATGGCGGCGGGGATGATCACCTCGCCCCCCTGGCCGGTATACTGGGTGATGGTGCCCGTCTCCGGGCTGAAGGCATAGTCACTTTCCGCCGCCAAAGCGGTGGAAAGTGTCAGCAGCATCAGGGTAGCTAAAAGCAGGATGGCGAAGTTTTTCATGGCCGCTCCTTTGTCCCGTTTTGCGGGAATTCCCTTTGTTTTATATCACTACAAGATTAGCATAAGATGGTTTTCTTGTAAATATGCTCCTCTGCCTTTACAATCATGAGCAGAAGACGTCATTGAAAGGAGCAGCCATGCGCTATTTGTTTGTGGGGGATACCCATGGAGCCATTGACCTGGATAAAATGCGCTCACAGGCTTTTAAGGAGCTGCGGCTGAGCAGCCGGGACGCCATCATCCACTGCGGTGACTTTGGAGCACCCTGGCGGCAGGATATGGATGAAGTGCTGGCGTTTTGGCGGGGGCTGCCCATGAAGGTGCTGATTTGCCTGGGCAACCACGAGAATTACGGCTGGATTAGCCGCCAGCCTCTGGTCAGGCGATTTGGCTGCAAAGGCTACGACCTGGGCGGCCATCTGTTTGCCCCCCTGGCGGGGGAAACAGCCACCCTGGGGGGCAAGCGTTTCTGGTTTTATCCGGGGGGTTTTTCCATTGATTTTTTTCTGCGGCAAACGGGGGTTGACCTGTTTGCGGATGAGCTGCTGGGCGCTGATGAGGCCGCCCGGGTGATGGCGGGCTATTTCAAGCGCCCGGTGCCTGACTATGTGATCAGCCATGACGCGCCCCGCGCCTTCATCCTTCAGCATTTCGGCTTTCCCATCAAGCAGCCGCCGGAGAGCTATTATGCCCACCTGGGGGAGACGCCCGGCACCCGGGCCCACCCCGCCTTTATGCTGGACCCCATCTACCTGGCCAGGCGCTATAAAACCTGGTACTTCGGCCACCACCACAAGGACTATGCCGCCCAGAACCTGCGCTGCCTTTACCGGCAGATGGTGCTGGAGGATAACCGGACTGGGGAAACCCTGGTCATCAGCCCCACGGCATAAAAAAGCAGGACGCGTTTTGCGCGTCCTGCCTTTGTCTGAAGAGATTTAGAACTTGCCCTCGCCGCCCAGGATGGAATTGAGGATGTCCTGAATGTTGAAGCCCTGCTGAGGGTCTGGCTGGGGCTGATAGTCCGGCTGCTGGGGCTGCTCCACCCGGATGTCCCTGAGGCTGCCGGTGCGGGGCTTGACATCCGCCTTTTCGTTGCGGGCAGGGACGTTTTTGGGTGTGGCACGGTTGAGGCCGGGCTGGACGGGGCGTTTGAAGGTGTACATGAGGAAGCTGCTGCCCAGGGGGTTGATGCCCACCAGCTCCC
>CAZSSU010000069.1:0-8547 GCA_964609415.1 uncultured Christensenella sp. | reverse complement strand
CGCCCCATCACCAGCACCTTGCCCTTGGTTGTCCGGGCGAAGAACTTCAGGTCCTCCGGCAGGTGGTAGAGCATCTGCCCCTTGAGGCCGATGGCGAAGTTCAGGTCCACCGCTACAATCGCTTGCATCTTTCCTCCTATTCCGCCACGGGGATGCGCCCGGCCAGCTTGTGGAACTGGTAGTTCTTCAGGCTTACATCCTCCGGCTTAAAGGCATAAAAATCGCTGATGTCCGGGTTAATCACCAGTTCCGGCGCCTCGAAGGGGGCGTTTTCAATCAATGCCTCCACCATGGGCACATGCAGGTCGTAGATGTGGGCATCGGCTATCACGTGGACGAGTTCCCCCGCTTCCAGCCCCGACACCCGGGCAAACAAGTGCACCAGCACCGCGTACTGGCTCACATTCCAGTTGTTGGCCACCAGCATATCCTGGGAGCGCTGGTTGAGGATGGCGTTAAGCCTGCGGCCTGAGACATTAAAGGTCATGCTGTAGGCGCAGGGGTACAGCGCCATGGCGTTGAGGTCCTGGTGCACATAGAGGTTGGTGATGATACGGCGGGAGGCAGGGTTGTTTTTCAGGTCATACAGCACACGGTCCACCTGATCAAACAAGCCTTCCCTGTATTGGTGCTTCACCCCCAGCTGGTAGCCGTAGGCCTTGCCGATGCTGCCCGTGTCATCCGCCCACTGGTCCCAGATGCGGCTGCCCAGGTCATTTACGTTGCTTGATTTTTTCTGCCAGATCCAAAGCAGCTCGTCCACCGCGTTTTTCAGCCGGGTTTCCCGGATGGTGAGGATGGGGAACTCCTTTTTCAGGTCATAGCGGTTCACCAGGCCAAAGCATTTGATGGTGTGGGCGGGGCTGCCGTCCTCCCAGCGGGGGCGCACATCCTGCCCCTTATCCCACACGCCATCAGACAATATCTGCTTGCAATTGCTGATAAAAACATCATCCGCGTAACTCATGTCAGCACCTCATATCAATCTTTAAAGCCGCCGGCTTGCATCCCGGCCCCTGTCAGGATACCATGAACGCCATGATGATACTAGCAAAAATGCGTTTTGTCCCCTTTTGGCTTTCTCCCTCGTCTTATAAGTGAAAGGGGGTGCGATGATGGACTTTGTTGCGGTACCCGACAGAGTTCTGGACAAGGAGATGGAGCTGGAGCGCCTGATGGCGCACTACGGCAGCGCCCTCCTAAGGATGTGCTATGTGTACCTGAAGGATGTGTCCCTGGCCGAGGACGCGGTGCAGGACAGCTTCCTGAAGGCTTACAAAAGGCTGCACACCTTAAAGGAAGAGGGCAACGAGCAGGCCTGGCTGATGCGCATTGCCATCAACACCTGCAAGGATTACCTGCGCACTTCCTGGCTGCGCCGGGTGGACAGAAGGGTGGACATCGATACCCTGCCCGAAGCCGCTACAGACCAGGACATGCCAGACGCCACGGTGATTAACGCCGTGATGAAACTACCCAACAAATACAAGGACGTGGTGATGCTCAGGTACTACCAAGGGATGAAAATCGCCGATGTGGCAAGCACCCTGGGCATCACAGCAGACGCGGCCAAAGCCCGCCTCAGGCGGGCCAACGACAAACTTCGCCAGCAGCTGGAAAGGTGGTATTACGATGAATGACCAGTTTAAAAAAGCCATGGATCGCCATTTTGCAGCCCTGGCATGGGACGACCGGCGCAGCCGGAACGTGCTGCGCCAGGTGAGAGGAGAAACCAAAGTGAAAAAGAAAATGTCTTTTAGCCTGGTGATGGCGATGACGATGATCATGTTGGCAGGCATTGCCCTGGCCGCTGTGACCTTAAGCCGCAGCCCCGAGGCCGACGCCGTGACCCGGGCCCGAAAAGCCCTGGAAGACAAATACGGTCTGACACCCGCTGCCATGGGGGTTTTTTATCCCAGCGAAACCAAAGAGGAAGGGGGCAGCTGGACGGTTAGCTTCATCGGCAATGGCATGCCCCAGGGCCTTGTGGGCAACTACACCGTGGTGATCAAAAAGGGGGCGGATCCAGTTGCCAGCTGGAGCTTTGACGATGCTGACAAGGCCCTCCTTGATTCCGGCAGCCTGGCATCCCCCGCCTGGGGCGTCAAGCAGATTCAGAAAGCGCTGGTGGATATTGAGGCCAAAGATGAGGCGATTGACAAGCATCGCAAGGCTAATCCGGACTTGTTCAAATATGAAAATGAAATGCCGCTGCCCATCCCCCTGGATAATCGGGAGACAAAAGAGGGAGAATACTTCTACCGGGGCGAGTATTGGCAGGCTGGCACCCCCGGCCCGGAAGATATGAGCCAGGAAAAGGCCATCGAAATCGCCAAGGCCGCCGTGATGGAGGAGTTCAAACTGAGCCAGGCGGATATGGATCGGGCAGAGTTGACAGACGCCTTCTTCCGCGCCGCAACTCCTGAGCGCGTGGCCCTCTGGAGCCTGCACTACTATGTGGTGGTGGATGAGGTGGAACTGGGCTTGGGCGTGATGATCGACGCCAAGACCGGTGATATTTTCTCCATCGGTCTCACCACCGGGGGCAACGGCTGACAGGAACACGACTGATACAATTGAGGGCTGTCCGCGACCAGCGGGCAGCCCTTTTCACAGGCAGACGATAATTCACCGGCTCCGCCGTTTGTGGCTGATGACGAAGGCTAAAGGCAAACGACTAAAGCAGGTGATTTGAAAGATTTTCAGACTTTTGAGGCGTGGTGCGACAAAAGCTCATTGGTATACGCCAAACTCCAACTGGATTGGGTAGCCCTTCACCTTGGTGTCTTTTGAAACGGCATTCCTGCTGATGCTTGTCAATATCTCAATCAGTTCAATCTGTTTTCCAACAGAAGAAAGGCCGCCGATTTTTTCAAATTCATAAGGGGTCAGCCAAATGTTGATATCAAGCGGCAAGGTTGAGCCCATTCCCCGGGCCATAATATCAGGGTGTAGGATGATCAGCGCGTTCATCCCCTCTGAGGGTGGCATCGCTTCCCCAACCACGCCAGCTATCTTAAAATACTTCCCGACAAACTTTGAATATGATTTTGCCGTGTTTGTTTTATTGATGGCTTGCAAATCAAGCGGTTCAACCTTCAGTTTGGCTGAGGCTAACATGTTGTAAAAGTCGCCCAGGTAATCATATTTCGATTGGTCCTTGCTATCGTAAATACAGGAAAGCATGACGACCTGTTGCGTGATCTTATTGTATGCGAATGAATAGGCCGCATGGGAGAAAACACCATCGCCATCCGTGTATCCAAAGGTGTAATTCACATGCCAGCCAGGCAAGCCTGCAATGGATATTTCTTCTGATTGGTGGAACTCAGCGTTCTCAAAAAAGTCATTATCAAAAGTGCTTTCAAGGATATACGGCACGGCCGAATCAAAGGCCTCCTGTGTCCCTGCGAAATCATAGCTTTGAAAAAGCAAAGAGGCATAATACTCTTTTTTCTCAGGGTAGAAACTTAACCAATCTGTTGTGGAACGCTCGTCGCGCACATCGAAATAGGATGGATAGGAAAAATCAATCCCACACCAAGTCAAAGACCGGTTGGTTTTGACATTGAAGCCACTGACATTTCTGCCGTCAGAGGCTTCGCTTTGATTCTCTGCCAATGTCAGTGGGGACAAGAGGAGAATCAGCACAAAAACCAAGGCGAATTTCTTCATCATGCGCTCCTTTTGATATGCGAAAACTATTACTATATATAGCACCATCGGTGTTGATATGCAATCAAATACCTGAATATATTTAACTGCAGTGAAAAAAATGGCCAGCAGCGCAAATGCTGTTTGAGCCATCATACCCAAACTTGACAATTTGCACCAGCGGAAAGAAGCCCTGGATGGCCGGGGCTCCTGCCGGTATCAGCTGTGGCCTGGCAGGGATGCCATTCATCTTGGTGTCCTCATTTCATTGATGTTTTATGATTTGTTAGGATGTTGCACCAGGTCTGGCTGCCTGATGAGCGGAACATGCCCCGTAAAGGCTTGGTTTTGTGGGTTTAACGCCCCGCGTGATTCCATCTTTGTCAGCATTTCCGCTGTTAACGGACATGACTTGGAAATCGCCCCGCTGTTTTACATATTTTGCGCCATCGCTTATGATATGGGCATCAAGCAGGGGGGGGATATGCCATGGATCAAAAGACAGGGGAAGCGGTACAGCTGCTGCTGGAGGGGCGGCAGTATGTGCTGAAGCTTATGCACACGCTGTTTGGCGCGGAGCCCAGCCGGGAGATGCTAAGCGCCGTAGCGGGTGAGGACAGCCTGATGACCATCGCGCTGTTTGAAACGGGGGAGGCCTCGGGCGCTGCCCTGCTAAAGGCGGCGCTGTTGCCTGCCGCTGGGCTTTCAGATGAGGCGCTTGACGCGGTGAGGCAGGAATACACCCGGCTTTTCATTGGCCCAGAGGAATTGGTGGCGCCGCCCTGGGAATCGGTCTATATGACCAGGGCCCGGGCGCTGTTTCAGGAGTCTACCCTGGCGGTGCGCGAGTGGTATCAGCGCTATGGCTACCAGCCCGCGGGCTACCCCCGTTACCCGGATGACCACATCAGCCTGATGCTGCACTTCCTGGCGCTGTTAACAGGGGAAGCGCTGGAGCGCCTCAGGGAGGGGCGCATGGCGGACTACCGGGCCAACCTGGAAGGGCAGCGGCAGTTTGCGCAAAGCCACCTGCTCAATTGGCTGCCCCGCTACCAGGCGGACATGGCACAGGCGGAGGGCGCCTTGTTTTACCCCCGGCTGGCGGAGGCTCTGTCCCAGTATATGGCTGATGACCAGGCCCTGCTTCAGGAGCTGCTGGATAAAGCCTGATGCACACTTTTGTGCGAAAGAGGCCTGCAAAATGTCCATTTGTGTCCTTGTTTTGACGGGGAGGGTTTTGTACACTTCCTGTATATCTGTGCTTGTCATGAGATAAAGCAATTGGGGAGGAGAAACGGAATGAGTTTAATCGAAAAGCTGACGACATCTGGTGTAAGCCGCAGGAGCTTTATTAAGGGCACCGCGGCCACCATCGGCGCCGCCAGCATGGCGCTGGCCACCAGCGGCGCTGTGGCTGAGGCCAACGTGCTGGAGAAAACCGCTGAAGGCGCCGTGACCGCGCTGGAGGGCGGCAAGTGGGTGAACGCTGCCTGCCCGCACAACTGCGGCGGCAAGTGCCTGGTGCGCGCCTACATCAAGGATGGGGTGATCCTGCGCCAGAAAACGGATGACTTCAGCAGCGATGATGAGGTGAACCGCCAGCAGCGCGCCTGCCTGCGGGGCTGGTCCCAGCAGTATCAGGCCCGGGGCCTGGACCGGCTGAAGTACCCCATGAAGCGCAAAAACTGGACGCCTGGCAACCCCAACGGCCACCTGCGCGGCCAGGACGAGTGGGAGCGCATCTCCTGGGATGAGGCGGCCCAGTACATCGCTGACGAAATCAAGCGCATCAATGAGACCTATGGCGACAATGCCATTCTCTGCGCCTCTGCCGGCACAGATGTGCTCAACAAAATGAACATCAACTACCTCAGCTCCTGGAAGACAGGCTCCTGGGGTAGCTGGTTTGCACCCGCGGCGCTGGGCTGGGGCGATGGCTGCAACTACTATGATTGCAACAACGACCGCCTGGACATGCTCAACTGCGAATATGTGGTGGCCTTTGGCTTTAACCCCGCCTGGTCCTCCCTGGGGAACGCCACCAACTATGCCAAGAGCTGGAAGGACGCCGGCACCAAATTCATTCTGTTTGACCCCATTTATACCGATACAGCCGCTGTGCTGGACGCCCAGTGGGTGCCCATCCGGCCTGGCACCGACATGGCCGCCATGCTGGGCATGGCCTATGCGATGCTGGAGGAAGACAGCGCCGAAAACCCGCTGATCGACTGGGATTTCCTCAAGCGCTGCTGCGTGGGCTTTGACGCGGAGCATATGCCCGCCGACGCCAGGGACGACCAGAACTTCTTTGATTACCTGCGGGGCAAGTATGACGACACCCCCAAAACCCCCGAATGGGCCAGCGAAATCACCGGCATCCCGGCCGATACCCTGCGCCAGGTGGCCCGCGTGCTGGGTGTGAACAACAAGGTGGGCATCCTGTCCTCCTGGGCAACCGGGCGCACCTACAACACCGATCAGCTGCCCCAGCTGGTGATTGCCCTGGGCGCCATGGGCGGCCACATCGGCAAGAGCGGCCACACCGTTGGCCCCACCGCCTGGAACCACACCAACAACTTTGGCCCCCGGCTGATCAAGGCCGGCTCCGGCGGCGCCACCGGCGCTGTCTCCGGCACCGGTGCTTCCACCAGTGTGAGCGAAACCCAGCAGTGGAACGCCGTCCTGGGCGAGCCCTTCAACCCCACCAAGCTGTGGAGCACCTTGAACGGCGCCGGCTATGGCTGGCAGGGCGTGATTGAGAAGTTCGACCTGACCAAGCGCATTGACAACATCACCGCCAATGTGAAGATGATCTGGAACGGCAGCGCTTCCCGCCTCACCAACTCCGAAGGCGCCAAAAAGGGCATCGAGGCCCACCGGGCGGTGGAGTTTGTGGTGGGCCAGGGGCACTTCCTCACCACCACCAACAAGTATTCTGACATCGTGCTGCCCATCACCACCGCCTGGGAGCGGGAGGGCACCGGCTACATCTGGGAAGGCTACTACAACAGGGACATCCTGCTGATTTCCGACAAGGTGATTGAGCCTTACTTTGAAGCCAAGTCTGACGCCGAAGCCAGCATGCTGATTGGCGAAAAACTGGGCCTGTCCGCCGATATGTGGGGCACCGTCAGCGCCAAGCAGCGCCTGTTCAACGCTGTCGCCACCACCACCGTGGTGAAGGAAGACGGCCAGACCTGGGAAAACCTTTGCGCCATCACCGAGGATGACATCAAGGCCTGGGGCGTGGAAGGCCAGCCGCAGGAAGGCCGCATCTCCATCAACCAATACATGGAAGAGGGCATGTACCGCGTGGAGCGCAAGGTGGGCGACAATCTGGGCTTCATCCACAAGAAGGAATTCCGCGATGACCCTGAGAAGAACCCCATCCCCACCACCAGCGGCAAGGTGGAGTTCTACTGCCAGGCCTATGCCGACATGATCAACGCCCACGGCTACTCGCAGGAGAGCTACCATGGCCTGCCCAAGTACATCCCCACCACCCAGGGCTATGAAACCACCTTTGTGGATGGCGACACCAAGGGCGCCAAGGGCGAGTATCCCCTGCAGTGCATGAACCCCCACTACCAGCGCCGGGCCCACTCCATCTTTGACAACATCCCCTGGCTGCAGGAAGCCTGCGAGAACCCGGTCTTCCTGTCAAAACTGGATGCCCAGGAGCGGGGCATTGTGGATGGCGACACGGTGAAGGTGTCCTCCGCCTATGGCGACACCCTGCGCCACGCCTATGTGACCGCCCGCATGATGCCCGGCGTCGTCGGCCTGCCCCACGGCAAGTGGAACCGGGTGGACGAGAAAACCGGCATCGACCACGGCGGCAGCGAGAACTACATCACCGGCAACGTGGCCACCGGCCTTGGCGTGAACGGCTATAACTCGCTCACCGTGCAGGTCACCAAGTGGGATGGCGAGGCCATTCCGGCTGACGTGGACGTGCCCCAGACCATCCTGTTTTGATGAGCGTAAGGGAGGATAGAGAAATGACACAGTATGGATTTTACTTCGATCAGAAGACCTGCGCGGGCTGTCATACCTGCCAGATCGCTTGCAAGGACAGGAACCGTCTGGATGTGGGCTACCTGCTGCGCGATGTGAAAAGCTATGAGCGGGGCGAATTCCCCATGCCCACCATTTATCACTTTGCCAAAACCTGCGGGCACTGCACCGACGCACCCTGCGTCAAGGCCTGCCCCGTGGGCCGTTGCCGCAAGGACGAGGAAACCGGCATCGTGTATTACGACCCCGAGGTGGCCTGCCTGGGCGCCATGTGCGGCCTTTGCATCAAAGCCTGCCCCTACGACCACCCCGTGATGGATGTGGAAAAGAACCAGGCCGTGAAGTGCGACATGTGCCGCGATCTGCTGGCTGAAGGCCAGGAGCCCGCCTGCGTGGGCAGCTGCATGATGCGCGTCATCAAAGCCGGCCCCGTGGAAGAGCTGAAGGAAAAATATGGCCCCGACCTGGTGACCGCCCTGCCCTGCTACCCCGATGGCGGCAGCGGCACCAACTTCCTCATCAAGCCCAGCCCCGCCGCCCTGGAAGCGGATTTTGAGGAGAAGAATACCTGATAAAGGATTAATCCTGGAAGAACGCCGGTGCCCGGAAGCATCGGCGTTCTTTTATATTTAGATATTAGAAGCGGGAGCAAACACAAGCCCAGGCAGTTATCCCGGCAACTTACAATGCTCCCATTATCTTAATTATTATCAATGTGCTGGTCGATTTCAATTTATGCGTCCCATGCGGTGATACTGGCGTAATTAAAAGCCAAGATTGACACAAAAGGAGTACCACCATATACTCCAAACCAGAGAGTGAATCATGCGCCTGCCCCGCCTGGAAGGGCAAGGATGATAAACTGCTGGAATAACG
>CAZSSU010000068.1:6654-8569 GCA_964609415.1 uncultured Christensenella sp. | reverse complement strand
GCACAAACTCCACATTGGTGCGCCGGGGGAAGATGGGATGGTTTTCAAACATGGGGCCCAGGGTGTTCAGGTCGATGGTTTCCGGGTCGTTCACAAAAATCACGCAATGGGGGTTCCCCATGTTGACACAGGTGACAAACCAGTCCTGCCCCAGCAGGCTCAGCCGGTGGCGCAGCACAATCTCACCCGGCAGGTCCACCGTGATGTTCCGGGGGTTCAGCTCGGGAGAGCCCATGTCCACCTGGATGCGGCTCACCTTGTCCCCGGCCAGGGACAGTTTCAATTGCCGGATACCAGCCTTGGTTTCCAGCGTCAGCTCAGTCTTGTTGGTCATGCCCCGCTCATAGACATATTTGCCAATGCAGCGGGAGGCGTTGCCGCACATCTCCGCCTCTGAACCATCGGCGTTGAAAATGCGCATGCCAAAGTCAGCGGTTTCCGAGGGCTCAATCAGCACCAGCCCGTCCGCCCCCACGCCAAAGTGATCCCGGCTCATCACCAGTGCTTGGCGGGAGGGATCCTGCACCACCTCTTCAAAGCAGTTGACGAAGATGTAGTCATTGCCGATACCATGCATTTTTGTAAACCGCATTCTGTGTCTCCTTTACATCGCGTCAGGGGCGTTCACACCAATCAGATACAGCCCCAGCGCAATCACCTGTTTCACCGCGCGCACCAGTTGCAGCCTGGCCGCGGTGGCGCCAGCGTCCTCATCCAGGATGCGCTGTTCATAGTAATATTTATTGAATGCCTTGGCAATATCCAGCGTCGCCCGGGTTACTTCCGAGGGCTCATTATCCCGCTGCGCAGCCCGGATGGCCTCCGGGAAGCGGGACAGCTGCCGCAGCACGGCCTGGGCCTCGTCGTTGGTGAGGGCATTGTCATCCGCCGGCGCATCGGCCACCCCCGCCGCCCGGCGCAGCACCGAGCAGCACCTGGCATGGGTGTACTGCACATAGGGGCCGGTGTCCCCGTCAAAGTTGAGGGCGCGGTCCCACCAGAAGTCGATGTCCTTGATGCGGTTGTTGAGAAGCGTGGTGAACACCACCGCCCCCACGCCCACATCCCGGGCTACATTCTCAGGGTTTTGCAGCTCCGGGCTCTTCTCCCGGATGATGTCAAGCGCCTTTTCCTGGGCGCGGATCAACAGCTCATCCAGGTACACGATGTTGCCCTGGCGGGTGGACATGGCCTGGCCTTCATAGCTCACCATGCCAAAGGCCACGTGCTCCATCTCATCCTTCGCCCAGTCATAGCCCATCAGCTCCAGCACCTTGAACACCTGCTGGAAGTGCAGGTTCTGCTGGTAGGCCACCACATACAGGCACTTGTCAAAGTGGTAGCTGTCCTTGCGCCAGAGGGCGGCTGCCAGGTCCGTTGTGGCATAGAGCGTGGCTCCGTCTGATTTCACAATCAGGCAAGGCGGCATCTTATATGCCTCCAGATCCACCACCAGGGCGCCCTGGGACTGGGTCAGCAGGCCTTTTGCCTGCAGTTCATCAATGACCCGGCCCATCTTGTCGTTGAAAAAGGCCTCGCCGTTATAGGAATCAAAGGTGACGCCCAGGATGTCATACACCCGTTTGGCGTCCTTCAAGGTCAGCTCCTTGAAGCGGTCAAAAATAGCCAGGGCTTCCTCGTCGCCATCCTCAATCTTCTTAAACCAGGCGCGGCCTTCATCCTCCAGCGCCGGGTTTTCCTCCGCCTCTTTATGGAAGCGCACGTAAAGGCCGGTCAGCGCGTCAACGCCGCCCTCCTCCACCATGCCCCAGTCGCCCCAGCGCTTGAAAGCAGCAATCATCTTGCCAAACTGGGTGCCCCAGTCGCCCAGGTGGTTGATGCCAACGGTGTGCCAGCCCAGGTGATCATAGATGCGCTTGAGGCTGTGCCCCAGCACCGTGGTTGACAGATGCCC
>CAZSSU010000068.1:0-6644 GCA_964609415.1 uncultured Christensenella sp. | reverse complement strand
CAGCACCATCTCAGCCTCTCCCGTCACTTGTGGCAGCACCACCGTCTTCCCGCTGTCAGCCGCCCCGCCGTATCTGTCCCCCGACTCCTGGACATGGTCCAGCACCGCGCGGGCAAAGTTCTTCCTGTTAAAAAAGAAGTTGAGGTAGCCCCCCACGTTTTTCGCCGTGGCCACCTCCGGCGCGTCCACCGCCTCCGCCAGCTTTTGGGCGATGGCAGGCGGCCCCATCCTCAGGGGCTTGGCCAGCCTGAAGCAGGGGAAGGCAAAGTCCCCCAGCGCGCTATCCGGCGGCACCTCCAGCGCCTCCGGCCCCGGCAGCGCTTCTGATGGAAAGTCTGAAAAGGCCCTCAGGATCGCATCCTTCAGGACCTTGTTTACCTCTGCTCGCATATCTCTCAAATCAGCCATTTACCCCCTTGCAATATGCCAAAACAGCATAGCATATCAAGGGGTTTGGCGCAACTGGAAGCGTGGGACATCATGCGTCTGGACTTCCCGGAGAAATTTTCATCATTAATTTCGTCGCAAGTCTTGACAGAAGAGATTCTCGGATCTATAATTCGTTTTATTAAATCTAATTTATCGCTTTTTGGATTTTTCTCTAAGTTTGGAGGCATCTACGTGCTCATACTTATCCTTGAATCCAGCACCACATCCGCTAAGGCCATGATCTATGACACAACACAGGGTGTCATAGATACGCTGAGTCGCTCCTATTCGGCAGAGGCTGCCTATGAAAAGGAAGTGGGCGCGCAAAATGCAGACGCAGTTTTTTCCCAAACTGTTTCAGTAGGCCGTGAGATATGCCAGGGTTTGAAAATCGACATGGTGGTAACAGCAGGCACTTGGCACAACATGATGGTGACTGATGCCGATTTTGTTCCCCTCACGCCAGCATTCACTTGGTCATATAACGGGGCAGCCAAGGTCGCGAACCAGCTTCGAAGCGATGACGCTTTTTGCAATGCGTTCTACCAACGAACAGGATGCATGGTTCATGCCATTTATCCGGCATTCAAGCTCATGATGCTCAAAGAGCAAGGGTTTTCTCTTGAAAACAAGCGTTTATGCTGCCAGAGCAGCTATAACACCTACCAGCTCACAGGCCAGGCCGTCATGTCGGATTGCTCCGCCTCAGGCTCTGGTTTACTAAATGTGCATACCCGAAATTGGGATATAGAGACGCTTGATATGCTGGACATTCATGCCAAACAGTTGTTTGAGCTCACAACCTATCACAATCCCCTCAAGCTAAGCGCTCACGGAGCCAAGCTTTTAGGCTTGCCACAGGGAACACCGGTACTCCCCAGCTATCCGGATGGCGCACTAAATCAGGTAGGCGCAGGTGCATTGCGGCCAGGGAAAATGACCTTTTCTGTAGGAACAAGTGGCGCATTACGCATCTCCACCATTAAACCGGCTCTGCCTCAAAAGCCAAGCACATGGTGCTACATGTCACCCGATTCCTGGATTATTGGCGCTGCCACTTCAGGAGCTTGTAATTGCATTGATTGGTTTAAAAATCTGTTTGGTCATGGCGCAACATATGCCGATCTGGAAGAACAGAATATCAATATATCAGACGCCCCCCTGTTCTTCCCCTTCCTGTTTGGCGAGCGTTGCCCAGGTTGGCAGGATGCCTGGAAAGGCGGGTTCCTGGATCTAAACCCTCATCACACCAAAGCTGAAATGTATCACAGTGTGCAAGAAGGAATTTTGTTTAACTTATATCAGTGTTACCAAATTCTGTGCCAAGCCAACGGTGCTCCGGATGAAATTCATCTGTCCGGCGGCATCATGAATTCCCGCAAATGGATGCAGATGTGTGCTGATATATTTGGCCGCGACATGCACTGCGCAGATATCACCAATGTATCCATGATTGGAGCCGCCGTTTTAGGCACAAAGGCCCTGGGACTAATAGATAAACTTGAAGACTATCAACACCAGACTTCAGAAATAGTTAAACCAAATCACACCAGGCATCAACTGTATGCTCAGCGCTTCGATGCATACAGATCAAGATATGAAAAGAATATTTTTTGAAAGTGAGGGACTCCAATGGTTCAGAATCTGTTTGATGTAAAAGGAAAGAAAGCAATTGTGACAGGCGCATCCCAGGGCTTAGGAAAGGGAATGGCCGAAGGCTTGATGCAAGCAGGGGTTGAAGTGGTGCTCTTTGATATCAACCCCGCCATTGATGCTCTGGCTGAGGAATACAACCACAGTGGCTATACATGCCATGCCGTTACGGTGAACGTGGGTGATCGCAGTCAGCGGGAAGCGGCTTTTGATAAGGCCATGCAGCTGTTGGACGGGAGAATTGACATCCTGATTAATGCCGCAGGCATTCAGCGCCGCCACCCCTGTGAGGATTTCCCTCTTGAGGATTGGGATGCTGTCATCAACATCAACCAAACAGCGGTATTTGCCTTATGCCAGTTGGCGGCACGGGTGATGATCAAACAGGGCAAGGGGAAAATCATCAACATTGCTTCCATGCTCTCGTATTTTGGCGGTTTTACCGTGCCCGCCTATGCCGCCAGCAAAGGCGCAGTGGCCCAATTGACAAAGGCCTGTGCCAATGAGTGGGCCTCTAAAGGCATTAACATCAACGCTCTTGCGCCAGGGTATATGGCAACGGATATGAACACAGCCTTGATTAATGATGATCATCGGAACAGCGAAATCACAGCACGCATCCCGGCACATCGCTGGGGAACGCCGGATGATATGAAAGGCCCTATGCTGTTTCTGGCGTCTTCGGCTTCTGACTACATTGATGGCGCAATCATCCCGGTTGATGGCGGATACTTAAACCGCTGATCATCCGTCTGACAAGAGAAAGGGCTTCTTATGAAAAAGACATTGGATGGTCTTCAAAAAGTTGAAAACCTGATGATCATTGTCACCTTTTCCATTATGGTGCTAGCATCATTTGCCCAGGTAGTCAATCGCAACATCTTCCAGTTAAGCATTGGATGGTTTGAAGAGTTAGCCGTGTACTGCATGATTTGGATGGCGCTGTTGGGAACCGAAATGGGCCTGCGTGATGGCACTCAAGCTGCAGTCACAGCCATCGTTGACCGCTTCCACGGCAGAGGAAAACAGATTTTACAAATCGTCTCAAAAGCACTGGTTGTTATGTTTACCGCGATTATGACATCTGCTTCATGGAACATGGTTGCCAAGCAGATTCGCATCGGCCAAACGACAGCTGCGCTAAAAATCCCCATGGCAGTACCATATGCAGCATTGTTTATCGCCTTTGCCATCATGACGGCAGTGCAAGGCGTCTCGTTGATCGCATTGATAAAAACAACGCTGTCCCCCAAGTCCCAGATTGTTGAGCAACAAGGAGGCGAAGCACAATGAGTTCAGGAATTATTCTTTTCGCTTCTCTTGCCATCTTACTGGCTATCGGTGTGCCAATTGCGATGAGCTTAGGCATATCCTCTCTTCTAACTATTTATCTAAGCCCTGATATCACAATTCCAGCTACCACCATAGCTCAGCGCATATTTGGCGGAATGGAATCCTCATCTATCATGGCCATCGCCTTCTTTGTACTGGCTGGAAACCTGATGACAAAAGGCGGCATATCCCGTAGGCTATGCGACTTTGCAAACTCCATTGTGGGAGGTGTCAGAGGCGGCATGTCTCTTGCCCTGGTTCTCTCCTGCGCTTTTTTTGCGGCCCTCTCAGGATCAGCGCCCGCGACGGTTCTGGCCATTGGTGCAATGCTCTATGACGATATGGTGCGTCTGGGCTACCCCAAGGCGCGAACAGCTGGTCTGTTGGTGGTTTCCGGCGGGCTTGGCCCCATCATTCCTCCGTCCATCATCATGGTGGTGTATGGCACACTGACAGGCGCCTCCATTGGCAACATGTTTAAATCAGGCATGGCCATAGGCATCATGATCATGGTTGTGCTGATGATTGTTACCATCATCTATGCCAACAAGGAAAAATGGCCTAAAGCCACGCAGAAAATGTCATTGAAGGAGTTTGGCGTGTCCTTCGTAAAGGCCATTCCCGCCCTTATTCTGCCTGTCATTATTCTGGGCGGTATCTATTCCGGCATTCTTACCCCGACAGAATCAGCTGCTATCGCCGTGGTATGGGCACTGGTTGCCGGCATGTTTATCTATAAGGAAGTCAAGCCCAGAGATCTTCCACAAATCTTGTTAGAGAGCGCAAAAGGCGCCTCCATGGTGCTGTTCATCATCGGCACATCCACTGCCTTTTCATGGTTGTTTACTTACTCCGGCATTTCAAAATCTATGGTTAGCGCGGTTGTTGCTATGAACCTGAATCCCATGCTTTTCTCGCTGGTTATCGCACTGGTCCTGTTGGTGTTTGGCACTTTTCTTGAAGGAATTGCCATTGCAGTGTTGCTGGTGCCAGTGTTGTGGCCTGTGGCCTCATCAATGGGGATAGATATCATTCACTTTGGCATGATTGTTTGTATTTCCAACGTGATTGGCACCATGACCCCGCCAGTCGCCGTCAACATCTTCTCTGCCCGCAGTGTCTCAAAGCTCTCAATAGGCGAGATCGCAAAAGGGCAGACCCCCTTCTTTATTGGATATCTCTTTGTTTTCCTGCTTGTGGTGCTTATCCCAGCACTAAGCAAGTTTATGCTGTAAGCCTATAAGGAGCTAATGATGAAAGCAGATGTAAAAAACCGTCTGGAATCATGGAAGGTTCAATCCCCTGATGCACCAGGCTTCCACCCTGTCATCACCCCAGACGCATGCGAGTGCCGTGCTATTCAAATGTACCGTCTCAATCTTTGCAAAGATCAGTCCTACTCGCTAAATACCGGTGACTTGGAAATGCACCCTGTTCTGATTTCGGGAGAAGCCGCCTTGTCAAACCACCCCACCTTAACAAGAAACATGGCGCGATTTGACTCCTTCTATCTCCCGGGAAAAAGCCAGATCCTCATCACCGCATTAACAGATGCCGTGTTCTATATTGCCGCCGCCCCCTGTGATGGGGTGGGTAAAGCCTCGTTTAGACAATATGATGCCTCACTTCCCATCGGTGACATCCATCAGATCCATGGCGCGGGTTTAGGACGGCGTGAGGTGATGTTCACCCTCGATCCCAACACGCCCGCCAGCAGGCTGATTTGTGGGCTTACCTGGGGTGGCCAGGGCTCATGGACAAGCTGGCCCCCTCATCAGCATGAGAAGGACTTGGAAGAAGCTTACTGTTACTTTGACATGGACCAACCAAAATTCGGCTTGCATTTGAGCTATTTAGAAAGCGGTGGCGTTGAGGAAATGGTGCCCCACATCGTGACAACCGGCACCATGGTACAAGCGCCTTGCGGCTATCATCCCACCGTGGCCAGCCCGACTGTTCGCAACACCTATCTGTGGTGTCTTGCTTCCTTCTCGCCTGAACAGCGCAGCTATGATTTGGCAATACTAGACCCTGAATACAAGGAATACTGATACCAGCAAATTGACGCATGTTTAGCATGCTCAAAAATACGAAAGAAAATGGAAGGTGAACCCCAATGAAAAAAACACTGACCCTGATTCTGGCCCTGGTACTGGTGCTTGGCAGCCTGCCCGCCGTGTTGGCTGAAGACACCATCGTGCTCAAACTGGCAATGGTTGACAACGAAACTACCCCTTACTACAAAGGCGCCGCGAAAATCGCCGAAGAAGTTGAACTTGCAACAAATGGCCGCATTAAGATTGAAATTAACGCAGGTGGCACGCTGGGCGGAGAGCGCGATACGGTCGACCTGGCCCTTGACAATGCCCTTGACATCGCCACAGCCGCGAACTCTGTTATGACCAACTACATCCCTGAGATGGCCATCCTTGACCAGGCCTATCTGTGGGCAGATGCCAAACAGGCACACGCCGCAGTAGACGGCAAAGTAGGTGACTTGATTGAAGCCGCTGCCGAAAAGCTGGGTCTTCATGTCATCGGCTATATGGAGTCAGGCTTCCGCGATACTTTTTCAACCAAGCCTATTCAAAAGCCTGAGGATTTTAAAGGCGTCAAAATCCGCACCATGCAAAATGAATACCATATGGCGGCATTTGCCAGCTTTGGCGCAATGCCCACTCCCATGAGCTTTAACGAGGTGTTTACCGCCCTGCAGCAGGGTACCATCAACGCCGCGGAAAACGCTGTGTCCGGTTGCCTGACAAATGGTTATTACGAGGTAACAAAAAACGTCACCTTCACCCACCATGCCTTCACCTATATCCTTTTGTGCATGTCAGACAATGCTTGGAACAGCATCCCTGAAGAACTGCGTGAGCCCTTCAAACAGGCAGTCAAAAAAGGCTGTGATGCCCAGCGGGAGTTCTTAGTGGAATCTAACAACGCAGCCATTGAAGAGTTGAAAACCAAGGGTGTTGCCTTCCATGAGATTGATATCAGCGCGCTGCAAAAGCTTTATCAGGAAGCCGCAGCACAAAAGGGCTTCACATTTGATCCCGAATGGCAGGAAGCTTGCCAGGAAGCCATTGACGCAAATCCCGTGAAGTAAGACCACCTGGTTTATCGTTGCCGCCTCAGAAGGGTTGTGCTGATGAGGCGGCAACTAAGAGCTTTCATTAAGAGGAGGTAAATGCCAATGGATGCCATGTTTAAAACAATTCATCAAGTGG
>CAZSSU010000067.1:0-8818 GCA_964609415.1 uncultured Christensenella sp. | reverse complement strand
GTGCACGACACCCGGCGCATCATCACGGCGGAGGATCACACCGTGGTGGGCGGCCTGGGCAGCGCCGTCAGCGAGGTGATTGCCGAAAGCGGCATGGGCTGCGCCTTCAAGCGCCTGGGCATCCAGGACATCTTCTCCCCCATCGGCTACCATGAGGATCTGATGAGCCTGCATGGCATTGACGCCAATGGGCTGATGAATGCCGCCCGGGACCTTCTCAAGATGGATTTTGAAGAGGATGACGACTGGGCGGACGAGGTGTAAGCATGGACAGGGAAAAAATGTATACCAGCCGGCTGTTCCTGTATGCCGTCCTGCCCCTGGTGAAGGAAATCGGCACGGAATACGGCTATTTCAAAGGGCAATCAGGGGTGCTGCAAATATCCGTCACCCTGCCGGAGGGGGAGGAGGGCCTGCACTACACACTGGAGAATGGCCAGGTGCAAACCGCCCTGGGCCTCCATGCTTCCCCTGATGTGCAGCTCCATTTCAAGGATCAAACGCATTTCAACCGCTTCTTCCTGGGGAAAACCAAGAAACTGCCCCAGATCAAGGGCTTTTCCCACCTGGGCCTGCTCATCGCGGCTTTCCGGACGCTGCTGAAAATGTCGGCCCTGCTGTCCGCCAAAACACCGCCCGCTGACGAAAAAACCAAGGAGCTGGTGGTGCGGCTCTTCCTCTACCTCTTAAGCCGGGGCATCAGCCGCCTGAACCTCCTGGAACATCCCCAGGTGCGGGAATGGACCATTCCCAGCCCCAACCGGGTCTACGCCTGGCAGGTGGATGGCTTCCCCGATACCGCCGCCCACCTGCGCGTCAAGGCCGGGAAAACCAAGGCGGCCAAGGGCCAATACACCCGCTCCCAGCCCTTTTTCACCATGCGCTTTGCTGACCTGGACAGCGCCTTGGCCATCCTGCTGCAAACGGGGGATTTCATCACCCTGACAGCGCAGAAAAAGCTGATTCTGGAAGGCGCGCCCGAGTTTGGCGCCAAAATCGGGGACTTCATGCAGCTGGTAGGCTCCTACGTCCAGGGATGATATAATCTCGGGGATCCCATCAAGGAGGACACAGCATGCCTTTCCACAAGGAAACCTTTGACCGCATCCCCCAGGATAAGCGCGACCACATCTTCACCATCGCCGTGAGCGAGTTTGCCATGAGCGGCTATGCCGCCGCCTCCATCAACCAGATCGCCCGGAAGGCCGGCATCAGCATCGGCAGCATGTACAGCTATTTTGACAGCAAGGAAGACCTGTTCCTGGCGGTGGTGGATAAGGGCTATGAGCTGCTGGAGCGAGCCCTCACTGGCCTCAGCCAGGAAGGCTCCTTCCGGGAGCAACTGCTGGAACTGCTGCTGACCGCGGTGCGCTACGCCCAGAACCATCCTGACATGAACAACCTCTACCTGAGCCTGATGACTGAGGAGCTGGCCCCCCTGGCCATGCGCCTGTCCAGCCAGGTAGAAACCATATCCGTCAGCTATTATCGGCAGATGCTGGAAAAAGCCCGGGACCGGGGCGAAGTGCGCTCAGACCTGGACATCCCCATGGCCGCCTACCTGATTGACAACAACGTGCTGCTCTTGCAGCTGGCCTCCTCCTCCACCTACCATCAATACCGGCAGGCGCACTTCCTGGGCCCCCGCGCCCAGGATAAACAGGCGCTGGCCGGCCAGCTGTGCGACATGCTCATGAGGTGCCTGCAATGAACAAAACCCCCATCCAAACCGCCGTGGCGGAAGCCCGGCATTTCTTCAACCAGGGCCGCCCCCTGGACCTGGGCTATCGCCTGGAAGCGCTCAAAAAACTCGAGGAAACCATCACCCGCCGCCAGGCGGACATCCTGGCTGCCCTCAAGCAGGATCTGAACAAATCCCCCTATGAAAGCTTCATGGCGGAAGTGGGCCTGGTGCTGGGGGAAATCAGCCTGGCCCGCCGCAAGCTGCGCCGCTGGGCAAAGCCAAAGCCCTGCCGCCCCTCCCTGGCCCAGATGCCGGCCTCAGCCAGGGTGTATAAGCAGCCCTTTGGCCTGGTCCTGGTGATGAGCCCCTGGAACTACCCCTTCCAGCTCACCATGAACCCCCTGATTGGGGCGGTGGCGGCGGGCAACTGCGCCATGGTGAAGCCCTCAGCCTACGCACCCGCCACCTCCCAGGTGATGGCGGACATCTGCCAGGCCGCCTTTGAGCCCGGCCATGTGCGGGTCATCCAGGGCGGGCGGGCGGAAAACAGCGCGCTGCTGGAAGAAAAGTTTGACTATATCTTCTTCACCGGCTCCCCCGCCGTGGGGCACTTGGTCATGGAAAAAGCCGCAAAACACCTGACTCCCATGACGCTTGAGCTGGGCGGCAAAAGCCCCGTGGTGGTGGATGAAACCGCCGACCTCACCCTGACCGCCCGGCGCATCCTCTTTGGCAAACTCATCAACGCCGGGCAAACCTGTGTGGCCCCGGACTATGTGCTGGCCCATCACAGCATCAAGGATAAGCTGGTGGAAGCCCTGAAACAGGAGCTTGCCCGGATGCTGCCGGATGACAGTTATTTTAAAGAAACCTATCCCAAGATCATCAACCAGAAGCACTTTGAGCGCCTGATGGGCCTCCTGGAAGGCCAGCGCGTCCTCACCGGCGGCAAGGCTTATCCCAACACCCGGCAGATCAGCCTGGCGCTGGTGGACGCGCCTGATCCTGACAGCCCCCTCATGCAGGAGGAGATCTTTGGCCCCATCCTGCCCATCCTGGAGGTTCAAAGCCTTGAGGAGGCCATCGCCTTTGTGAAAAGCCGCCCCCACCCCCTGGCGCTGTATCTGTTCACCGCAAGCGCCCAGGCGGAAAAACAGGTAGTAAGCCAACTGCACTTTGGCGGCGGCTGTGTGAACGATACCGTCCTGCACCTGGCTGGCGCTCACCTGCCCTTTGGCGGGGTGGGCGAATCGGGTATGGGCCGCTACCACGGCAAAACCAGCTTTGACACCTTCACCCACCACAAAAGCGTGCTGAAAAAGTGGCGCCTCTTCGACCTGCCCCTGCGCTACCACCCCTATAAAAACAGCAGCCGAACCCTGCCGGGCTGGCTGCTGAAACATTGATAAAATAGGCCGGATTACTCAGCGCGCTTTGAAATCCACCCGGCGATGTCATCCAGCACCTCATCCGCGACAGGGGTGCGCTGGCTGTATTCCAGGCTAATCTGGGAGAAAGGCAGCGTGTCCCCCTCATAATCCCCAAAGAGATGGTTGAGTTCCGGGTACAGAATAAAGCTGGCATCCGGGTGCTCTTTGAGCCGGGTCTGCCAGGTCTCATAATCGCTCATGAGCACCTGCCGGTCCTTTTCTCCCTGGAGAATCAATACCGGCAGCCCATCCGCCAGGTGGAGTGCCGCCGCGTCAATCCCCGCCAGGTGCCGCTGATACCAGGCCGGCAGGCCCATCACCGTGTTCTCGGGGTTTTTGGCCTCCTCATCGCTCAGGGACATGAGCCCCTGGGCTTTTTCAATTTCAGCGCCCAGGCCCTGCCTGATCTTCCTGGCCGTCGCGGTGTCCCCTGCGGCTTCGATTTCCTTGGCCATGGTTTCATTCTGGTCGGCAGAGATCTGCCACAGCTTTCGGGGGCTGCCTGCCAGGTTGATATAGCCATCGGCCCCGGCGCCCAGGGTGTTGATGTAGGCGCTGAGCATCCCGCCCAGGCTGTGCCCCAGGATGAACACCTTCTTCCCGGCCAGTTCCTCCCGGTTTTTCAGAAGCTGAACAGCCGCCGCCGCGTCAAGGGCGGTTTCTTGATCCACAGTGAGGGTGATGTAGGCAGGGCTTTTGGCAATCTGCTGCCCATACACAAAGGTACGTTTGTCATAGCGCACGACAGCGATGCCCCGCTTTGCCAGCCCCCAGGCCAGGTCCTGGAAGGGCACATTGGCATACACCTTCTCATCCCGGTCTGAGGGGCCAGAGCCCTGCACCAGCACCAGGCCGGCAAGAATCTTGCCGTCTTCGGGCAGGGTCAGCGTGCCCTCCAGGGGGAAGCCAGTGCCCGCGTCCACGGTGACGGCCTGCTCGGTGATGCCCGCGGGCAAATCGCTGGCCTTTTCCCACACCTCGCCAGGCGCAAAGAACAGCCCGGCCACCTGTCCGGCGTCATCAAACACCGTGCGCTGAATCAGCTTTGTCCGTTCAAAAACCAGAGTGAGTTCAATCACATCATAGCCATCGGCGGTGGAAGCCTGCCAGGCTCCCGCCTCCTTAAAATCGCCAAAGGCAGCCAGCAGATTATCCCAAACCGCCTTGATCTTCCCTGTCATGGCGCCTTTCATGGTGTCATCCATCATGGCCAGGGCAGCGTCCTCATCCCCCGCCTTGATATGTTCCAGCAGGTCCATGGCCCTTGCATCAAGCGTCACCTCGCCCGCGACAGGCAGAGCCACAAGCAGGCACAGCAGCAGAATCATCAGCTTGCGCATACATTTTCCTCCAGTGTTTTCTATTGCCCCCATCATAACACAGAAACAATCCCCCAAACCACTCCCAGGCCTTATCCTTCATTGCGAAAGGCGCTGAAAAATGCTATGATTAGAAGGGATTCCTCTCCCCCCTCATCCAAGAATGACATACCGCAAAAAGCTATCGGAGGACAAGGCATGAAGTATATTGATTTATTGGCTTTTGACATGGGGGCCTCCAATGGCCGGGGCATCATCGGACGCTTTGACGGGGAGAAAATCACCCTCCACAAGGTGGGTGGGTTTGAAAACAACTTCATCCCCCAGGGGGAACTGGGCTACTGGGATGTGCCTCATATCCTGAATAACCTCAAGCTCTGCTTCCAGCAGGCCAAGGCCCAGGGCTATGACCCGGCCTGCTTTGGCATTGACACCTGGGGCGTGGATTATGGCCTGCTTGACGGCAGTGGGGAACTGATTGAAAACCCCCGGGCCTACCGCGTCGCCACCGATCAGGAGATGGAAGACGCCCTAAAACTGATGGACAAACGGGCCATGTTTGAGCGCACCGGCATCGCCGCGCTCAACTTCAACACCGTCTACCAGCTTTACCGGCGCGTGCGGGACAAGGATAAGGCCTTGAAAAAGGCAGAAAAGATATTGATGATGCCTGATCTTTTGGGGTATCATCTAAGTGGTGAAGCGGCCACCGAATACACCATCGCTTCCACCTCCGGGCTCATGGATGTGCACAGCCGCAGCTGGAGCCCTGAAATCATGGACGCGCTGGGCATTCCAGCCCATCTTTTCACCCCCATCGACAGGGCGGGCAGCCTGCGGGGCCGCCTGCGTGCCGACATCGCGGACAGCCTGGGCGTATCCCGGGTGCCCTATGCCGCAGTAGGCTGCCATGACACCGCCTCCGCGGTGGCGGCCATCCCGGGGGAGGGCAACTTCGCCTTCTGCTCCTCGGGCACCTGGTCCCTCTTCGGGGTGGAAACCGACACCCCGGTGCTTTCCGAGTTTGTATTTAGCAGCGGTTTTTCAAATGAAGGCACGGTGCAGGGGGGCTTCAGGCCGCTTAAAAACATCATGGGCCTGTGGCTGATCCAGGAATGCCGCCGGGTGTGGACGCGGGAAGTGGGCGCGGAATACAGCTGGCCTGACATCCAGGCCATGGCGCGCGCCACCCCGCCGCTGCAAAGTGTCATCGACCCGGATGAGCCCCGCTTTTTCACCGCCGGCGACATGCCCCGGAAAATCCAGGATTACTGCCGGGAAACCGGACAGAAGGTGCCGGAAACCATCGGGGAAATCTCCCGGGTGGTTTATGAGAGCCTGGCGCTCAAATACCGCTGGGCGCTGGAGCGCCTGGGCGAGATCAGGGGCCATGCCATCGAGTCCCTCAACATCGTGGGCGGCGGCATCCAAAACCCCCTCCTCAACCAAATGGCGGCGGACGCCACCGGCCTGCCCACCACGGTGGGCCCCATCGAGGGGGCGGCGCTGGGCAACACGCTCATGCAGGCCCAGGCCCTGGGGCTGGTGAAGGACATCAGGGAGGCCAGAGCCCTGGCCAAAAACTCCGTTGAAACCGCGCTTTATGAACCCAACACCACCCAGCAGTGGCTGGACGCTTACGAAAAACTCAAGCAGTTGATGGAGGCAGCGACATGATTGATATGACAAGCACCCTGGCCCTGGCGAAAAAGCATGTGTCCGACAGGCTCCCCGCGGCTCCCGGCCGGCTTTCCGGCAAGGTATCCATCGTCACTGGTTCCGCCCAGGGCTTTGGCCTGGGCATCGCTCAGGAGCTCTACAAAGAAGGCGCCTTTGTTGTCATCGCTGACCTGAATGAGCCGGTGGCCCAGCAGGTCGCCCAGGAGCTGGGCGAGCGGGCCATGGCGGTCAAGGTGGATGTGTCCAGCGAGGAAAGCGTGGCCAACATGGTGGCCCAAACCGTGGAGCGTTTTCGTGGGCTTGACCTGTTCATCTCAAACGCTGGGGTGCTGAAAGCCGGCAGCCTGGAAGAGATGGAAAAGAAAGACTTTGAGTTTGTGACCGCTGTCAACTACACTGCCTTTTTCACCTGCGTGAAGTACGCCAGCCTGGTGATGAAAGCCCAGTTTGAGGCCGATCCCAGCCGGCCAGGCGACATCATCACCATCAACAGCAAATCAGGCCTGGTGGGCAGCAACAAGAACTTCGCCTACGCCGGGGGCAAGTTTGGCGGCATCGGCCTCACCCAGTCCTTCGCCATGGAGCTGGCCCCCTACAACATCAAGGTGAACGCCATCTGCCCGGGCAACTACTACGACGGCCCCCTGTGGAGCGACCCGGAGAAGGGCCTGTTTGTGCAGTACCTCAATGCCGGCAAGGTGCCAGGCGCCAAAACGCTGGAGGACGTGAAAGCCTCCTACCTGTCCAAGTCCCTCATCAAGCGGGGATGCCTGCCGCTGGACGTGGCCCGGGCCATATTCTACGCGGTGGAGCAGGATTATGAGACCGGCCAGGCCATCCCTGTCACCGGAGGGCAGGTGATGCTCAGTTGATGGATGAGCGCATCCTGACCAGGCTGAACGCGCCCAGCAAAGAGGAGCGCCTTCACAACCTGCGGCACATCGCGGAATCGGCTGATTTTCCGCCCCAAAACCCCCGGTTTATCAACAACCACATCCACACCTTTTATTCCTTCTCGCCCTATTCGCCCACGGCGGCCGTTTATGCCGCCCGCAGCGAGGGCCTTTGCACCGCCGGCATTGTGGATCATGACTCCATGGGCGGAGCGGAGGAATTTATTCAGGCCGGGAAAATCATTGATTTACCGGTCACCATTGGCGTTGAAGGCCGGGTGTCCATGGCGGGCACGCCCTTTGAAACCTTACGCACCAACAACCCCGACCAGATTGGGGTGTCCTACATGGTGCTCCACGCCGTGCCTCACCGCAACATCGCCAAGGTGCAGGCTTTTTTCGCCCCCCTCCGGGAGGCCAGGAACCGCCGCAACCGGCAGATGACAAAGGCCATCAGCCAGCTGTCCGGCCTGGATCTGGATTTTGACCGGGATGTATTGCCGCTGTCCAGGTTTTCAGAGGGCGGCGGCGTCACCGAGCGCCACCTCATGCAGGCCCTGGCCAGAAAGGAAGACCCCAGCCGGGATATGCTCAGCGAGTTTGACCGCATCGGTGTCCTGAAAAAGGATTTTATCCCCAAGGTTTATGTGGACGCCACCGACGAGTGCCCCAGGCTGTCTGACTTTGTGGCCTTCGCCAAAGAGGTGGACGGCATCCTGGCCTACGCCTACCTGGGGGATGTGAGCACCTCGGTCACCGGCGACAAAAAGGCCCAGGCCTTTGAGGACGCGCATCTGGACCCGCTTTTTGAAACCCTGAGCCACCATGGCATTGGCGCTGTCACCTATATGCCCACCCGCAACAGCGATATGCAGCTTAGCCGGCTGCGGGCGCTGTGTGACCGCTACGATATGATGCAAATTTCCGGCGAGGATATCAACTCCCCCCGCCAGCGCTTCGTCATCGAAAAGATGAAGGAAGAGCGCTTCACCAACCTCATCGACAGCACCTGGAACTTGATTAAACACGAAAATGGAGGAAATATCGCATGAACACCAAAGCCGTCCGCCTGTATGGCAAGCAAGACCTTCGCCTGGAGGATTTTGAACTCTCCCCCATGACAGATGATTCCGTCATCTGTGAAGTGGTGACCGACTCCCTGTGCATGAGCAGCTACAAAGCCGCCGTGCTGGGCGCTGACCACGCCCGCGTGCCCGATGATGTGGCCACCAACCCCGTCATCGTGGGCCATGAGTTTTGCGGCCGCATCGTCAAAGTAGGCAAAAACTGGCAGCATAAATACAAGCCCGGCGACGGCTATGTCATTCAGCCCGCCCACTCCTATGAGGGCTCCATGCTGGCCCCTGGTTATTCCTATAGGGACTGCGGCGGCAACGCCACGTATGTGTCCATCCCCATTGAAACCCTGAAGATGGACTGCCTGATCCCCTACCATTCCGACGTGTTTTTCCTGGGCGCTCTGACCGAGCCCCTCAGCTGCGTCATCGCCACCTTCCACGCCATGTACCACACCAGGGACGGCGAGTATGTCCATGACATGGGCATTGTGGAGGGCGGCAACCTGGCCCTGCTGGCCTCCGTCGGCCCCATGGGTCTGGCCGCCATCGACTACGCCATCCACTGCGACCGCAAGCCCGGCCTCATGGTGGTTACCGACATCGACGATGCCCGCCTGGCCCGCGCCGCCTCCATCTACACAGTGGAAGAAGCTAAGAAAAACGGCATCGAGCTGCACTACGTCAACACCAAGAACATGGCTGACCCTGTGAAGGAGCTGCGCGCCGTCACCAA
>CAZSSU010000066.1:0-8950 GCA_964609415.1 uncultured Christensenella sp. | reverse complement strand
GAAAACAGCTACCTGGGCCGCGTCACCGCCCAGGTGAATGTCCAGGGCATTTTCCCGGGGCGGGAAGCTTATGCCCTGGATGAGGCGGGGGAACAGCGAGCCATGCTGCGTGCAATGGCCAGGCTGCCAGACGCAAAACGGGTATATGATAGCGTGGCCCTTGATGTGTTGCCCGATTCCCCTGACACCCGGGGTACCCTCTTTGTGGCCTGGTGCCACCAGACGGCGGAAGCCCTGCACCAGCGCTATCCTGGCATGCACACCTGGACAGGCAGCGTGGATGATCCCCGTGCGTTCAGCGCCATCCTCTACCTGCCTGACTGGCAGGGCAGCTTTGCCAGCTTCCATCGCGTGGTGATGGCGGACGGCTTGATTCATCCGCTGGAAGCCGTTATGATTGTTGATGCGCTGGGGGATTGCCGGGTGGAAACCATGCCTCAGAGCACAGCACTGTCAAAAGCGCTGAAGGCCCTCAGCATCACCAAGGATGCCCTGCGCGAAGCCTATGTCAGGCTGCGCCATCATCAGCCCCTGTCCCCTGACCTGCCGGAGCAAAGCGCCCTCCAGGTGCTCAGTGACCTTGACCTGATTGCCCTTGACGCAGCTGGCCAATTTGCCGGCATGAAAGAACTCCGCCGCTGCGACCCGGAGGAATCCGCCCTCTTCCGATACCTGAACGAATAAGGAGGCCTATGGCGCACACCGCATTTGAACGCCTGTCGCTCCAGGACATGCTGGCCCGGCTTGAAAAATACAGCCAGCCCAGCGACCTTGACCTGGTGCGCAAGGCCTATGCCTTTTCAGAAGAGGCCCACCAGGGACAGGTGCGGCGTAGCGGGGAGCCCTATTTTTTCCATCCGCTGCATGTGGCCAGCATCCTGGTGGAGTTACAGCTGGACGCGCCCAGCGTGGCGGCGGCGCTGCTGCATGACACGGTGGAAGATGTGGAAGCGGTGACCCTGGACATCATCCAGGCCCAGTTTGGGGAGGAGATCAAGCAGCTGGTGGATGGCGTCACCAAGCTGGGCAAGCTCGACTTTGCCGACCGGGAGGAGCAGCAGGCCGAGTCCTGGCGCAAGATGATCCTGGCCATGTCCAAGGACATTCGGGTCATCATGATTAAATTGGGGGACCGCCTGCACAACATGCGTACCCTGGCTTATCAGGCGCCAGACCGCCAGGTGGCCATAGCCCGGGAAACCCTGGACATCTATGCCCCCATTGCCCACCGGCTGGGGGTGTACACCATCAAGCAGGAAATTGAAGACCTGGCGCTGCGATACATCGACCCCCAGGGCTACCGGGATGTGGCCACCAAGGTGGGGCAGAAGCGCATCGAACGGGAAGAGCAGATCAAAACCATCATCGCCACGCTGGGTGAAAAGCTGGAGGAGATGGGCTTGAAGGGCTTTGAAATTGACGGCCGCCCCAAGCACCTGTACAGCATCTACCGCAAAATGGTGATCCAGAATAAAACCTTTGACCAGATTTATGACCTGATTGCCATCCGGGTGCTGGTGGATACCATCCCCGAGTGCTATACGGTGCTGGGCGTGGCCCATACCCTGTGGACCCAGATGCCCGGCCGCTTTAAGGACTATATCTCCACCCCCAAGGCCAACATGTACCAGTCCCTTCACACCACGCTGATTGGCGGGCGCACCATCCCCTCTCCCTTTGAGGTGCAAATCCGCACCCGGGACATGCACCGGGTGGCGGAGTATGGCATCGCCGCCCACTGGAACTATAAGGATGGGGCGGCTGATGGCGGGCTGGATAAAAAGCTCTACTGGCTCAGGCAAATCCTGGACTGGCAGAGTGAAACCAGGGACTCCAAGGAGTTTATCGACGGGCTAAAAACAGACCTGTTCAGCGAGGATATTTTCGTCTTCACCCCCAAGGGGGAGATCATCAACCTTCAGCGCGGCGCGACGCCGCTGGACTTTGCCTACCGCATCCACTCCCAGGTGGGCAACGCCTGCGTGGGGGCCCGGGTGAACGGCAAAATGGTGCCGCTGCAAACAGAGCTGCAAACCGGTGACCGGGTGGAGGTGATGACCTCCGCCAACTCCAAAGGCCCCAGCATGGACTGGCTGGGCGTGGTCAAAACCCAGCAGGCCAAGTCAAAAATCCGCCAGTTTTTCAAGAAAGAGCTGCGGGGAGAGAACATCCAGAAGGGCCGCGACATGCTGGAGCATGAGGCCAAGCGCCGGGGCGTGAAGCTGGGGGAACTCACCAAGCCAGATTATTATGAGCCGCTGCTTAAGAAATACTCCTTCCCTGATTTGGAGGCCATCTACGGCGCGGTGGGCTATGGCGGCGTTCCCTCGGTGTATGTGATCACCAAGCTCCTGGATGAGCAGCGGCGCACCCAGGAGAAGGAACAGGGCGCCAAAGTGCCCACCCTGCCCGAGCCCAAGGAGATTGACCAGCGCGGCAAGCCCACCCACGGCATTTATGTGGAAGGCGGCGCCGGGATGCTGGTGCGCTTTGCCCACTGCTGCAGCCCGGTGCCGGGGGATGAGATTGTGGGCTATATTACCAGGGGCCGGGGCGTGACCGTGCACAAGGCGGATTGCGTCAACGCCATCAATGCCGAATTGGAACGGCTGGTGCAGGTGAGCTGGGCCAATGAGGATGCCGGCACCTTCACCACCAGCCTGCGGGTGATTGTGTATGAAAGCCCCAATATATTGGGCGAAATCATGATGTTTATCGCCAACGCCGGGACGCCGGTGGTGGCCGGCTCCCAGGAGCAGAGCAAAAAGGGCATCAGGACGCTGAGCCTGATGGTGCAAGTGCAAAGCCGGGATCAGTTGCGCATGGTGCTCAACCGTTTGCAGAAGCGCTCGGATGTGCTGGAAGCCTATCGGAGCGCCCGGTAGAAAGGAAGAAGGATGCGGGCAGTGGTGCAGCGGGTGGCGGAAGCCGCCGTCAGCGTGGATGGGGACGTGAAAGGCGCGATTGGCCGGGGGCTGATGGTGCTTCTGGGCGTAGAAAATGGTGACAGCGAGAAGGACGCCGTCTACATGGCCGGGAAAATCGCCAAGCTGCGCATTTTTGAGGATGAGGCGGGGAAGATGAACCGCTCAGTCCTTGATATAGGTGGGGAAGCGCTGATGGTGAGCCAGTTCACCCTGCTGGGGGATGCCCGGGGGCAGAACCGCCCTGGATTTACCCGGGCGGCGGAGCCTGAGGGGGCCAACGCCCTGTATGAGCACTGCGTGGCTTGCCTGAAGGACATGGGGATCCGGGTTGCCACCGGCGTGTTCCGGGCGCATATGCAGGTTTCCCTGGTGAATGACGGGCCTGTGACGATATTGCTTGATTCAAACAAACTGTTTTAGGAGGCAGCGATGCAGCTTGATGTTGTGGTGGTAGGAGAACTGGAAAACAACGTGTATATCCTCAGCCAGCCAGGCCGGGACGACTGTGTGATTGTGGACCCGGGCAGCGAAGGGGAACGGATCAAGGCCCAACTGGGCGGCAAAAAGGTGGCCGCCATCCTGCTGACCCACGGCCACTGGGACCATACCGGCGCCCTGGCGGATTTCCCCGGCGTGCCCATCTACATGCATGAGCGGGATAAAATGATGCTGGATGATGATTTCCTGGGCTTCGCATCTCGGGCCAATCAGAAACCCCGGCCCCAGCCCACGGACTTTGTCCGGGAGGGCGATGTGCTGGAAGTGGCGGGATTATCTATCGAGGTGCTGCACACCCCGGGGCACAGCCCGGGCAGCGTGTGTTATAAAATCGGCAATACCCTGCTGACCGGGGACACCCTGTTCCTGAACGATTATGGCCGCACCGACCTGCCCGGCGGCAGCCAGACCCAGATGCGGGCCTCACTGAGGCGGCTGTTCACGCTGCATGGCGTCAGCTATTATCCCGGCCACGGCCCAGGCGGTGTCATCAAGTGACCTTCAGCATCATGGGCCCCATCCCCGGCTTTTTAAAGGAGCTGGCGGATGTGGTGCGCATTTTTTTCCCTGACGCCAGGCAGACCCCTGAAGGGGGTGACCTGGTTGTGCGGGTGACAGAAGAAGAGCGGCAAGGCAGCAGGATGTGCCGGGTTGACCTCTCAGGCATCCTGAGTGCGTCACACCGCCAGAGCGGGGAAAGGCAGCCCGACCCGCTGGCGGAAAAACGCCTGCACAAACGCCAGCAGAAGCTGGCAGTTTATTTTGCGCTGAAAGCGGCCACTGGCTTAACCCCGCCCTGGGGATCGCTCACAGGCATCAGGCCTACCCGCCTCTTGTACGCGGAGATGGCACAGGGCTTGCCCGTCAATGAAGCGGCAGAGCGGGTGAAGGATACCTTTGATTTGCAGCCTGAAAAAGCACAGTTGCTGGCCGACGTGGTGGACACCCAGTTAAAGCTCCCCGCTGCCACAGAGCAGGATGTGGGCATTTACATCGGCATCCCCTTTTGCGAAACCCGCTGCCGCTATTGCAGCTTTATCAGCTCTCAGGTGGGGGATGGGCGGCTGCTCCCGCCCTATGTGGAGGCCCTGATCCGGGAAACCCAGGCTGTATGCAGGATGGTGGAGGATGAGGGGCTTCATGTGCGGGCTGTTTATGTGGGCGGCGGCACCCCCACCGCGCTACCGGCAGGACTCATGGACCAGGTGCTGACAGCGGCACAGCCCATGATTGCAAAAGCCGGGGAGGTGACGGTGGAGGCCGGGCGGCCAGACAGCATCAGCGCTGAAAAACTAAGGGTTATCAAAGCCCATGGTGCCACCCGTATTTCCATCAACCCCCAAACCATGCACGATGAAACCCTCATGGCCATCGGCCGCCGGCACACCCGTGCCCAGGCGGAGGCGGCCTATGCCCTGGCCCGGGAGATGGGCTTTCACAACATCAATATGGATTTGATCGCAGGCCTGCCCGGGGAGGACGCGGGGATGTTTGAGGAAACCCTGGCCTGGGCCAGGGGCATTTCGCCCGAATCCCTCACCGTGCACACCTTAAGCCTCAAGCGCTCAAGCGACATGTACCGCTTGGGTGAAACCACGCCCAAGGAAGCGGCGGTGGACCAGATGGTGCGAAAAGCCCGGGAGGCGGCAAGCGCCATGGGGATGAAGCCCTATTACCTCTACCGCCAGAAGCACATGGCGGGCAACCTGGAAAATGTGGGCTATGCCAAGCCTGGCCACGAGTGCCTGTATAATATGGATATGATGGAGGACAGCGGGAGCGTGCTGGCCCTGGGGGCCGGGGGCATCTCCAAGTGGGTGTATGAAAACGGCGCCCGCATCCTGCGCGCGCCCAATGTGAAGGATCCGGAACATTACATCGCCCGGGTGCAGGAGATGATCGCCCGGAAAGAGGCTTTGCTAAGAGGAAGTGGCCGCGGGGTGAAGCGGCCAGGGGCACATTAAGGAAGCCTATTCTCTGGCGATTAAGCGGATATCCCGCCCCTTAAAGGGCAACACCAGGCTTAGCCGCCTGTCAAACAGGCGGGAGGAGATGCGCTCGGAATACCGGGCTTGTAGCTCCTTGGGGGAGAGGTTGGTGGAGAGCACGGTGGGCTTATTGTTGTTAATGCGGTGCTCCAGGAGGGCAAATAATTGCTCGATGGTGATGCCTTCCCATTTGGGCTCGATGCCCAGGTCATCAATAAGAAGCAGCGGCACATCATAATAAGGCTGATCCACCTCATCGGGCTGATAGCTGAAATAGGCTTGGCGAATCTGGTTGATGAGGCTGTTGGCGCTGAGGGTCAGGGTGATCATCCCCTGATCGGCTGCTTCCTTGGCCACGCAGCGCAGCAGATAGCTTTTCCCAAGGCCGCTGGGGCCGTGGAGGAGGAGGTTGAGCTTCCCGGTTCCCTCGATGAGGCCGGAAGCATAATCCTGACAGCGGGCTTTCAAGGCCTGCATCAGCATACGCTGGGTGACATCGGAGTTTTCAAGGGGGGTATCCGGGAACACCGACAGGTCAAAACGGGCGAAGCTGGGGCCATCCTGGCTGTCCAGGCCGCCTGAGAGCAGCTGGTGGTAGCGCTTGATGACGCATTGGCAGAGGGTTTTGGGGTTTTCGCCCACATAGCCCGAATCATGGCAGGCCTCGCACTGGTAGACCGGGGCCAGGTAATCCTCAGCCAGCCCTGCATCATTTAGCAGTTCGCGGATGCGCTGGTTGCGCGCGCGGGTGCGCTCCTCAATGTCGCCCGGGTGCACGCCAGCCATGGCAAGGCGCAGGCCGCTGAGGATATCCTCCCGCCTGGCCTCGTTCAATTCCCCAATTTCAGGGCGCAGAGCCACCGCTTCTTCCAGGCGGCGCTGCTCCTCCTGCTCATTTTTCAGATGCCGGGCTTTGCATTCCTGCAAGGCCTGGCCCAAGGCTTCATTGGCCACTGTCTTTCCTCGCTATCTCCAACCAGTCTATATCGGATGGGAAATCCTGATCGCTGTATTCCCGCTGCTTGTATTGCTGGGCGCTGACTTTTTTGCCGCCCTGGGCCGCTTGTGCCGGGGCTTTGGCCCGGGCAGCTTCGGCGGTGTTGATGCCCTCCTTTTGCCAGGAGGAGAGCACCTTGTCGATATAGCTTAATTTCTGCTTGCTGGATCGGGCCTGGCTGGCCGCCTCCTGAATCAGGGCGTCGCTGTGGCCTGCTTCCCGCCAGGCACGGTAGCGCAGCAGGTCCTGTTCGCCGGGCCTGCCCTCCTGTCCGGACAGCTCAAACACCTGGAACATGGCGGGTTGATAGGCTTTCAGCGCCGTCAAATGCTCCCTGACCGCCGCTCCGTCATGTAAGCCACGGCCCTTCCAGGCGCTTAGCCTGGGCTCCAAATCCTCAAAGGTGCCCCGCCTTGCCTGCACAGCCCGGGCGGCCAGCACAATCATGTCATGGGGGAAGGAGGCCAAAAGGCTTCGGTAGGCCGGCAGCACGGTGAAGGTGAGCTGGCTGGATACGCCCAGAATCTCCAGCACCTGCTTGAGCTGCTCCGCGTCCCGGGTGTCCTCTTCCAGCTTGCCCGCCACAGCGGCCGCGCTGGTGTTCCCCTGGCGGTGGAGCCGGTCTAATATCCGGTCCAGGTAGGAGAAGGAGGGGTGGTTGGCTGATACGGTCTCCTGGCAGGCGGCGATGATAGCCGCCTCATCAAAGCCCCATTCCTGGCTCCATTTGCGGTAGAGGGCCAGCTCCGGCTCTGTGGGGAGCCTGCGCAGGTTAAACTGGCTGAGCACCGCCCGGGCGCCCTGGTGGGTGCGCTTGGAGTGGCTGAGGTAATTCTCCGCGTCTTCCGGCGTCATCACGCCGTCTTCCCGCATGGCCACCGCCAGCGGCTGGGCGCTTTTGAAGGAAAAACTGCTGCCCCGGGTGTCGGCGCAGTAGTTGAGCAGCATCAGCACCACTTCCTGGGGCAGGCCCAAATCCTGCACCCATTCATAGGCCAGGGCAATGTCCCCCGGGCGCAGCTTGCGCCTGCCGTCAAACTGGGCATAGACCGCGTCGTTAAAGAGGATGAAGGCGCGGTCCTCCTGCATGCCATCCTGCCCGGTGAGAAGGCGCTGGCCCAGGCTGTGATAGACATATTGGAGGGGCTTGTCGCTTACCCTTTCCACCAGGCGCCTGCGCTCCCAAAAGCGCAAGGCTGCTTCCACCTGGGACTCGTCCAGGCTCAGCTCCTGGGCCATTTGCTTGAGAGAATAATCAGGCGTGCCCTGGTGGCTGTGGTAGAGCCCCAGCAGGTACACCTTCACCTGGTCGCCGGAGGCATCAGGCAGGTATTCGGTGAAAAACAGGTTTTCCACCGCTGTGATGCCAAATACCTTGGCCTGCTCGTCCAGGTTAAACATCCGCATTCTCCCGTGGCTTTTTCTTGTTGTGAAGGGCCGCTCTGACGCTATCTGCGATGGCGTCGTGCAGGGCGGGTTTGCTTCCCTTATGATTAAAAACGATGTGGAAAAAGAACTCAATGGTGCCCGCGTGGCCAGTGACTGGGCTGGCGCAGACATCCATCACGCTAACCCCAGGAAGGTTGTTCAGGTAATCCGCCAAATCCGCCAGCATAGGCGCGTAAGCTTCATCCGCGATGTGCCCGGTGCGCCTGGCATAGGCGTCATCCACCTCAAACAGGGGCTTCACCAGGCAGATGAGCCTGCCCTGGCCCCCCAGGATGTTTCCATAGATGGGCACCGCTTCCCTGAGGGAGAGGTAACTTAAATCACAGGTGGCCAGGCTGGGGCGGGGGGACAAATCAAGCAGTTCCGGCGCTGACAGGTTGGTGCGCTCCAGGTTCACCACCCGGGGGTTTTGCCGGAGGCTGCCCAGCAATTGTCCAAAGCCCACGTCAACCGCGTAGACTTTTTGAGCCCCATGCTTGATGAGGCAATCGGTAAACCCGCCGGCTGAGGCGCCGGCGTCCAGGCATACCATGCCAGTGGGATCAACACCAAATGCATTGAAGGCGCCTGCCAGCTTCAGCCCACCCTTGGCCAGATAGGGGGACTGGCTGCCCCGGATGCGGATGATGTCATCGGCGGATACCTTCATGCCAGGCTTCGCAGGCTGGTCATTGACCAGCACCTTGCCGGCCATGATCAGGGCTGATACCTCCCTGGCGTCCTCCGCCAGCCCCAGCTGGAGCAGCTGCTGGGCGATCAGCTGTCGGGGCGCTTTTTTAATTTTACTCACACCGCCTGCATCACGTCTTTAAGCGTGCGCAGCACCCGGCGTTCCATACGGGACACCTGCATCTGGGTCAGCTGCATTTTCTTGGCGGTGGCCTGCTGGGACAGCTGCTCCTGAAAGCGGAGCTTGATCAGATGCCGCTCATCTTCTGACAGCGAAACCAGGGCCTGGCGCAGGTCTTCCCGCACCTCAAAATCCTCATAGCCCCGCTCGTCCCGGCCCAGGTGGTCAAAAAACTTCATCCCCTCATCATCCTGGGCGTCCAGGGAGGAAACCTGGGCCTTCTCCCGGGAGGCGTGGACGC
>CAZSSU010000065.1:0-8989 GCA_964609415.1 uncultured Christensenella sp. | reverse complement strand
CTTTGCAGCGTTTGGATACTTAAAGAGCAGGTTCGGCTTTTCGGGAAACAGCTCCGTTTCGCCAGATTCACCCAGGTTTTTCACAATGCCGCCGCTGCGGTCAATCAGGCAATAATCATCGCTGCCCTCATAGATAACTAGCGCATAGCCGTCCTCATTAAAGGGTTCAGCGTATGAAAAAACAATACTGCTTAAAAACTCCTTGCCCTCAACATCATAAAAGCGGTAACGGCTCTCCTCGTTGTCGTAGGCGGTGATGGAGTCCGCGCCAAAAGTATTCGACATGTTGTGGTCGTATTCCACGCTGGTGACGAAATTCCCTGTTTTTCCGTTAAAGCCAAGCCATCTGCCCTCAAGATCGGTGAATAGCCAATCATCTGACAGGTAGTCAATATCAAAGTGACTATCAAGCTGCCACTGGGGTTTTGCGATGAATTGGCCTTGGCGGTTAATTGAGCCCCATAAGCCCTCCACGCACACCAGGGCCGTGGTTGCATCCACGAAATAATAGGCATTGTCATACTGGGGCGGGATGACCCATTCCCCTAAGCGATTGATATAGCCCCACTTGCCGTCATCCAGTGCCGGCCAGAGCGCGCCTGGCATCTCGCCTTTGATTTTCGCGACTTCCGCTTGGTCACCCCGCACCAGTGCGGTTTGATAACGGCCAAAATAATCCTGGCTCTCATCGGTTGAGAACGATGAAAAAGGCAAGAGGAGCGCTATCAAAATTGTTAAGAGACGCATCGCTTGACCTCAAACAAACCCCGGCACCCTTTCCGCCACCAGGTCGATCAGCCTGTTTTCCCGCACCAAGGCGTTCATTTGAACGATGTCCTGACGCAGCTCCCTGTCCTCAGTCATGAAGGGCACCCGCTCCCGGATCAAGCCAATCAGTTCCTGATGCACAGGGGAGGGCTGCCCGCCCCGCAGCTGCGTGGCCTGGGCAGCCGCCAAAAGCTCATAGGCCAAGGCGGACAAGGTGTTATCCGCAATCTGCCTGGCTTTCCTGGCGGCGTGAGCGCCCATGGATACATGGTCCTCCTGGTTGGCAGACGAGGGGATGGAATCCACGCTGGCCGGGTGGGCCATCACTTTGTTTTCACTCACCAAAGCCGCTGCCGCATATTGAACAATCATCATGCCGGAATTAAGTCCGCCGTCTGCCACCAAGAAGGCAGGAAGGCCGCCATTGAGCTGGGGGTTCACCATGCGCTCCAGCCGCCGTTCGGAGATGTTGGCCAGCTCCGCCGCGGCAATACCCAGATAATCCAGCGCCAGCGCCAGGGGCTCCCCATGGAAGTTGCCGCCGCTGAGCACATCCCCCTCACCTGGGAACAGCAGGGGGTTGTCAGTCACGGCGTTGAATTCCGTCTCCATGACAGACTGCACATGGCAAAGGGCATCCCGCACCGCCCCATGCACCTGGGGCACGCAGCGCAGGGTGTAAGCATCCTGCACGCGCGGCGGCTCCGCCGCGTCCACCATCTGGCTGTCCGCACACAGAAGCCGGATGTTTTTGGCCACCAGCGCCTGGCCCTGATGGGGCCTGAGTGCGTGGATGCGCGGGTCAAAGGCGGCCGGCAAGCCCTGCAGCGCCTCCATGGTGAGGCTGGCTGTGATATCCGCCAGCCAGGAAGCGCGCAAGGCATCGGCCAGGGCCAGGCCGCCCACCGCCCCCATCATCTGGGTGCCGTTGATAAGCGCCAGCCCTTCCTTGGCTTTTAGTTGCACCGGGGCAAGCCCGGCACGCGCCAGCGCCTCTGCGCCTGTTATCTTTTCCCCTTGATAAACTGCCTCGCCCTTCCCCATCAGCACCAGGGCCATGTGGGCCAGGGGCGCCAGGTCCCCCGAAGCCCCCAGGGAACCCTGCTCCGGCACCAGCGGGTGAACGCCGGCGTTGAGCATATCCACCAGCAGCTGAACCACCTGGGGCCGTATGCCCGAATGCCCCTGGCAGAGAGCATTGGCCCTCAGCAGCAGCATCCCCCGCACACTATCCTCAGGCAGCGGCTTCCCGCAGCCCACCGCGTGGCTGATAATCAGGTTGGTCTGCAGCTGATCCACCTGCCCGGCGGAAATCGGCACCTGGCTGAACGCGCCAAAGCCGGTGTTGATGCCATACACCGGTTCACCCTTTTTGAGGATGCCCTCCACCTGGGCCCGGGCCTGGGCCATCAGGTTCACCGCCTCAGGCGCGATTGCCACCTTCGCCTTATAGCGCGCCACCGCCACCAGGTCAGCCAGCTTCAGGGATTTTCCATCAAGCACCACATGCTCTATTGTCTGTGAATGAAACACATGCCCTCCCGCCTTATTTCAGGCCAAATTCTTCTTTCAAGGTATCTTCCATCAGTTGAAGGGGCGCTTCCACCCCGGTCCACAGCTTGAAGTTCACAGCGCCCTGCTGGGCCAGCATCCCCAGGCCATTGATGGTCTGGGCGCCCCTATCAGCGGCTGCCTGCAGGAAACGGGTGTTGGGGTCATTGAACACCACATCGCTCACCACCATCCGGGGGCTGATGCTTTGATAGTCAATGTCAGGTCGGCTATCTACATCAGGGTACAGGCCAATGGAGGTGCCGTTCACCAGGATGTCCGTATCCCCGGGCACCGGCATCCCGCTGGTTAAAGGCAGCGCTTCTGCCTCCACGCCTGTGCGGCGGGCAATCATCTCCGCCAGCTCCCGGGCTTTATCCGCCGTGCGGTTGATCACCGTGATCTTCCTGGCGCCTGCCAGCGCCGCTTCCACCGCGATGGCCCGGGCCGCACCGCCCGCCCCCAGAATCACCAGATGTTTGCCTTTCACCTGGCAGCCATGGTTCGCAAAGGACACCAGCATCCCTTTGCCATCTGTGTTTTCCCCGATGAGCTTGCCCTGCTCGTTGATCACGGTATTCACAGCGCCAATAATCTCCGCTGCCTCAGTCAACGCGTCAAGCAGCGGGATAACGGCGATTTTGTGCGGGATGGTCAGGTTGATGCCCCGCATCCCAAAGGCGCGCACCGCCTGGATGGCGGCCGGCAGATCCTCCCTATTTACGCGAATGGTGAGGTATCGGTAATCAAGCCCCGCCGCCCGAAAGGCGGCCTCCTCCATGACACCGGTGGGGTTCTCATCCACCGGATCGCCAAAGACGCCAACCAATGCCGAGCGATAGTTCTTTGACATCCCATTGCCTCCTGTGCATGGTATTCAGCCTTATCTTTGCCCCTATCATAAATCAAGCGCATCGCGAATACAAGATATAAACAATATGGAAAGCCCAATCCCCCTAAGCCGGCTGTGCTATACTGAAACGAGAAAAGTGAAGAAGGGGAACATCATGATCACATTTGGCACCGGCGGCTGGCGGGGAATTATCGGCAAGGATTTTATCTATGACAATGTTTGCCTCGTGGCACAAGCGCTGGCTGACATGATTATCCAGGAGGGCAAGCAGGAAAAGCCCGTCATGATCGGCTTTGACCGCCGCTTTCTCTCCTATGACGCGGCGCGCTGGGTGGCCGAAACCCTCTGCGCCAATGGCATCCCCGTCTGGTTCATGAAGCGCACCGCCCCCACCCCCCTGGTAATGCACACCGTGCAGGCAAAGGCGCTGCACTTTGGGGTGCAGGTGACCGCCAGCCATAACCCGCCCACCTATAATGGCATCAAGCTGATTGTGGATGGCGGCCGCGACGCCCAGGAATCTGTGACCGACCGCCTGGAAGCGCTCATTGCAGCCATCACATCCGCCAGCAGACAGCCCAAAACCATGCCCTTTGCTCAAGCGGAAGCGCAGGGTTTGATTGCTTATCCCAAAAACCCCTTCAACGATTTTATTGACAGCATCCAGTCCCGCATCCGCATGGATCTGATCCGCGAGCGCGGGCCGCGCATCCTGTTTGACCCCATGCACGGCTCTGGCGCTTACCCACTGATGGTGTTGCTATACACCGCCCGCTGCACCGTGGATCACATCAATTTTGAGCGGGACGCCTACTTTGGCGGCCACACCCCCGCCCCCAGCGAAAAAAGCCTCAATGAGCTGCGCCAGAAGGTGGCCTTTCAAGGCTATGACCTGGGCATCGCTTTTGATGGCGATGGCGACCGCCTGGGCATCATCGACAAAAACGGCCGCTACATCACCGCCGATGAGATCCTGGTGATCCTCTATTACTATCTCCACGAACACCGGGGCTGGAAGGGGCCGGTGGTGCGCAATATCTCCACCACCCACATGCTGGACAAGCTAGCCGCCTCCTTTGGCGAAACCTGCCATGAGGTGCCGGTGGGATTCAAGCACATCTCCCGCAAAATCGAGGAAACAGACGCCGTCCTGGGCGGCGAATCCTCAGGCGGGCTCACCGTGCGCGGCCACATCCTTGGCAAGGATTCGGTCTATGCCGCGGCCCTTTTGGTGGAAGCGCTGTGCGCGCTCAAAAAAAGCCCCTCCGACATCCTGGAGGAGCTGTATCAGCGGCTGGGCCGCCACTATACGGCTGAGGACAACATGCTTGTCAGCCTAGAGCAAAAAGAAAAGCTTCAGAAAACGCTGATGGACGCCTGCCAGCTGCCTGACTTCTCCCAGCCCATCCAGCGCGTGTCCAACCTAGACGGCTGCAAGGTGTATTTCACCGACGACAGCTTTGTCGTCTGCCGTTTCTCCGGCACCGAGCCCCTCCTGCGCTTCTATGCCGAGGCCCCGGAAAAAGCCCAGGCAGAGGCCTACAACAGGCAGTTCAAGGCGCACATTTCGGATATTCTCCACTCCAATCAATTGTAATCGATCTTATATAACAATCTTAGTATAATGCTCTCCGCCTTGGAGATGATGTAACAACTGCCACCCGGATAGCAAAGGGTGTTATCAAGCTGTAAGGGTTACATAAAGGGTCAAACACCCATTTTGGCATAAAAAAAGGCCTCGAATCATCAATGATTCAAGGCTTTTTGCTTGGCAGGGGCAGAAGGACTCGAACCCTCAACAAAGGTTTTGGAGACCCACGTGTTACCATTACACCATGCCCCTACGGCTTGGTTATTATAGACTATTACAGGGAAAAATGTCAACCTGCAAACGCTTTTTGAATATCTTGCTCAAGCCCCTTGATTGACGCTTCGCAAGATCGCGTGATACAGTATCATAAAACCACTCTGGAGGCGGCATGGACAGCAGGCGCTTGGCAATTTTTGACTTTGACAAAACCATGGTGCGCGGGGACAGCATATCTGACTTCGTGCGCTTCATGTGGGAAAAGAAATTGATCACTTTTCCGCGTTTGCTGGTCATTCTGGGCAGCACCCTGCTCTGGCTCCTCCGCCTTCTCCCGGTCGAGAAGACCAAAAGCCAGGCCTTGTCTCCGCTGCGGGCGCTTGATGATCAACAGATCGCCTCCTTAGGCCAGGAATTTGTTGAAAAACAACTTGTCCCCCGCATTTTCCCCGCGGCACTCAAAAAAATGCAGGAGCATCACCTGAATGGGAACATTGTGCTTTTAGTTTCCGCCTCCCCCGCCTGTTACTTATCGCATATCAAAGAGTTTCTGCCGCTTGACGCGGTGCTGGCCACCACAACAGACAAACAGCATCGCGTCCTCACCAATGTCAGGGGGGATGAAAAGCCCCGCCAGGTGAAGCAATGGTTGGAAGAGCAGCACATCACCCCCGACTGGCCAGCTTCCTGTGCCTATGGTGATAGCAAAAGCGATTTGCCCGTGCTCACCCTGACTGGGAATCCCTTCTGGGTAAACCCCAGCAAGGCGGCCCTGAAAGCCGCGCCTCATTTACCGCAGCTGCTCTGGGAATAAGGCCCTTCGCATCCAAAAAACCGCCTGCCTCAGCAGACGGTTTTTTGCTTCTTGTGTGTCCCTTATTGGGGCTTGACCCAGGCGGCTTCCTTGATTTTGGCAGCCTTGCCCTGGCGATCGCGGAGATAGTAGAGTTTCGCACGGCGCACACGGCCTTTGCGCACCACTTCGATGCTGTCAACCCGGGGGGAATGCAGCGGGAATGTACGCTCCACGCCGATGCCATAAGACACGCGGCGGACGGTGAAGGTCTCGCGGTTGGAGCCATTGCGCTTGGCAATGACGGTGCCCTCAAAGGCCTGCAGGCGCTCGCGGCTGCCCTCAACCACCTTCACAAACACGCGCACCGTGTCACCAACGTTAAACACCGGGCGGTCTGTGCGCAGCTGCTGCTGCTCAATGCTCTTGATAATCTCGCTCATTTCGGTTTCCTCCTTGCCTGAGGCGTTCTTGCTCCCAATGGATACAGCGGACCGCCTGACGTCGCAAAAAAGATAATACCATAAACCATCCCCAAAAAGCAAACATTTTCCGCACAAAATATCACAAAATTGCCTAATATGATTGACCTTGCATCGTTACCCTGTTAGAATGTATTTATATTCCTGTCGCCCTTATATAATACAAATGGAAAGGACAACACAACATGAAAAAAGATATCAGTCGCAGGGAGTTTTTAGCGCGTGCAGGCGCAGGCGCGGCAGCCATTGGCGCCATGGGCCTTGGCATGAATATGCTCAATGCCCAGGCAGAAAGCCCCAAGTACACACCCGGCAGCTACACTGCCACCGGCAAGGGTTTTGACACAGTATCTGTCACCATGACCTTTGACGAGACCAGCATCACCGATGTGGTGTTGGATTTGTCCAAAGAAACCCCTGGCATTGGCACTGCAGCTGAAGATGCCCTTAAATCCGCCATCATGACCGGCCAAAAGGCAGAGATTGACGCGGTGGCTGGCGCCACCATGACCTCTAATGGCGTAAAGGAAGCCGTGGGCAAATGTATCGCCCAGGCCATGGGCGTGCCCTATGTTGATCCCAATGCCCCCGCTGAAAAAGAAAAGACCAAGTGGTATGATGAAGAATATTTTAAAAAGCCTGACCCCATCACCGACATCGCGGAAACCCTGGAGACGGACATCGTAGTGGTGGGTGCTGGCAACGGCGGCTGTGTGGCAGCCATCTCAGCGGCTGATCTGGGTGCCAAGGTGGTGTGGGTGGAGAAAAACGCTGGGCCCATCACCTGGGCAGGCGAAATTGGCGCCTACAACACCAAGTTGATGAAGGAAAAATACGGCATCGAATACACCCAGGAAGAGCTCAACGAGATCATCAACGACCAGTGCCGCTATGGCAGCTATGAGGTGGATCAGCGCCTGATTGCCTTATGGGTGAACGAATCCGGACGCACCATGGATTGGTACATCGACATGATGGCCAAGAAAGGCGTCAACACCTTCATAGAAACTGATATGAAAGATACACTCTACATGAACAAGGTGCAGACCCACACCGTGTATGAGGGCGAGTTCAAGGAGCTGGGCCCCAATATCATGGGCAGCCAGATTGCCAACCCCGTCTGGGTTTCCTATGCGGATGACTACGGCGTCACCAAGCTCTTCGAGCACACCGCGATGCAGCTCATCCAGGGGGAGGATGGCAGGGTCACCGGCATCATCGTCAAGCGCAACGCCGACGGCAAATTTATCCAGGTCAATGCCGCCAAGGGTGTGGTGCTCTCAACCGGCGGCTACGGCGGCAACACCCAGATGATGGATGCCCTCAACTACCGGGACAAAAACGTCATCTGCAACAACCTGGGCTGTGCCTTTGCCCAGGGGGACGGCATCAAGATGGCCATGTGGTGCGGCGCAGATATCGACCGCAACCACGCCGGCGGCTGCGCCTTTGACCGGGCCGCCATCAACCTGGAGCACCGCACGGGCGAGCCTTATGACGCGGGGCTCAGCGACATCTGGTGGCCTGGCAGCCAGCCCTGGCTGAATGTCAATAAAAAAGGCGAGCGCTTTGCCAATGAGGATGTGCCTTATGACTTCCACATCAACTCCTGGACGCGCCAGCCCGGCCATTTCTGCTATCAGATTTTCGACGCCAACTACTGGTCGGACGTTAACGCCTTCCATTCCACCATCTGCTCCCGTGTGGTGGCCGTGCCCGGTGCCCGCAATTCAGAAGTGCTCCCCGGCATGTTCCCTTGCAAGAGCGAGGAGGAGTTCTACAACGCCTTCATGAAAAACGCCCTGGCCAGCGGCAAACTGAAGCAGGCAGAAACCATTGAGGATTTATCCCGCCAACTTGGCATGGACGAGGAAGCAGTGGCAGCTTGCCTGAAAAGCGTTGAACGCTATAATGCGCTGTGTGACAAAGGCATGGATGAAGACTTCGGCAAACAGAAAAAGAATCTCACCCCCATCCGTAAAGCGCCCTTTTATGGCATTGCCATAGGGTCCTGGTTGCTGTCCACCATGAACGGGGTCAGGGTCAACCTAAATCTGGAAGCGGTGGATGCCGACGATGTCCCGGTGAAGGGCCTTTACATGATTGGTAACGACATGGGCGGCTTCTTCAACAATAGCTACCCCCAGCTATATGGCGGCACCATGCAGGGCAAAACCACCTGCTTTGCCAGGCTGGCAACTCTCCACGCCATCACTGGCAGCGTCTATGAAGGTTGATTTCCAGAAATAGACTCTGTTCTTTTCAGCTCCCGTCATCACGCTTGGCGGGAGTTTTTATTGCCACAGCTTTTTCTTGATCTGAAACAAATGCCTGAGCATGGTCATCGGGTGGTAAAAGAGCATCCTCGGCCCCGCATACCGCATCACCTGACGAATCCTGTCCCGCATCTCCGGGAGGTAGCATGGCCTGGGACAGGAGGAACAAAATGTCTTTTCAGCAATCCGCGGGCAGGCATCAAGACGCTGACATGCATAGCGCATCAGTTCTGCACAATCGGGGCAAAGTCCACCCCGGCTTCCGTGCTTGGCCTTGCAATGGATCAGGATCATCGTCGCCAGCACGCTCTTTTCAGAATTTCTTTTGCTGTCCATGCTTGTCATCACACCAACGCCTCTTTAATCGTATTATTAGAAAAGACACTCCGAAGTGGAGTGTCTTAGTTGGGAACCGGCGGCGACCTACTCTTCCGGGCCGTTTCCAGCCAAGTACCATCG
>CAZSSU010000064.1:3343-9071 GCA_964609415.1 uncultured Christensenella sp. | reverse complement strand
TAATCCTCAATGGTTTTGACAAACACCTCCATGCCTGTCTTGCTCAGGTGCACCCGGTTGTCAGAGCTGAAATCCGGCCGTAAAAAGCCTTCTTCATCCATCAGCGGCGTGGCCACATCCAGGTAGCTCACCCCCAATTCCCCGCAAAGGGAGGCCAGGGCGGCGTTGAAGGCGTTGAAGTTTTCCTGGTTTAGCTTTTTGGTTTGGGCGGTCTTGGTGATGGGGGTGACGGAGAGGGCGATGAAGGTCAGGTCCGGGTTGCGCTTGAGGCAGCGCTCTATCAGCCGGCGGTAGAGGAGCATGTGGCTGTTCAGGTCGGACCCGGCCTCGTCATTCATGCCCAGCATCACAAAGGCGCGCTTGGCCTCCATGATGTGCAGGCCGTTGGCCAGGCTGACCCGCTCCCCCCTGAGCCGGGGGGCCGGCTTGTGCTTGGCCGGGGTTACGCGGCTGCCCTGGTAGAGGGAATAGCTGGAAATGGTGAGGAAGCGCGCCTCGTCCAGCACTGGATTGCCCCGGCCGGACTGCTCCAGGCGGTAGCGGCCAATCTGCTGCATAATGGAATCCCCCACAAAAACCGTGCCCTCAAAGGCGGCTTTTTCCGCCCATCCGGGCAGGCAGGCGGCTGCCAGGAGGCAGGCTGTCAGGAGGCATAGCAGGCGTTTCATGGCGGATTCCTTTCTTTGGCAGGTCGGGGAGGGGGCTTGGAGGCTTGCCCCCTCCCTTTCTATCGGCAAGGCAGGTCAGATGGTGCGGTTAAGGGGGGTTTCCAGGTCGAAGGATTCGACCAGGCGGTAGAGATGACCGGTGTTGGCGTCAATTTTCACGGTCAATACCATGGGGTAGGCCTTGTTCATGCGCTTGGCTTCCAGCGCGTCCAGGCTGCCCTGGGCGATGAGCTTCTCCTCATCCCAGGAGAAGGAGAACCAGTAGACCGGGGTGCCGTCTTTTTCCAGCAGGTAGGCGGTGTTCCACAGGCGGAAGTTGTCCAGCTCCTCCGCTTTCCAGCCCTTGTTGTCCAGGATAGCGGCTTTGGCCTTTGCCAGGGCGTCTGCCTCGGGGAGGCTGCCTTGGGCGGGCAGCTGGAAGTCCAGGCTCAGCAGGTGGCGAAGGTCGCCATTTTCAGGCAGGGGCACACCCGATTTTAACAGCTCTTCCACCTTGGGGGCCCATTCCTTTTTGAAATCCACCTTGCCCTTGACACTGCGGAATTCGGGGGAAGTATAGGTTTGCACCCACAGGTCGCCCCAGGTTTCTTCTTCCGCCTCGTCATCATCCGGGCTTTCAAACGTGCTTACCAGGTCGGTAAACAGCTGGGCCTTTTGGGCGGTGGCAAGGTTTTCAGGAAGGGCGATGAGGCCCTGCTCTGCCAGGATGTCAAGAAGGGCGGCCCGGTCGGCTTCGGCCCATTTGAGGGGATCGGGCTCTTTCTGCAATTCAGCCAGCTTGCCCTTGAGGGCATCGGCTGCCTTTTGGGCCGCTTCTTCCCAGGGGGCGGAGATGGGCATGCCTTCATTGCCCTGGGCCAGGTTCAGCGCGCGCAGGGCGCGGAGCAGTTCGTCGCCAGTGAAGTTGGCGTAGCGGCGGGCCATGACGGCCTCTTCTGTCATGGGGAGCGGGCCGCTCTGGGCAGAGGTGAACAGGAAGGGAACCAGAATGGCAAGGCAGATAACGGCGGCCAGGGTTAGCAGGCGGCCTTTTTGTTTCCAATTGGCGATCATGGTGATACGCTCCTTGATGATTTTTTTGTTGCCGCTCATGGCGGTGCCCGCAAAGAGGATGGCGGGGTTTGTGTGCTGGCTGCGCAGGAGCGCCACCAGGCTTTTGCCATAATCCTTGCGCTGGGCAAGCGTCATGCGGCGGATCACCCCTTCATCACAGGCAGCCTCACAATCCACCTGGCTTAAGTGAACCATCACCCAGCAAAGGGGGTTCCACCACCAGAGGATGAGCAGCAGGCTTCTGAAGACTGTGAAGAGATGGTCCTGGTGCCGGTAATGGGTCAGCTCGTGGAGGAGAACCATATCGGTCAGTTCAGGGGATGCCAGCACATGGCCGGGCATCAGAATGCGGGGTTTGATGAACCCTGCCAGGCAGGGGGAAATGTTTTTGGTCACCAGCATCACGGGGATGGGGGAAGCGATGCCGCCTACGGCAACGGCCCCTTTCATGCTGCGGTAAAACCGCAGGTTCACCCGGATGAAGAGAAGGAGCATCACCAGGCTTCCGGAAAGCCAGATGAGCGTGAGGATTGATTGGACAGGCATTGTCCAGGCCTGGACGATGGGGGTTGAGGCCAGCACTTCGCTGGTTTCAGGCGCCGGCAGACTGGGCATGAGGGGGCTGGCCGGCAGAAGCGGGGTCATCAGGCCCCGGGGCAGGAGGGTTTGCGGGGCGGGCACGTGCTGCCACAGCCCCAGCACGGACTTGAAGGAGGCGGGGATGATTAGCCTGGCTGCCGGGATGGCCCAGAGGGCATAGCGGCTAAGGGCAGTCATCCTTTTCTTGATGAGGGGCCGTAAGGCCAGGAGCAGCAGGATAAACAGCCCGCTTTGCAGCGCCATTTCCATGATGATGGACATGCTATTCACCCGCCTTTTCAATCAGCCGGATCAACTCCTGGGCTTCTTCTTCGCTAAGTGAGCCGGTGCCTACGGCGCTTGTCATCATGAGCATCAAGTCACCGTTAAACACGCGGTTCAGGATGGATTTGGTTTCCTGGTGGATGGCCGTTTCCTGTTTAATGAGGGCCCGGTAGCGGCTGGGCCTGAATCCTGTGTCATTGGCCACAGCGCCTTTGTTTTCCAGGCGTTTCAGGAAGGAGAAGACGGCGTGCTTTGTCCAGCCGAATTCCCTGACCGCTTCCACCACCTGGCTGAGGGTGGGCTCGCCCAGTTTCCACAGGGCGTTCATGATGTGCCATTCCACATCGCTGAGGGATAGTTTCTGTGTGTCTTCCATGGGGAACCTCCTGCGGCTTGATCAAGCGTGAAGCAATTGCTTAATAGCATCATACGCCTGTTTCAGAGAACTGTCAAGCATTTGCTTAACAATGGATAAAAAGTCAGGTGAATCAAGGGGGTTCAGGGCTTGTAGTCCAGACGATCAGGTTTTTTATCAGACCAGTCTATGATCAAACCATGGCGTGCATCCACTGCGAGCACGCGGTATTCCATTTCTCTGCGGTATACCTCGCGCTGCAGCTCCGGGTGTTCATCCCAAAAGTCCCTTGGGCGCTTGTGGCCAGGGGATGTGCTGATGTCGCCATACAGCACCCACACCGGGACGAGAACAAAGGATTGGCCCAGGGCCTGAGGGTCATTCTGGGCCATATAGCCCAGCGCCACCCGGTGCACACTGTGAATTTTCCCGGCCTCTATCCAGGTTTCAAAAAGAGCTTTGGCTGTAGAAAAGGGGATAATGGGCGTATCTTGTTGTAATATACCTGTCTCCCGAATCAAGCTGGTGCGCATCTGATATTCCTGAGGGCTTGTTATTTCCCCCCATAGGGCGGGGACAGTTGGGGTTTCAGTCTCATATCGGATGGCGTTGGTGTAATATAGGCCGCCGCCAACCAGGTAGGGGATGCCGCGCAATTCCTGGGATAGCGCTGCGGCGTAATTTCCCCGGGGATCCTGCACCAAATCCATGCGGATTTGGTGGGGTTTTCCTTTAGGCTTTTCCAGTGTATAGGCTGGGGTTTGTGCAAGAATGGCGCTGGGTCTGAGCCTTGCGCCTCGATATTCGGGATAGATATCTAAAACCGCTGAGATGAATGCAACGGCATTCTCGGGTGTCATGTTGTTATTTGGCGCTTGACCAGTTCCTGCCACACCGCGCACCACATCAGCATCTGGAAAAGGGCCTGCGGCAAGTATTTGTCCAAATTCAGCGTTTTGTGCCAAATTGGCACCGGGAGTAACAATGGGGCCTGTGCGGCGCACCGTTATAATCGGCAGCGTGTCCACCTCAGGCATCATGATTGGCGCTTCAACCCTTAGTTCAGCTCTTTGGCCTTGGGCGGGGTAGTGTTGCTGCCACAGGGGCGGCGTTGTGATGCGTAGTTGGCTAATAGGCAGTGCGCCTTCTGCCTGGGCGCAGAAATATGATCCTAGCCCAAACAAAATAATCGCCATCATCCAGCCTGATTGCCCTTTGCGCATGAAAAAACCTCCTGCGTTTCTATCTATTAGACGCGCAGAAGGCCTGAAATGTTTCAGTTTTGTTGAAATTAATTTACATGAGGCTGATCAGGCTGTAGAGCAGGTGGGCGAATACCCCCGCGGCGACGCCGCCAATGCTGTGGGAGAGGATGGCTTTGCCGGTCAGCTTTTTGCAGCCCAGGGAATCCATCATGGCCACATGGGTGGAGAGGTAGCCGCTCATGCACATGCACATGGCGGTGAACACCGCGATGTCGTGCTGATTGGCCAGGCCTTCTTTGAGCAGCCGGGTGATGATGGACAGGGAGGCCCCGGAGGAGCCCAGCGCTGTGATGGGCACAGCAATGCCCTGGGCGCTGGACAGGCCAAAGAGGGGCTTCAGGATGAACTGAAGGGCTTCGCCAATGGCGGGCAGGAGGCCAATGCCCTCATAGGCGGCACCGGTGTAAGTGCCATCAGCGCTGGGGGAGCCGGTCAGCATCATCACCATGGTGCAGATGATGAGGACGCCGGGCACAATGTCCACCCCCATTTTGACCCCGGCGGCGCCGCCTTCAAGCAGGGCGCCTAAAAAGCGGGAGCCCAGGCCCCCCTCCCGGATGGCGCGGTAGCCTGGCGCGATTGGGGCGCTGCCGCTTGATTCACAGTCCGCCTCCTTGCCATACTCCTTTTTGGTGAAGTGCAGCATGATGCGGGTGGACACGATGCTGCCGCCAATGGCCCCGATATTTCCCACCAGAACGGCGGCGAAATAGTTGTGCCCGGTGATGGCGGAGAGGCCCAGGATGAAGGTGGAGATGATGGCCCCCATGCCAAAGCCGGTGCCGAAGTTGGTGAGGGCCGGCAGCTGGTATTTTTTGAAAAATCGGCGATAGTTCTGATCTGCCGCCAGGGTGAGGATGGCGGGGTTATCGCTCAGGTAGGTGGTGATGCCGCCGATGGAGGCAGCGCCTGGCAGGCCAAAGAGAGGCTTCATGAGGGGGGTGAGCAGCTTATCCATGAGGGCCACCACCCCAAACTCCTGAAGCAGCCCCGCCATGGCGCCTGCCATCACCGCCACGGCCGTGATGTAAAACACCGTGTCCAGCAGCAGCCGGAAGGCTGTCTGCATGAGGGTGGACAGCATGTTGACCAGGCCCATCCGGCTGGCAAACAAGGCGAAGAAACCGATGAACAGACCCAGGAACACAAATGGTTCCCACCCCACAACTTTTTTCCGGCGCAGCTGGCCACTTTCCATAGCAGACCTCGTTTTTTATGCATTGTTGTATATCCGGGATGAGCATAGCAAAGCCGGGGCCTCCCTGTCAATGGATATTTCATATTTAGATTGCGATAGTTTGTGTTATATCATATAATGGCACGGCATGTTATCTCTGTGCAGGAGGATGAACCCGCGTGAAAAGATTATTGAGTGTTATATTGTGCCTGGTGCTTGTCATGAGTTTGGCTGCGCACCAGGGCTTTGCTGCGATGGGCGGTGCCCCGGCAGGCGAAGTTACGATCCCTGAAGGGACAGAAACCACTGCCCCTGCGGGTGGCGAGACGCCCGGCCCTGAAGGGAC
>CAZSSU010000064.1:0-3243 GCA_964609415.1 uncultured Christensenella sp. | reverse complement strand
CATCACGCTGAATAAATCCACCGTGGCGGTGGGGGAACCCATCACCGCCAGCTGGGAGGTTGCCAATGCGCCGGAAGGCAGCTATACCCATGCCAGCTGGATTGTATTCAACACCAATGTGAGCAGCGGGGAACAAAACGATGTGCGGAAAACCAGCGCGACCTTCATCCCCAAATACGGTATATCCGGGTTTGTGTCGGTTTCTTTGTTGGATGCCAATGATGCGTTGATCATGAGCCAGGATTCCAGCAGCTTCACCATCACTGGGGCAGATCCGGTTAGCCCGAATCCTGTTTTGCCGGCGGAGGCCACCATCCAGCTCAGCCTTAATAAAGAGAGCGTTGCCGTGGGCGATAGCATCACTGCCAGCTACCAATTGGTGGGCGCGCCTGAGGGCTGGACGCTGGTTGCCTTCTGGAACATCATCGATATGGATGGCAAATACCATACGGTCAAAACAGACTTTGCGCAAACATCCTCTTCCATCACCGTCAAGTTTGGCGCGAAAGGCGATTTAACCCTGGTGCCGAGCCATCCTGATGCCACCCCTGCCTCTGACAGGTCTGTCAGCAGGGATTTCACCATCACCGGCGGCGTGGAAACGCCGGAGCTTAGCCTCAGCCTGAGTAAAAGCACTGGCTCTGTGGCCGTCGGTTCCCCCATCTCCTTTAGCTGGCAGGCTCAGGGCGGTACCGCCCCCTATACCTATGAATACGGATGGAGTCTCGAGGAGGGGCAGGAATACCTGGATGGGGATTGGATTGAAAACAGCACTGAAACCAGCTTCAGCCTCACCCCTCAAGGGGGTACAACTGGCTATTTCAGCGTGGATGTGACGGACGCCGTGGGCAGAACCGTCCACGAGAGCTTTCTGTTTGAAGTGGTGAAGGGGGAGACCCCCACCGATCCGGAGGCCCCCGAGGCCCAGGATCCCGTGTTGCCGGAGGGTGCCTATGTCGAGGTGAGCCTTGACCGGACAAGCCTCGCTGTGGGGGAAACCATCACCGCCACCTACCGCCTGGTCAACGCGCCGGAGGAGTGGACCGTGGCCGCAGGCTGGGAAGTGACTGAGGAAAGCGGAGAAACCCATTTGGTTCATGTGGATCAATTCCAGAATGCCTCCTCCTTCACGCCTAAGTTTGGGGTGAAAGGGCGGCTGATCATCGAGCCTCAGCACCCCAAAGCCGAGGGGCCCTATCATGCCGGGATGGTTTACAGGAACTTTACCATCATAGGCGGGGTGGAAGCGCCGGCCATCAGCCTAAGCCTGGAAGCCAGCACGCCAAAGGCGACCATCGGCTCCCCCATTTCCTTTAATTGGCAAGCCCAGGGCGGCACCGCCCCCTATACCTACAGTTATGGCTGGCATATTGATGAGGTGCAGGAGTCCTGGTACGGTGAGCAAGTCGATGAAACCACGCTAACCAGCCTCAGCATCACCCCTAAGCCCACTTCCGCTGCCTTAGGGCATATCTGGGTCAAGGTGACGGACGCTGTGGGGAGAAACACTGTGCAGAGCATTGATTTTGAGGTGGTGAAGGCGGCGGTGACCGAGTCCCCGGCCACGGCAACGCCAAAACCCGCTGCGACAGCATCACCCAAGCCGTCCACAGCCCCCACAACCGCCCCTGTCACGCAGCCGCCTGTCAGGCCCACAACCAAGCCGGTGACGCCGGTGCAGCAGCCTGCTGCCCCTGTTACCCAGCCCCAGGGCACCCCGGTGGAAGAGCTGGCAAAAAGCGTGGTGGTGGATGATTTAAGCCGTGATTTGCCCTTCGTGATCAGCACCACCCAGAGCGAGGCGGGTCAGAAAACCCTGGTGATTGCCGCCACCCAGTCCAAGGAAATCCTGGACAACAAGAAGGACGTGAAATGGATCCTGAGCCCTGAACTGATTCAGGCGGCCTCCCAGCAGGGGCTTGGCCAGATCAGCGCCCAGCGGGAGGGCATCAGCGTGATTGTGGATGTGGAAAATCTGCTGAAGAGCGGCAACCTGGAAACCCAGGTGAGCATCCAGGCCGTGGAAACCACCACCCTGCCTGATGAGGTACAAAAGCAGGTGAAAGACCAAGCCCTCAGCGATGTCTACCAAGTCAGCGTATCCACCGCCAAGCCTGGCGAACTGGTGCATGTGCGCTTCGCGGCCGATGACACGCTGGACAACGCCGCCATCATGGTGATCAGGGCAGATGGCAGCCTGGTGCTCTATCCTGAGGTGACCATCACCGTGGATGCCCAGGGCAATCGCAGTGTGGATGTCATGGTGGAAAATGGCGCCATGTGCTACCTGGTTAAGCGCTAAACATTACCAATTCTTTCTTCCGCCCCGCTGATAAATGAGCGGGGCGGATTTCTTTTTGCCGTTGCATTTCTCTTGCTTCGGGCGTATAATTGAGAAGAACAAAAAAAGAACAATAACCGCGACAAGCAAAGGAGGCACCCATGACTGACATCACCCGCTACCCCGCAGAGCCCTTCCGCATCAAATCCGTTGAGACCATCAAGATGAACACCCGGGAGGAGCGGGAGCAGCTGATTCGCAAGGCTGGCTTCAACACCTTCCTGCTGGATTCAGAGGATGTGTATATCGACCTGCTGACCGACTCCGGCACCAACGCCATGAGTGACCGCCAGTGGGCGGGCCTGATGATGGGGGATGAGGCCTATGCCGGCAGCCGCAACTGGTACCACCTGAAGGAAACGGTGCAGGAGCTGTTTGGCTTTGAGTATGTGATCCCCACCCATCAGGGCCGGGGCGCTGAGAACCTGCTCAGCCGGGTGGCCATCAAGCCCGGCCAGTATGTGCCCGGCAACATGTATTTCACCACCACCCGCTACCATCAGGAAGCCAACGGCGGCATCTTCCGGGACATCATCCGGGATGAAGCCCATGACCCGGCGGCGGAGCTGCCCTTCAAGGGCGATGTGGACCTGAAAAAGCTGCAGGCGCTGGTGGACGAAGTAGGCGCTGACAAAATCGCCTATGTGTGCCTGGCCATCACCGTGAACCTGGCGGGCGGCCAGCCCGTTTCCATGAAGAACATGCGGGAAGTGCATGACTACTGCCAGACTAAGGGCATCAAGGTGTTCATGGACGCCACCCGCTGTGTGGAGAACGCCTACTTCATCAAGGAGCGGGAGGAGGGCTATCAGGATAAGTCCATCAAGGAAATCGTCCACGAGCAGTTCTCCTACGCTGATGGCTGCACCATGTCCGGCAAGAAGGACTGCATCACCAACATC
>CAZSSU010000063.1:4422-9326 GCA_964609415.1 uncultured Christensenella sp. | reverse complement strand
CCATGAGGTGAAAAACGATGAAAAATTTCTTGAAGCGCTCCCTGGCCCTCATGTTAGCCCTGGTGTTATGGACCAGCGCTTTCGCGCTGACCGCCGCCGCTGACGGCACCGCCATCATCGGCGAAATCAAGGTCACCAGCCGCTACAGCAGCAACCTGCGGTCTGGCCCCGGCACCAACTACCCGGTGGCTGCCACCGCCCGGCCTGGTGAGATCTACCAGACGACAGGCCTGAACGGCGACTTTTATGAGCTGGTGATGCCGGACAATGCCGTCGCCTACCTGCACAAAAACCTGGCGGCTTTCACGGCCTATCCGGCCCCCGTAGCCCCCAGCGCCCAGTACAGCGTGCCGGTGTATTATAGAACCAGCATCGGCCAGACCCTTTACACCGCCAATGTGCCGGTTAAAGTGGGGCAGAATGCCGTCACCGCCAATGACGCCCAGGTGCCGGGCTACCGCCTGGTCAGCACCCGCACGGTGTATGTGTCTCTTGATGCCAGCGGCCGCGCCTTCCCCACAGGCGTGGTCTTCCTCTACGAGCCTGGCTATGCCCCCACCCCCGTCCCCACCATGGCCCCGGTGGCGGCCACCCTCACCATCCTGTATAAAAACGTGTATGGCCAGGTGCTGACCAGTGAAGTCAGAAGCTTAGGCGCCGGCACCCACCTGGTGCGGGCGGACAGCAGCAAGCTGCCCTACGGCTACACCCTCACCGGCATCACCGATTCGGTTGTCTTTGTGTCCGCCTCAGGCACTATCAACCCCAGCCTCCTCTCCTTTGTGGCGCAGCAGGCCTACCAGCCCACCGCCACGCCCCAGCCCGTTTATGCCACCATCCCCGTCAACTACCAGGATGAGTACGGCAACCGGCTCCACAGCACCAGCCAGACCCTGTCCCAGGGCTATAATGCCATCACCGCCAGCGACAGCCGGGTGCCAGCCGGCTATGTGCTCACCTCTCCCAGGAGCGTGTCGGTGTATGTGTCCAACTATGGCTCCGCCAACCCTGCCTCTGTCACCTTCACCTACCGCCGCCCGGTGAGCGCTTCAGTCCAGATACGCTATCAGGATGCCAATGGCGGCGTCCTCTACGCTGAAAACCGCAGCCTGTCACAGGGCTATAACACCATCACCGCCAGTGACAGCCGGGTGCCAGCCGGCTATGTGCTGACCAGCCCCCGCAGCGTCACCGTCAACGTGGATGCCAATGGCTATGCCAATCCCGGCCATGTGCTGTTCACCTACCGGAAGCCTGTGACCGCCACCATCCAGGTGGTTTACAAGGATACCGCTGGCGCCACCCTCTATACCGACACCCGCAGCCTTTCCCAGGGATCAAACGCTGTCACCGCCAATGACGGCCTGGTGCCTGCTGGCTACGTGCTCCAGGGCTACCGCTCCATCGCCGTCACGGTCAATGCGGACGGCAGCACCTCCCAGAGCCGGGTGGAGTTCACCTACGCGCCGCCAGCGCCTCCGGTAACGGTTAACATCCCGGTTATCTATAAAGATCACACCGGCGCTACGCTAAACCAAACCACGGCCGCCGTCACCTCCGCCTCCCCCAACACCATCCGGGCGGACAACAGCATGGCGCCTGCCAACTATGTCCTCACCTCCCCCTCCTCCGTCACCGTCAGGGTCAGCCCCGATGGCGCCGCGAACCCCGCCCAGGTGGTCTTCACCTACCGTGACCGGGGCAGCATCGTCACCATCCCCGCCATTGACACCTACCAAACCGTCCGCCTACAGGGCAGCTACCCGGTCTACTCCGGCCCCGGCAGCCATTACTACTATGACGGCAGCGCCATGGTCAGCGGGGGACGCAGCCGGGTGTACGGCAGCGAAAACGGCTGGATTCTAATTGGCTATGGCCTGTCTGACGGGCGCTACCGCATCGGCTGGGTGGAAGCCTCCGCCCTCCCCGCCGGCACCACCACAGGGGAACTGGCCTTTGCCCACCGCCCTGCCCAGGCCATCAACCTGGTGCGCGTGTATGATGACCCCATCATGAAGCCCACCACCGTCTTTGAAATCCAATCAGGCGACACCTTCACCGTCCTCGCCACCCAGCGGGATGGCTACTACGCCTACATCGAAACTGAAATCAACGGACAGCCCTACCGCGGCTTTGTGAACCAGAAGAACATCCGGCTGCAATAAACAAAACCATCACTGGGGAGACGGCGCATGCAAGCCCCTCCCCAGTTTTTTCTGTTTTAGCAGACCATCCATGGCTAACGCCGTGTTTGACAGCCCTATTATCGCGTGCTATAATCGCTTTTGCCTTGAAAGCCTTGTCTTTCAGGCATCATGCTCCGACTCTGAAGGCCGTGGGTTCGAATCCCGCCGGGTGCACCACGTCGGAGCAAAGTCCGCTTTGCTCACAGCCGGGGAATCCCTTTCAGGGCCCCCGGCTTTTCGCACCGCTCCCTTGCTCCTCCTTTCCGCGAAAAACCTGCGGCTTTTTCACGGGTGGGGACGGGGCATGACGTCAAATGCGGACTACACTTTGTTCGCGGCGGCTTTTTTCAAAAGCCCCCTCTCACACGTTCCATCGCTCCTCCTTTCCGCGAAAAACCTGCGGCTTTTTCACGGGTGGGGACGGGGTTTCGCGCTTCTAAAACTCTTTGTCAGGCCTTACTTAAAGCCGGGGAATCCCTTTCAGGGTCCCCGGCTGTTTGTTCGTTTTCTTGGTTTTTTTCCCTATCGCCACACGGCCTTATGTGCTTTGCAGAGCCTTAATCCGGAAAGCCGTTCCTGGCGATGTTCCGGTTCAGATAGGCTTCATCGCCGGTGACTTCCTTGATCACCTTCAGGAAGCGGGGCAGGGTGATCTTCTGGTTTTCGTCATGCAGCTCCACTTCCAGGATGGCCCGGTCGGGCAGGTCGGGATAGATGTCAATTTCCAGGTACAGGCTGCCCATGGTGAGGCAGTAGCGTGTCTTTTGTATCTGGCGGTAGCGGGGGTCTGCCTGCATGAGCAGCTGGAGGTATTCCTTCTGGCTCAAGCGGGTTTCCACCTCCACCCTTTTCCCGGAGGATATGCTGCGCTTGGTGGTTTTGAAATAAATAAAATGCTCCTGCGAGCCCCGCTGCCTGATGCGCACCTCCTCCTCATGGCATTGACTGCGCAGATAGGTTTGCACGATGTGCACTTTGGTGCAGGCGGGCATCTGCTCCAGTTTCCGCAGGTTTGGCATCTGGATGAGGAACTTGCGCTCAATTTCAAGCGGCTCCGGTTCCCCCAGGAAGGCGGAGATTTCCGCGAGCAGCCGCAGCATTTTCTTGTCAAAATTGCTGCTGTTGTCAATCACCCGCAGGTGAGGGTGGCCTGTCCAGGCGGCAATCAGCTTGTCATCCAGTTCGGCGGCCTGCTGGGGTGTTTCGGTGCGGGCGGCGTTGTTGGCCAGGGTGTAAAACTCTTCCGCTCCCTTGGCGGCTGTGACCAGATGAAATACGGCGTCATAATGGTCGCGCAGCTCAATTTCATTGCTTTTCAGGGATTGCATCACATACTGGAAATCCAGCGCTGACATATAGGCTTTGTTGTCCAGGGCGCCCCGGTCGCAGACGATGAGGATTTTATTGGACTTCATGTGGCTGGCGATCTGGGCAAATACCTGCTCTTTTGCCAGCTGAAGTTGAATCAGCCCCGTTTGGAAATGCTTGCCCTGGGTGCACAGCCAGGGGGCCGCGCCGCCTGAAATCAGCTCGGTGGCGGTTTCCGGAATGAAGACCACGTTGTAGCCTTTTTCAGTGAAAGCATTCTGAATCCAGCTGAGGGCGGTGGTTTTGCCGGCACAGGGGCCGCCAGTAATCACAATGCGGGTGATGTTTGGCTTCTCCATTGGGGCTTCCAGCAGCTCATCCAGGCTGACCTGCAGGGCAAGGGCCAGTTTTGATAGGGTGGCGACCCCGGGCTTGGCGGCGCCTGTCTCCCATTTGGAGACCGCTTTGTTGCTGACGCCCACCAATTCCCCCAGCTCTGACTGGGACAGGCCAAGGCCTTCCCTGAGCGATAGAAGACGGTTGCCAAACTGATAATCGTTCATGCTGGAATCCTCTCTTGTGATGGCTTAGACTTCCCGCGCGGTTTTGCCATAGATGGCAGACAGGGCCCCGCAAAGGGGGATGCTGGCCAGCAGCATCACGCTGTTGGCAACAAAAGCGTACACGTTTTTTGCCATGCGCGCCCACATGGGCTGGGCATACAGGATCACTTCCGTCAGGGATTTAATGCCCAGCATGGCGATGGCCATGGTCACCACCATGAGCAGCGCCGCCACAAACACCCGGGGGAGGGTGAAGGGCCGCTTCAATATCCTGGGGAGCAAAAGCCCCAGCACAAGGCCACAGAAAAGGTTGCCCAGGGTCCACCCGGGCATGCCCCGCATGCCGTTGATGGCCAGGCAATGCAGCACACAGCCCGCCGCGCCGACCAGGGCACCCGCCGCCGGGCCCCAGAAATAGCTGTAGACCACCAGCGCCGCATAACCCAGGCAAAGGTAATAGTTTTCAAAGAAGGGAACCTGCACCGCCAGGCTGAGCGCCACATAAAGCGCTATGCCAAGCCCAATCAGCGTGACACGCCTGGTAGGGGAGAGATTTCTCATGGCCAGGGCTTTCATCATCGTCGCCTCCTTCCGCATCGGTTCCTTTTGGACAGAACCAGGTGCAGCTTTAGTGTAGGCAAGGATGCTGACAAGCGCAATGGCCCGGCTATCGCCTAATGGTAGATGTTGTCGGGTTCGGGCGTATCTTGCCGTATGTTTTCCCGGTATTCGGTGGATTCCCCTGTGATTATAGGCGGATATAGCCAGTATGGCAAGGGAAGCATGGGAGGCTTGCGCTTCTGGATACCTGTTTGCTACAATGACCCGGTAAAATAAGAGGACGCTC
>CAZSSU010000063.1:2834-4322 GCA_964609415.1 uncultured Christensenella sp. | reverse complement strand
GAAATCCTGTGGATGGATTGCGCGCCTCAAAGCCCGCTGGGCCGGCGCAGCCTGTGCTATGACGAGGAAGCGCTTCAAAAGCGCAAGGAGAACAAGCCCCGCGCCAGCGCCTGGGGATTGGCCAAGAAAATGGGGCTGGCCCTGCTAAATGAAGACCAGTACCTGCACCTCCAGTCCCTGGCCCCGGTGGACAGCAAGTCCTCCAGCTGGATTGATACGCCAGAGGACATGCGCAAGCAGGGCGGCGCTCTCTTTGGGGATAGCCGCTATGGCCGGGTGTTCTTCTACCACAACGGCGCTGAGTCCTACTATGCCAGCCGGGGCTTCCGGACCTGCTTGCGGTTGTAATAAAATAAAGCATCTGATTAAGGGGAAAATCCATGATAGACCTGCATATGCACAGCCTGTATAGCGATGATGGTGAGTTTTCACCTGAAAGCCTGGTAGCCCAGTGTGCCGCTGCTGGCTTCAGCCTGATGTCCATCTGCGACCATAACTGCGTCCAGGCAAACCCAGCCGCCCAGGCGGAAGCCAGAGCCCAGGGCATCCATTTCATCCCCGGCATTGAGATAGACTGCGTCTACCAGGGGCACAACTTCCATATCATCGGCTATGGGATTGACTTTTTAAGCGATGATTTTGAGCAGATAGAAGATAATATCCGCCAGCAAGGGCGGGCGGCATCCCTCAACATGCTGGAAAAGACCCGCGCCCTGGGCTTTGAGCTGGCAGAGGGTGAATTGATTGCCCTGGCGCAGGATAGCTATTGGCCGGAGACCTGGACAGGTGAGATGTTCGCCGATGTGCTGCTTTCAAAGCCAGCATACCAAAACCACCCCTTGCTGGCGCCTTACCGTCCGGGGGCGGCGCGCAGCGACAATCCCCTGGTCAACTTCTATTGGGATTTCTACGCCCAGGGCAAGCCCTGCTATGTGAAAGTGGATTTCCCGCAGATGTCGGATGTCATCGCCATCATCCACCAGAACCAGGGCCTGGCCGTGCTGGCCCACCCAGGGAACAACCTGAAGGGCAAGGAGCAGTTGCTGTCAGGCATCCTAGCCCTGGGCATCGACGGCATCGAGGCCTTCAGCAGCTATCACACGCCAGAGCAGGCGAAGTATTTTTATGAAGCAGCCAAAGCGCATCAACGCTTTGTTACCTGCGGCAGCGATTACCACGGCAAAATCAAGCCCGCCATCGCCCTGGGCGCCCACGGCAGCCTGATATCAAACGAAGAACTGCTCCGGCAATTACCCAAGCAGTTCAGCCCTAAATCCTAATGTTTTTTTTGGGGGGCGGGGAAGCTTTTGTTTAAAAAGCTTCCCCGCCGTTTTGTTTCCTTACTTAGCAGCTTCCTGCAGCGCCTTGATGAAGGCGTCCGCGTCCAGTTTGCCGTTAAGGTAGTCCTTCTGGATATCATAGGTCACGGGGAATTCCCGGGTCATGATGGTGATGTTGGGGGCCACTTCCGCCCGGTAGCGGGCCAGG
>CAZSSU010000063.1:0-2734 GCA_964609415.1 uncultured Christensenella sp. | reverse complement strand
TTGGGGGAGGCGGCGTTGATGACGCACACCGACATGCGCTGGGGGAAGGCCGGGGCCTCGCCCAGGCGTAAGTACAGGTTATGGTAGTCCGCATAGGTGTTCAGGAAAGAGGACGAATCAATGAACAGGCCGTAAATCATCCCATCGCTGTTGGCGGCTGCCTGTTTTTTGCCCAGGGCTTTGGTGGCTGTCTTAATCTGCTCCAGGCCTTCCCGGAAGGCAGGGCTGTCAATGGCGCTGGGGTCCCCCTTTGCCATGGCCTCAGAATAGGCCAGGTCCACCAGGGTTTGCAGCAGCACGCGGCGGGAGGCGGCGACGGTGTCCCCATCCACCAGGAAGCGGGTGCCGCGGCGGGCTTCCCGGTCAAGGGCCATGTATTCATCCGCCAGGGCGGTCAGCTCAGAAAAGGTCTTGGGCGCTTTATCAAGGCTCCAGCCCAGTTTTGCCCAAACATCAACGAAGGTGCTCTCCAAGCCATTGGTGCCGGCAAACACGGCAAAAGGCACCGCATAGGTTTTGCCGTCCCGGGTGATGGCTTCCTGCACCTTGGGGTACATGGTTTTAACCTGGGCCATGATGGTTTCATTGTCAGACAGATCCATAATCCGGCCCGCCTTAATCAGCTCGTCCAGGCTTCCCTCACTCAGCGAGAAGAAGCCCACGTCCCATTCGTTTTCCGGGTTTGCCATGTAGGGATACCACTGGCCATATTCCAGGCGGATGTCTTCGGCATGGCGATCTGGGTGAAGGGCCAGGTATTTTTCAATGTCCAGCCAGTAGGTTCCCACAGCCTTGAAGCTGGTGGCGCCAGGCTTGGCTGTGGGCAGGGGCGTGGGCTCAGGCAGCGGGGTCTGGGCGGCAATCTCTGCCTTGGCGGTTTCAGACAGGCTGGGTACCACATGCACAGCCCACTGATCCCGGGCCAGGTCACCCACCGTGTCCCCCTGCGCGTCCAGTTCCACCCAGGTGACATTCAGCTGCAAATCATAGGCTTCAGAGCGCTGGATGCCAGCGCCTATGGCTGAAAAGACATAGCGTACCCGGCCATCGGGCATGGGCAGCCAATTGTGGCCAATGTCCGTCACCATCTCATTGCCATTTGAAGAGATTTTCAGCACACTCTGCTTCACCACCAGCAGCTTGGCCTTCTGTTGCGCGGCCAGCTCCAGGTAGGAGGGGGCGTCTGGCGCCACTTCCCCATCGCTGTATTGAAGAACGAAGCCAGCAGGGGAGGTGGGGCTGTATCCTTCAGGGACCAGCACCACAGCGCTGCCCTCCCTGGGGGCAATCACGCTGGTGCCGTACAGGCCCGGCATGTCCCCCTCGGTTTTAAACACCACATCCTCCAGGGTCACTTCCAGTTCGCCCGCGGAGTGCACCTCGCCAATGGCGGCGATATCGCCTTTGAGGAGTTCTTCCTTTGTTTCCTTGCCATACAGCAAGCCAAATATTTCAGCCGTGGGGGACAGAATGGCGGCAACCGCCACTGCCGCCATCAGCAGCGACAACACCAGGGCCAATACCAGCCCCAGGCTCAGTTTCTTTTTCATGACAGGGGTCTCCTTTCCTGCTTCCAGGTCTTTCAGGTTTCTTTCCACAAAGGCGGTGAAGGCAGGGGGCGTTTCGGGGAACAGCGCTTGTAAGCGCTGGCTATCCAGGGCGTTCTTTTTCATTTCGGGGCCACCTCCCAGTCCGTCAGCCTTTGTTTAAGTGCCCGGCGGGCACGGAACAGGCGGTTTTTAAGCGCCGTTACCGGAATGCCCAGCGCATGGGCCGTTTCTTTTTCAGAGTAGTTTTCCATGTAGAACAATAGCACGGGGGTGCGGAGGGATTCGGGCAAAAGCGCGATGGCCGCCCCCAGCTCCGTCTCCTCTGGCTGCCAGGCCGCGCCAATCTCTGGCATCTCTGCCACCGGGTACACCCTTTGGCGCTGGCGCTGAATGTTGCGGCATTCGTTCACCACAATGCGGGTGAGGTAGGGCCTGAACCGTCCCGGGTCCACCCGGCCCCTAGACGCCCAAGCCTTCATAAGCGCCTGCTGCACGGCGTCCCGGCAGTCGGCCTCATGGCGCAGGATACTCATGGACAGCCGGTACATAGCCGGCGTCAGGTCAATGGTTTCCTGGGTAAACTGTTGGTCTGAAATCATGATTCGCTCCTCAGTTTCAGAAAGCACGGATGCATCCTCTTGCTCTCACCTATCATACGCCGGGGCGGCAAGAAAAGTTAGACGCGCTGGAGAATTCCCTTGTCACCTGAATAGCTCCTTTGGTATAATCCCCCTGGGAAATGAAGCGATGGCTCCCCCTTTCCCAGCCGCCAGGGGCGGTCTGATTTGCATGAGAAAAAGGAGAGACATCGCCATGAATGATGTGAAAATAGTTTTGGTCAATGATGCGGCGCGCAGGGCAGAGATCGCTGAGAAAATCCTGCTGGCGTTGCCGGATTGGTTTGGATTGCCGGACAGCACAAAGGAATACATCGAGCAATGCCGCAGCCTGCCCTTCTGGGCCGCCTTGTCAGGGGAGGAAACCCTGGGCTTTGTGAGCCTGAAAGCCACCAGCGCTGCCGCGGCTGAGCTGCACTGCATGGGCGTCCTGCCCCCACACCACCGCCAGGGCATCGGGCGCGTGCTGATGGCGGCGCTGGGAGCCCACGCCAAACAAGCGGGCTTCCGCCTCCTCCAGGTGAAAACCGTGGATGAAGGCCATTACCCGGAATATGACCGCACCAT
>CAZSSU010000062.1:0-9378 GCA_964609415.1 uncultured Christensenella sp. | reverse complement strand
GCAAGATCATCAAGCGCAAAGGCCATGTGATGGTCATTTGTGAGAACCCGAAGCACAAGCAAAAGCAGGGCTGAGGGGGTTTTTTCCGCGTGGATCGCCATGCGGGCGGCTGCCGGGGGTTTCTCCGGACCGTGTGGCGCCAGGATATTATGTCATTGCCGGGCTTTTACCCGGCCACCTATTTTGAACAAGCAGTAAATTTGGAGGTGTTTCCAGCACATGGCACGTATAGCGGGTGTTGACCTGCCCCGGGACAAGCGGGTGGAAATTGGGCTTACCTACATTTTTGGCATCGGCCTCACCACAAGCAAACAGATCCTGGCAGAGACCGAAATTAGCCCTGACACCAGAGTCAGGGACCTGACCGAGAATGATATCTCAAAGTTGCGTGAGTACATCGAGCATCACGTGAAGGTGGAGGGTGACCTGCGCCGTCAGGTATCCCTTGACATCAAGCGCCTGGTGGAGATTGGCTCCTACCGCGGTGTGCGGCATCGCCGCAGCCTCCCGGTGAGGGGACAGAACACCAAGCAGAACGCACGCACGCGCAAAGGGCCCAAGCGCCAGGTTGCCGGCAAGAAAAAGGCTGCCCGTTAAGGCATTAAGACATTAAGCCCATCAGGGCACGGAGGAAGTAATGGCAAAAGCCAAGCTGAAGAAGGTATCGCGCAAGCGCCGTGAGAAAAAGCTCGTTGAGCGGGGCGTTGTGCATATCCAGTCATCATTCAACAACACCATCGTCACCATCACCGACACCCAGGGCAACGCTCTTTCTTGGGCCAGCGCTGGCGGGATGGGTTTCCGCGGCAACAAAAAGTCCACCCCCTTCGCTGCGCAAATGGCGGCTGAGACCGCTGCCCGTGCTGTGGCCGATTTCGGCATGCGCACGGTGGATGTGTATGTGAAGGGCCCCGGTTCAGGCCGGGAAGCCGCTATCCGCAGCCTGCAGACTGCGGGGCTTGAGGTCACCATGATTAAAGACGTGACCCCCATTCCCCACAATGGCTGCCGTCCGCCCAAGCGTAGAAGAGTATAAGAAGGAGGTTCCGTCAAGATGGCTAGAAATACCGGATCTGTTTGCCGCATGTGCCGTCGTGAGGGCACCAAGCTCTTCTTAAAGGGCGAGAAATGCTTCTCACAGAAATGCGCTGTTTCCAAGCGCCCCACCCCTCCCGGCCAGCATGGCCAGGCCCGTCAGCGCAAGATGAGCGAGTACGGCCTCCAGCTGCGGGAAAAGCAGAAGGCGCGCCGCGCTTATGGTCTGCTTGAAACCCAGTTCCGCCGCACCCATGACAAGGCCCTGAAAATGAAGGGCGTGTCCGGCGAGAACCTGCTGCAGCTGCTTGAGCGCAGGCTGGACAATGTGGTTTACCGCGCCGGCCTTGCCAACTCCCGCCCCCAGGCGAGGCAGCTGGTGAACCATGGCCACTTCTTGGTCAACGGCACCAAGGTTGACATCCCTTCCTTCATCGTGGATGAGGGCGATGTGATCACCGTGCGCGCTTCCAGCAAGGACATCGACCTGTTCAAGGCTGCCCGCGAAGGCAGCGCCAGGATCCTGCCCAAGTGGCTCAGCTGCAACACGGAGGAACTGAAGGCCACCGTCAGCGCCCTGCCTGAGCGCAGCGATATCGACTTCGCCCTCCAGGAGAACATGATCATTGAGTTCTACTCCCGTTGATCCGTCGCCTGGCAACTGACAACGACGATCACAAGAGAGGAGAAGAGCCGTGACCACAGAAGCCATCAGCCCCCGGATAGAGCGCGTCGCTTATCGGGAAAACGAGTTCTACGGCCACTTCGAAGTCGAGCCCCTGGAACGCGGTTTTGGGCACACGCTGGGCAACGCGCTGCGTCGCGTCCTGCTCAGCTCCCTGCCTGGCGCCGCTGTCACCAGTGTGAACATCGAAGGCGTGCAGCATGAGTTTTCCACCGTCCCTGGCGTCAAGGAAGACGTCACTGAAATCATTCTGAACCTGAAAGAGCTGTCCGTCCGCCTGCATGTGGACGCGGTGAAACAGGTTGAGATCATTGCTGAAGGCCCCGCCACGGTAACCGCCGGCGACATCCGCGTGGACAGTGAGGTGGAGGTGGTAAACCCCGACCTGCACATTGCCACCCTGGCAGAGGGTGCCAAGCTCCACATGACCCTGACCATTGAGCAGGGCCGCGGCTACGTCTCTGCCGAGCGCAACAAGATGAGCGCCATGCCCATTGGCGTCATCCCCATGGATGCCATTTACACCCCCATGCGCAAGGTCAACTACTCCGTAGAAGACACCCGTGTGGGCCAGATCACCGACTATGACAAGCTGGTGCTGGAAGTGTGGACCAATGGCTCCGTCAGCCCTGAGGAGGCCATCAGCATGGCCGCGAAAATCCTCACCAACCAGCTGGGCATTTTCACCCGCCTCACCGAGCAGCCCATGGAAGAAGCCGCCGAAACCACCGATGCCGATCAGGCCGGTGCCAACGCGGAAATGACCATTGACGAGCTTGACCTGTCCGTGCGTGCCTTTAACTGCTTAAAGCGGGCGGGCATCAACACGGTGAGCGAGCTGATCCAGAAGGATCAGGAAGACATGATGAAGGTGCGCAACCTGGGCAAAAAGAGCCTGGAAGAAGTAGAGCAGAAGCTGGCCCTGCTGGGCCTGTCCCTGCGCAAGTCTGAAGAATAAGAGCAAGCCGCCCGCACAGGGGCTAAGGAGGAACAGCACACATGGCACAGCAACGCAAGCTGGGACTGAGCAGCGATAAGCGCAAAGCCCTGATCCGCAACCAGGTTACCAACCTGCTCTGGCATGGCCGGATTGAAACCAGCCTGGCCCGCGCAAAAGAAGTCCGCCGGGTGGCGGAGAAAATGGTCACCCTGGCCGTGCGGGAATATGACAACACCGTGGAAGCCAAAAAAGAGTATCACAACGAAAAAGGCCAGATCGTCTCCATTGATGTGGTGAACGACACCGCCAGCAAGCTCCACGCAAGGCGCCTGATGATGGCCTACCTGTATGATGTGAAGGAGCTGCGCAAGGATGACGAGTCCCGCAGCGAATACCGGGAGCGCACCGGGGATGTGAAGCATCCCGTGGTGGAGAAACTCTTCCGGGAGTATGGCCCCAAATACCGCAAACGCAATGAGGAAAAGAGCGGTTCTGGCGGCTACACCCGCATCTACAAGCTGGGCCCCCGCCGGGGCGACGCTTCTGAGCGTGTCATCATCGAAATGGTCTAAGCCCGTTTCAAAAGTGCCTTCGGGCACTTTTTTTGTTGTTTAAAAGAGAAACCATGGAGGGTGAAGAGATGAATTATCAGGATGTCTTAAAAAGTGCGCGGGATCAGATGGGGCCTTTTTGCAAATCCTGCCCGGTGTGTAATGGCAAGGCCTGCGGCAACACCATGCCTGGGCCAGGTGCCAAGGGCAGCGGCACCGTCTTTATCCGGAACTATCAGACCTGGCAGGATATCCGGCTGAACCTGGATGCCATACATGAGAATAAGGAGCCGGATCTTCGCTTTTCGCTGTTTGGCCACGATTTTGCCCTGCCTGTTTTCGCGGCGCCCATCGGGGCCATGAAGCTGCACTACGGCGATAAATACGACGACATGGTGTATAACGACCTGCTGCTCTCAGCGGCCATTGACGCTGGGATTGCCGCTTTCACCGGCGACGGGGTCAATCCTGCCATCATGGAGGCGGCGGCTGAAGGCCTGAAAAAGTATCAGGGCAAGGGCGTTCCCACCATCAAACCCTGGGCGATGTCCCTGGTGCAGGAAAAGCTGGCAATGGTGGCGGCTGCTCAGCCCATGGCCATCGCCATGGACATTGATGCGGCCGGGCTGCCCTTTTTGAAGGGTCAGAATCCGCCGGCTGGCAGCAAAACCGTGGATGAGCTCCGCCAGATTGTGGCCTGGGCCCAGCGGCCCTTCATCCTTAAAGGCATCATGACCGCCGCAGGTGCTAAGAAGGCCATGGACGCAGGGGTGAGCGCCATTGTGGTGTCCAACCACGGCGGCCGGGTGCTGGATCATTGCCCGGGCACGGCGGAGGTGCTGGCAGAGATCGTGGACATAGTGGGTGGACAGATCAAAGTCTTTGTGGATGGCGGCATCCGCACCGGCCAGGATGTGTTCAAGGCGCTGGCCCTGGGGGCTGACGCAGTGCTGATTGGCCGTCCCTTTGTGAACATGGTGTATGGCGCGGGGGCAGAGGGCGTGCGCATTTATGTGGAGAAGCTGGCCAGCGAGTTGGCGGACACCATGACCATGTGCGGCGCAGGCTCCTTATCAGATATCAACAGGAGCATGGTGCGCTTCTAAGCAAACCTGGCTGGCAGAGGGTGATGGGCGCTTTAAAAACGCTCATCACCCTCTTTGGGTAGAATCAGGGTATACAAGGAGGTGCGCCATGTACCACGCGATTGTGAAGCGGAACCTGATCCGCTCCTTTGAAGCCCTGAACCGGGGGGACTATGCGGTCATTACCCGCCAGTTTCCAGCGCAGGGGGCAAGCCACTGGTTTTCAGGCGAAAGCCACCCCCTGTCTGGCCAGCGGAAAAGCAAGGCTGCCATCATGGCCTGGTATGACAGGCTTGCCAGGCTTATGCCCGATTTGCATTTTCACATTGAGAAAATCGCCGTCAGTGGCTGGCCCTGGCGGACCTACGCCCTGCTGGAATGGACAGACAGCCTGAGCGACCGGGAAGGGACTGCTTATGCCAACCGGGGCGTTCACGCAATCACCATCGCCTGGGGCAAGGTGGTATCCCTGGAGGTGTTCTGTGATACGGCCTACCTGCAGGGGTATTTTGATGCCCTCAAATCACAGGGCGTTGAGGAAGCCACAGCCGCGCCGATTGAGGGATAGCAACAAAACAACATAGCTCTTGCGCCTCATAAGGATTCCTGCTACACTTAAAGAGAACAAATGTTCTCGTTAAGGAGAAGCCACAGCATGGATCTGGAGGAAAAGCTGGCGATATTGACGGACGCAGCCAAGTATGACGTGTCCTGTGCATCCAGCGGCAGCAAGAGACCTGGGGTGAAGGGCGGGGTGGGCAACACCGCCGCCGGGGGCATCTGCCACAGCTGGACGGCGGATGGGCGCTGTGTGAGCCTGCTGAAGCTGCTCTACACCAATGTGTGTTGCTATGACTGTGCCTATTGCGTCAACCGCAGGAGCAATGATGTGCCTCGGGCCAGTTTCTCGCCAGATGAACTGGCCCGGCTCACCATGGCCTTTTACCGGCGCAACATGATAGAAGGGCTGTTTTTAAGCTCTGCTGTGGCCATCAGCCCTGACCGCACCATGGAGCGGCTGATCCGGGTGGCGGAAATCCTGCGCCAGCGGGAGCTGTTCAACGGCTATATCCATATGAAGGTGATCCCCGGGGCCAGCCAGGCGCTGGTGCAGCGGCTGGGTTACCTGGTGGACAGGCTGTCGGTGAACATTGAGTTCCCCACTGACCGGGAGCTCTCCCTGCTGGCGCCTGATAAAAAGCCCCAGGATATCCAGGGGAACATGCTCACCATCCGCGATAAAAAGCTGGAGTTGCTGCCCAGCCTTTACCGGGGCGCAGCGCCCCCTGCCTTTGTGCCGGCGGGGCAATCCACCCAGATGATTGTGGGGGCGGGGGACAGCGACGACCGGGACATCCTGAACCGGGCGTCAGCCCTTTATCAGGGCATGCGGATGAAGCGGGTGTATTACTCCGCCTTTGTGCCTGTGGATAGCCCCGGCCAGGGGGTTCCCCTGCTGAGGGAGCACCGGGTGTACCAGGCGGACTGGCTGATACGCTTTTATGGCTTTGAAGCTGGCGAGATCCTGGAGAAGCGGCCTTTTTTGGACTTGAAGGTGGACCCCAAAATCGCCTGGGCGGTGGATCATTTTGAGCTGTTCCCCCTGGATGTGAATACGGCGCCCCGGGAAATGCTGCTGCGGGTGCCGGGGCTGGGGCCCAAGGCGGTGGAGCGCATCCTGGCGGCCCGGCGCGCCGCCTATCTCAACTATGAAGCCCTGGGGAAAACCGGGGCTGTGATGCGCAGGGCGCGCTATTTCCTAAGCGCTCAGGGCAAACGCCCCTATCCCCTCATGGATGACCCGGCCCGGGTATATCAGGCGCTTTCGGGGCAGGATAAGGCGGCGCAGCAGCAGCTGTCCTTCCTGGAAGCGGTATGATGCACTGCGTGTTTGACGGCAGCTTTAATGGGCTGCTGAGCCTGGTGTTTGACACCTACCGGATCAGCCCGCAGGTGGCGGTGGTGACGGAGGAAGCGGGGCCGCCCAGCCTTCTGCCCATGCGTTTTTTCCATACGGATGATAAAAAAGCGGCGCGCATCAAGCGCTATATGGCGGGGGAGCTGGGGGAGGAGTTTGCCTTCATGGTGAAGGCGGCCTTCCTGTCCATCCGGGAGGAGCGCTTCCTGGCCACGGTGAAAACCATCCATCGCGCCTGCAAGCTGGGGCCTGATGTGTTGAACTTGCTGGAGGAGGATGTGCTCTCCTTCATCGCCTGCCAGCGGGAGGTGCGGGGGGAAGCCCACCGCTTCCAGGGGCTTTTGCGCTTCCGGGAGATGGAGGATGGCAGCCTACTGGCGGTGTTCGCCCCGCGGCACCATGTGCTGCCCTTGATTATGCCCCATTTCGCTGACCGTTTTCCCAGTGAGGAATTGATCGTCTACGACGAAAACCGCCATATCGCGGGCCTGAGCGAAGGGGGCAGCCTGTCCTTTGCCCGGGTGGAGGCACTCAGCCCCCGGGAATCATCCACCGAGCAGGCTTTCCAGGGCCTGTGGCGCACTTTTTTCAAGCACCTGGCCATCACCCAGCGGATGAACCCCGCCCTGCAGCAACAGCATATGCCCAAATACACCTGGAAAAACCTGCCTGAGATGGCTGAGGTGCTGGATGCGCCCGACGGCCTTGAAAGCGGACGCCGGACAGGCTATGATGGCATTAGCAATTTAGGGAGGGTGATCCGATGAAAAAAGTGTTGTTTTATGGCATGACCGGGGAAAAGAGCTGCTTTATGCATGTGCTGCTCAACGCCCTTGACCTGCATGCCGCGGGCTATGAGGTGAAGGTGGTGTTTGAGGGGGCTTCTGTCAAGCTGCCGGCCAGGTTTGAAGGGGAGAAGAACCCTGTTTACCTTCAGGCAAAAGAAGCCGGGCTGTTGGCGGGCATCTGCCTGGCCTGCTCCAAAACCCTGGGTGTGTTTGAGGAGAATGAGGCCCTGGGCCTGCCCATGCTGGCGGACATGAAAGGCCATGCCGGTGTGAAGCCCTACCTGGAAGCGGGCTATGAGGTAATCAGCATCTAAGCCATGTGGTATCAGCTATCAGCGCTGCTGCGGCGCAACCGCCTTTTGGCAGCGCTTTTTGATTTGCGGGGTAACGCCCGCTATTGCCTGCTGTTTGAGCCCATGTGGGGCATCCCCAACACCCTGTATCTGCCGCTGGTGTCCAAGTACATGGAGGCGCTGGGGCTGGGGGCGCTGGAGATTGGCATCGTGCTGACGGTAAACCTGCTGAGCCAAATGGTGGCCGCCGCCCTTAGCGGCGCTGTCACCGACTGGCTGGGGCGCAGGCGCACCACCATGCTGGTGGATTTTATCGCCTGGTCGCTGCCCTGCCTGATGTGGATGATGGCGCAGAGCTTTGCCTGGTTCCTGGTGGCGGCGCTGTTCAACGGCCTGTGGCGGGTGACGGAGAACTCCTGGAGCCTGCTGATGGTGGAGGATGCGCCCAAGGATAAACTGGTCAGCATCTATGCCCTGTCCACCGTTGCGGGGCTGCTGGCGGGCTTTGTGTCACCGCTCACCAGCATCCTGGTGGGGCGGTTTTCCCTGGTATCCACCATGCGGGGGCTGTATCTGTTTTCCTTCCTGTCCATGACGGGGAAGGCTGTGATGCTCCATCACTTCACCCGGGAAACCCTCCAGGGGCAAAAACGCATGGCGGAGCTTAAACCCTATCCTTTCGCCAGGGCCTTCAAAGGCAGTTTTCAGGTGCTGAGGCATATGCTGAAAAACCGCCCCCTGATGCTGGTTTTGGGCATCATGTCCTGCGTGATGGCAGCCCGCAGCGCCATGGAAAACTTCTGGCCGCTGCTTGTGACAAGCGGCCTGGGCATTGGCGAGGAAGCGCTGCCGCTGTTAGCCACCCTCAAGTCCCTGGTGATGTTGGCCTACTTCTTCCTGCTGAGCCACCGCTTGCAGCCTGCCCACTACCTGAGGCCCCTCAGGTTGGGCCTGGGCATCCTGCTGGGTCTATTCATGCTGTTGCTGGTGCTGCCCCAGGAATTAGCCTGGGCGGTGGTGCCAGGTGTGCTGGCCGAAGCGCTGGCGCTGAGCATTCTGATTCCGCTGTTTTCCTCCCTGCAAATGCTATTGCTTGATCCTGGTGAGCGGGCCAGGATGTTTGGCCTCTCCCTGTCTTTCTGTTTGCTGGTAACGGCCCCTTTTGGCACCCTCAATGGCTTCCTGTCCCGGCTGCACCTGGCGCTGCCCATGGCGGTGTGCGCGGGGCTGATGGCCCTGGCGCTCTTCCTGCTCTTCATGCTGAGGGGATGCCTGCGGCCTGATGACCTGGTCCAAAACTGAGTTAAAAAAATAAAAAACAAAGCGCGGCAGCTTGGTTGAGGGCTGCCGCGCTTTGCTGTATGGATGAGTTCGCTTTAGAACCCTGCCGCCTCATCGATGGCCAGCAGTTCCTCCCGTGTGAAAAGAGCCGCATGCTGGGCTTTGACGCTGTCTTCAATCTGGGACAGGCGGCTGGCGCCCACAATGACCGATGCGGTGACAGGATCCCTGTGCAGCCAGCTGATGGCCATCTGGGCCAGGCTTTGCCCGCGGGCCTGGGCGATGTCGTTAAGGCGGGTGATTTTACCAAGCATGGCGGGGTCAATTTGCTCAGGCTTCAGGAACACGCTCTTGCCCCCAGCCCTGGAATCAGCCGGGATGCCGTTTATGTAGCGGTTGGTGAGGAGGCCCTGCGCCAGGGGTGAGAAGGGGATGGCGCCTACACCCTTTTCAGCCAGCACCTGATAGAGGCCTTCTTCGGGCTTCCTGTCCAGCATATTATAGCGGGGCTGGTGGATGAGGCAGTGGATGCCCATGTCCCTGAGCATATCAATGGCCTGGGCGGCCCGCTGGGGGCCATAGTTGGAGATGCCCACATACAGCGCCTTACCCTGGCGGACAGCCTGGGCCAGCGCCCCCATGGTTTCTTCCAGCGGGGTGTCCGGGTCCGGCCTGTGGGCGTAGAAAATATCCACATAGTCAAGGCCCATGCGCTTAAGGCTTTGGTCGAGGCTGGCCAGCATCTGTTTGCGGCTGCCCCATTCGCCGTAGGGGCCATCCCACATCAGGTAGCCCGATTTGG
>CAZSSU010000061.1:0-9438 GCA_964609415.1 uncultured Christensenella sp. | reverse complement strand
CCAATGCCATGCCCTACCGGGCCATGACCAATATCATCAACTTCATCCAGGCCATGGAAATGGTGGTGCCCGGCTTTGCGGCGCCGGAAACCCTGCTGTACTCGCCTGAACTGAAGTTCTACTCCAATCGGGTCAAAATGGATGAAAAACTCAACACCAACATCAAGGGCTTCTACTCCCTGGGCGACTCCAGCGGCTGGACCCGGGGGCTGATGATGGCTTCCGCCATGGGCGTGATGCTGGGGGATAAACTCTGCCAGGAGGAAGCCCGGGCCTGACAAGGCGCTGCTGGGTTCTAAACAGGAAACATGGGAGGGACGAGATGAACAGAATCAATCGCTGGCTCAGCTTATTGATGGCGGTGGCTCTGCTGTGGGGAATCGCGGGCGCTGCCCTGGCGGTAGCCAATCCGTCCATCGGTTCGGTGGTGGTGACCCACACCAGCAGCGTCAATGTGCGGGAAGCGCCTGACACCAAGGCCAAGAAGGTCTACTACATCTCGCCCCGGGGCGTATTCCCCTGCCTGGGCATTGCGGAAAACGGCTGGTACAAGGTGATGGTGCATGATTACCGGGTGGGCTATGTGTCCAACAAAGTGACCCGCCTGGACCGCCACACGGCGGATTTGCCCCTGCCCCTGGCCCTGCCCAGGGCAGAAAAGCCCATTCCGGTGCACATGCAGTTTGCCATGGCGGACCCGGAGATCACCGTGCCCCAGTACCTGCCGGAATACCAGAAAGCCTTTGTGAATGGCAAATACCCGGTGTATACCGGGCCTGGAGAGCAGTACTACCGGGCGGCAGAGGGCAAGGCCACGGTGGGCCGGACGGAAATCCGCGTGTGGGGGGCGGAGGGCCGCGAAGGGGAATGGGCGCTGATTGGCTACGGCACCTCTGATGGTGGCTACCGCATGGGCTATGTGCTGTATGAGGAAGCCCATAACCTGAGATTTCCCCAGCAGTTCATCGCCAACGAAGCAGTGCGGCTGCCTCAGGACACCCCGCTGACCGATGACCCCATTGTGCATGAAGTGACGCTGGCCACCCTGCCCGCGGGCACCGTGGTGACGGTGCTGGCCTACTTGCGCGGCAGCTACCGGGAATATGCCATGGTGGAGCTGGGCAACTACCAGGGCCAGCCCCTCCGTGGCTTTGTGGCCAGGGAATTCATCCCCTTCAACTAAGAAAAATACAATTCACTACAATTTCATAACAAATTGTGAAATTTTACGGAAACAAACTTGCAAATTTGTTTCCGTTATCTTACAATTATTTGCACTACTGCTGAGAGGTTTGCGATGAAACGAAATGTGTTGATATTTTTGATCATTTTAATCAGCCTGTTCTCCGTGGCACAGGCCCAGGAGGCCGTTCCCGTGCCCGATGAGGAAGAGGGGGAAGTGGTCGTTGTCACCTCGGAAGGCCGGGCGCTCAAGTATAAGGACAAGGGCGATGACGTGTCCCAGCTGCAGACGCGGCTGAAGGATCTGCGCTATTACAACGGGCCGGTGACCGGCAACTACATGGAGGTCACCCGCAAAGCCGTGAAGGCGGTGCAGGAGGCCTATGGCCTGGAGCCCACCGGCGACGCTGACCTGGCGCTGCAGGAAATTATCTATGGCGATTGTCACCGGCCGCTGAAAAAGGGCCTTGAGGGCAAGGACGTGAGCCGCCTCCAGACCAGGCTGAGCGAGCTGGGCTACTACTGGGGCAAAATCAGCGGCAATTACCTGGATGGCACCACGGCTGCCGTGGGGCACTTCCAGGAAGACAACGGGCTGAATAAAACCGGCAACGCCGATGTGAAGACGCTGGAGAAGATCTATTCTGATGACATCGTGATGCCCACCATTGACCCCAACGCGCCCAAGGCCACCCCGATGCCCCTGGCGACGCTCTCCCCTGATGTGACCTTCAAAAAGCCGCTGTCCTACGGCAGCAAAAGCAATGAGGTGAAGGTGGTTCAGGAGCGGCTGACGGCGCTGGGCTTCTTTGACAAAAAGGCCACCAGCGGCTACTACCGCCACACCCAGGCCTCGGTGAAGGAATTCCAGCACTACAACGGCCTGGTGCCCGACGGCGTGGTGGGGGAGGAAACCTGGAACGCCCTGTTCGCGATGGATGTGGTCAGGGCTGACGCCACGCCCCGCCCCTCGCCTGAACCCACCCCCATTCCCTATTTTGTGGAGGTGGATGTCAACAACCAGCTTATCAAGGTGTTTAAGGACGACGGCCAGGGCGGCTACTCCATTCTGGACAAGGTGTTTACCGCCTCCACCGGCACTGAATCCTACCCCAGCGATGTGGGCACCTGGACGCTTAGCGGCAGAACCGCCCGCTGGGCCCATTTCCCCACCTGGGGCGGCGGCTATGCCCAGTACTGGACCAAAATCAACGACAGCATTGCCTTCCATTCCTTCATGTACAGCAATGACCGCAAGCGCGTGAACATGGGCTCGGTCAACAAGCTGGGCCGGCCTGCTAGCCATGGCTGCATCCGGCTCACCCTCCAGGATGCCAAGTGGATTTATGACAACCTGGGCAAGGGCGTGGAGGTCTTCATTCACGAGGACGCGCCGCTTGACCCGGAGCTGAAATACGCCAGCCGGCCAGGTCCCTTTAACAACAACACCAAGATGCATGACCCCACCCCGGCGCCGACGCCAACGCCCTATTACGATGGCTCCAGGCCCCCGGCAGAGCCCCGTAACATGAAGGTGGGCGTTGAGGGAGAGGATGTGTTCTGGCTCCAAATGAAATTAAAGGAACTGGGATACTACACCGGCACCATCACCGGTCAGTACCGGGAGGGCACCAAGGCCGCGGTGAAGGAATACCAGAAGGCCAACAAGCTGGGCTACAGCGGCAACGCCGACAAGAAAACCCTGGCCTTCCTGTATGAGCAAACCGCCCTCACCACCACCCCGGCCCCCACCCCGCTGCCCACGGACAGCCCGGAAGGGCTGCCGATGGCCCCGGTTGACGCCCCCACGCCCAGCCCCACACCGACGCCTGTTTTTACGGTGGAAGAAAACCAGTGATGGTGATATAGTACCTTCTGAGCGGCCAAGCTGGGCAACAGACTGAAGCCGAGCACATATCAACGCCTGCGCGGCGCGGAGGTAAAATGGACTCACTGTTTAACCAGCTGGTTGTTTCCTGCGCAAAAACACTGCCCATGCATATGCCGGGGCACAAACGCAACACCGCCCTGGCCCCCTACTTAAAAAAGCTGGCGGCGGACATCGACATCACGGAAATCCTGGGCTTTGACCACCTCCACGCCCCGGGCGGCATCCTGAAGGAAGCCATGGCCCGGGCGGCTCGGGTGTTCCACGCTGAAAATACGTTTTTTCTGGTCAATGGCAGTTCCCTGGGCATGCTGGCGGCAATCCGTGCCGCCACCCGCCCGGGGGACGCTATTTTGATGGCGCGCAACTGCCACCTGTCCGCCTATAACGCGGTGTCCCTCAACCAGCTAAAACCTACTTATATCTATCCCGAGGTCAATGAGGACTACCAGATCAACGCCTCCTTAAGCCCTGAGGCGGTGGAGGAGGCCATCTACCAGCGCCGGGACGCCAAGGTGCTGGTGATGACCAACCCCACCTACGAGGGGGTGCTGAGCGACCTGACGGCCATCATCGACCTGGCCCACCAGGAAGGCCTCACCGTGATTGTGGATGAAGCCCACGGCGCCCACCTGGGCCTGAACCCCTTGTTTCCCTCGGGCGCTGTGAAGGCAGGCGCTGACATTGTGGTGCAAAGCCTGCACAAGACCCTGCCCTCCCTGACCCAGACCGCGCTGACCCATGTGAGAAGCGCCGCCCTAGCCCAGGAGATGCAGCGGCAGCTGAGCGTGTTTGAAACCACCAGCCCCTCCTTTTTGCTGCTGGCTTCCATTGACGGCTGTGCCAAGCTCCTCCAGGAGGAGGGGGATCATCTCTTCGCGGACTGGGCGGATGCCTTGAACGCCTTTGACCGGATGGCGATGGACCTTCAGCACCTGCGGGTGTTGGGCTATGGCAAAGAGCGGGGGAAGGCGCTGGAGCATGTCTGGGGGCTTGAGCCGTCCAAGGTATATATCTCCACCCTGCAGGCGGAGATGACCGGTCAGGAGCTGGCGGGCGTCCTGCGCCGCGGCTACCACATTGAGCCAGAGATGATTGCCCCCCAGGGGGTGCTGGCCATGACCGGCATGGGTGACACTGTGGCCACCATGACCCGCCTTGGGGAGGCGCTAAACGCCATTGATAAGGAGCTGGCGCCTGTCAGAGAACCCAAGGCTTCCTTCACCGTGCCCCGGGCCAGAAGCGCCATGCCCATGCAGACAGCCGAGCGCGCCCCCTATCAGCTGGTGCCAGTTGAGGAGGCGGCAGAGCGCATCATTGCCGAGCGCCTGATTGTTTACCCGCCGGGGGTGCCGGTGCTGGTGCCCGGGGAGGAGATCAGCCCCCAGGTGGTGCGCTATGTGCTGGCCTCCATGGCCGCTGACAACACCATTCTCCACTCCCGCTCAGACCGGGCGGAGATGATTGCCGTCATCAGAGACGCGTGAACGAACTGTAACAAGTGCGCTTATTCGCTTGCGGCTAAAATCCCGCTATGCCATAATAAGGCTGACTCAAACATGAGGAAAGGAAACGATTTCATGAATAAAACACGCTTGATCGCCCTGGTGATGGTGCTAATGATGGCCTTGACCCAAGCCTTTGCCGAGGCGGCGCCCGCCCCCCAGGGGGATGTGGTGCTGGCCACCGTCAATGGGGAGGAGATCACCAAGGCTGACGCCGATGCCCTGATCCCGGCGCTGGTCAACTACCAGTACATCGCTGATGCCTCTGATTACAAAGCCACGGTAGATTTTCTGGTGCGCCAGAAAACCCTGGAGAAAAAAGTGAAGGACATGGGCTTTGATCAGTTTACCCCGGAGGAGCTGACGGCCTTTGAGCAGGAAGCCCAGAGCCGCTGGAATGAAGCCCTGACCCAATACGCTGACTACATCCAGGCGGAAGATACTGAAGAAGCCAAGGCCCAGGCCATGGAGCAGGCTAAAGCTTACTACGCCAGCCAGCACCTGTCCTATGAAGCGCTTCTCACCAGCGCTAAAAACGCCGCCGGTCAGGACAAGATGACCGCATACCTGATGGGCGGCTATCAGCCAACTGAGGACGAGATCCTGGCGATCTTCAACCAGGTGGGTCCTGCCTATCAGCAGCAGTATGAGAATGACATCCAAACCTACGAATACATGACCCAGTACTCAGGGCAAAACAGCTGGTATACGCCTGAGGGATACCGGGGCATGATCCACATCCTCCTGACCGGCGACCAGGAACTGCTAAACCAGGTGCGCACCCTGGAGGCCGCCTATGAGGAGCAGCAGCAGGCGGAAGCCAACGGCACCCCGGCTGCGGATGCACAGCAGGATGAAACGGCACAGCCCAAGGAGCCGGTGACCAAGGAGATGATCGAAGCCGCCCGCCAGAAGGTGCTTGACAGCAAAGCCGATGTGATCAAGGAGATCAACGACCGCTTGGCCAAGGGCGAGAGCTTTGAGGACCTGATCAAGGAATTTGGTGAGGACCCGGGCATGACCAACCCCGACAACCTGGAAAACGGCTACGCGGTGCATCAGAACTCCGTCATGTGGGATCCGGCCTTTGTGAAAGGCGCTTTCTCTGAAAAGATGAAGCAGGTGGGCGATGTGAGTGACCCCGTGGTGGGGGCTTATGGCGTCCATATTCTGAAATACCTGCGAGATGTGCCCTCCGGCCTCATCATGACCGATGCCATCCATGATGAAATCAACCAGTACCTCGTGGCCAACAAGCAAAACGAAGTGTATGCTCAGGCTTTTGACGGCTGGATGAAGGAGATGGATGTGGTGTACAACCAGGAAGCCATCGACAAGGCCGCCCAGGAAGCCGCGGCCATGCAGCAGCAGTCCACTGAAGAGCTGCCCCCCGAGGCGGTGCCTGCTCAGGGTGAGGAAGCGGAAGCAGAGGCCACACAAAACCCTTGACAGGACAAGGAGCGGGTGGTATAGTCATAGATGCGAAAAGCAGAAGCTGCCCGCTTCTCACCTGACGGACGTTGATTTGTCTGGTTTTTGGCAAGACTGAATGGTCTATCCAATCGGATTGGCGGGTTGTGAAGCCCGCCAATCATTTTTTATGGAGGTGTACTTTATCAACACGGATCTAATGATCAATGAAGAAATCCGCGACCCCGAGGTGCGGCTGATCGGCGGCGACGGCGCGCAGCTGGGTGTGATGCCCACCGTGCAAGCCATGCGCCTGGCTGATGAAGCCCGGCTCGATCTGGTGAAGATCGTTCCCAACGCCCGCCCGCCTGTGTGCAAGCTCATGGACTATGACAAGCACCGTTTCGAACAGGCCAAGCGGGCCAAAGAGGTGCGCAAAAACCAGAAAACCGTGTCCCTCAAGGAGGTTCAACTCTCCGCCACCATCGAGGAGAATGACATCCAGTACAAGGCCAAGAACGCCATCCGGTTTCTGAAAGCCGGGGACAAGGTCAAGGTCACCATCCGCTTCCGCGGCCGCCAGATTGCCCATAGTGAGATTGGCTACAAGGTGATGAAGGAGTTCGCAGAGCGTCTGAGCGACATTGCCTCTGTTGAACGCCAGCCCAATCTTGAAGGGCGCCACATGATCATGATCCTTGTTCCCAAGCAGGAAAAGCCGGCGAAGCCTGACAAGGGAGAGAAAAAGCCAGCCCCCACCCAAGAAACGCCAACAGCATAAAGGAGGACCACCCTACATGCCCAAGATGAAAACCCACCGCGGCGCGGCCAAGCGCTTCAGAGTGACCAAAAATGGCAAGGTGAAGCACAAGAAGATGAACCTGGGCCATATCATGACCAAGAAAACGACCAAGCGGACCCGTCATCTGCGCGCGGGCGGCACCCTGCAAAACAAAAAAGAGGCCGCCACCATCCGTCTGCTGATTCAGCAATAAGACTTTCAACGCTTTATTTAAGGAGGGAACTCATACATGGCTCGCATTAAGAGGGCAGTCAACGCCCAAAAAAAGCGTCGGAAGATGCTCAAACTGGCAAAAGGATATTTTGGCGCCAGGTCTAAACAGTACCGTGCCGCCAGCGAACAGGTGCGCCGCTCACTGCGCTACGCCTACATCGGCCGCAAGCACCGCAAGCGGGATTTCCGCAGGCTCTGGATTATGCGCATCAACGCCGCTGCCCGGCTCAATGGCCTGAACTATTCCGCTTTCATCAGCGGGCTCAAGCGTCAGGGCATCGAGGTGAACCGCAAAATGCTGGCAGACCTGGCCGTCAACGACGCCAACGCCTTCAGCCAGCTGGCTGAATCGGTTAAATCCGCCTGATAACAAATTTTTTTCAAACCGCGCCCTCCGGGGTGCGGTTTTTTTCTTGCAAGGGGCGTATTCCCTATGCTATACTTCGCATAGATAAAATAATTGTGCTGAAGGAGGAGGGTTTGCATGTTGCCAATGCATGTATTCCTGGTCGGTATGTCCGGCGGCGGGAAAACAAGCTTGGGGCGCAAGGCGGCTGCCAACCTGAACCTGCGCTTTGTGGACACCGACCAGCGGGTCAGTGAGATGATGGGCATGACCGTGGACCAGATTTACACCACGCTGGGGGAGGAGTTCTTCCATAACGCGGAGACCGGGGTCCTGATGGAGCTGATTGGCGAGCCGCCCTGTGTGGTGTCTACCGGCGGGGGGCTGCCCATGGTGAAGGAAAATGTGCAGCTGATGCAAAACCATGGCGTCATTATCCACGTGGACCGACCCCTTGACCAGATCCTGTCCGACATCAAGGTGGACAGGCGCCCCACCCTCAAAGACGGGGACCATGAAGACGTGATCCTTGAATTCAACAAGCACATTGGTTTTTATCGCGCCTGCGCCGACTACACGCTGGACAATTCCCATGGTTTTGCGATGGGGGTGAACAACCTCATGCACATGATCGAGAGCATCCATTAGAATAAATATAAATTAATCTTCGTTGACAAATGCTGCCTGCGGACGTAAAATAACTACATAAATCCTGAATTATCGTTATACGATTCCTCTACAACATCAGTATCCGGTACCATACCTCAAAGTTTTGCGCATAATCATGCGCTGGCTTCAACGTTTCTAAAACTGAATGTAATAGCGTAAGGAGGCACCCCCATGAAGAAAAAACTGTTGGTATTACTGCTTGTTACCTGTCTGGTGATGACCGGCCTTGCCCCGGCCATGGCCCAGGGCGTCACCTTGAGCCTGATGGGTAACGCCAATGACCTGTCCAAGAACTACATGACCACCATCATCAAGCTATACGAAGAGACAACTGGCAACAAGCTTGACCAGGTGAAACTGGAGGACTCCAGCTTTGACATGGTGGCCACCTCCAAGTTCGCCACAGGCGATGTGCCGGACATTTTCCAGCACTTCAACAACTCCAACATGAACAACTACGATGTGCCCAACAACTTTATGTATCTCAATGATCAGCCCTGGGTGGCCGATTTGACCCCTGGCGCCAAAGCCTATTCCCAGGATGGCGAGGGCAACCTCATTGGCCTCCCCTTCTGGGAGAGCTCAGTGTCCGGCTGCTTCTACAACAAGCGCATTTTTGAGGAGCTGGGCTTGAAGCCGGCGACCAACCAGGCTGAGTTTGACGCGCTCTGTCAGGCGCTGACCGATGCCGGCAAAATTGCCCTGCTCTGGCCTGCCGGGGATTGCAACTGGATGTATCAGTTCGGCCTGGACCCGGTGTTTGCCGATGACGGGGGCGAGAAGCTGGCGAAGCTCAACAGCAACCAAATTACCTACCAGGATGTGCCCGAGGTGGCTGGCATGATCGACTGGATCGGCAAGGCCGCGGAGGCTGGCTGGTTTGGCGAGAGTTATCTGACTGACGGCTGGTCAGACATCACGGTGCTGATGGGCACAGGCGAAGCCGCGATGGTGCTCATTTGGGACACCTGGTTCTACACCGACCTGGATGAGGAATACGGCTACAAGAAAGAGGACTTCGGCATGATGCCTGTATTCCTCAACACCGCCGATGCCGGCACCTATGAAGGCGGCAACCTCAACATGCTGATGGTGAACAAGAACAGCAAGAACCTGGAGGCCGCCCTTGATTTCCTGGCCTTCTGCGCGTCTCCTGAGAACTATAACCAGGCCTTCAAGGACATCGCCACCGTGAGCGTGTTCAACCAGCAAACGGCCAATGTCCAGTCGGTGATGGTCACCGAGTCCATCGACAGCATCAATGCCCTCCAGCGCGTGTCAACCGCCGATCCCAAGATCATCGGCTATGTGCAGGCGGAAGCGGGTGCCGCTGTGCAGGAGTTCCTGCTGGGCCATGTGGATGTGGCGGGCTGTGTGAAGCTGATGGATGAATACCGCATCAACTCCGCCAAAGCCCTGGGCG
>CAZSSU010000060.1:0-9467 GCA_964609415.1 uncultured Christensenella sp. | reverse complement strand
CTGGTTGGGGGCGAAAGTACGCTTACCTCGTCCTACCAACTGTGCTAATGCCCCGACTGCGCTTGGCGCCCGAACAGTATAGCATTGGTCCGGGGGGAATTCAAGTGCGAAATTTGGGGCAGGTGTCCCTTATTGAGCGGGCAGAAGGTGGGCCTGGTTGATCTTATCGATGTCCTCAGCCCGGCGGGGCGGCACACAGTAAGGGCAGGCGGTGAGCTTGTCATAGGGGGAGGTGTTGAGTTCCCCGTAGGTGAAGCCGCTCAGCGGCAGGTAACGGTCCCTGACGCCGTAGCAGGTCTCCTGGCTGTGGTAGTTTTGGCCGCCTTTGCTGTTATAGAAAAGGGGCGTGGCCGGGTCCACATGGGCGAGCTGACGGCCGGGCAGATCCTCCCAGATGACCAGCTTGGTGTCCATCCGGCGCCGGAGGGTGTTCCACACCCAGGTCATGTTGGTGCCCTTGGGGGTGCGCTTGCGCTGCACACGGATGCAGCCATGGCTGGCCCGCTCACCCAGGACGGCCTCATAGCGCTCATAATTCTTGGTGTCTCCCCTAAGGGAATGGGGTACCTCGTGGAGGATATCGCCAAAGTTGAAGCGCAGGCCCATGGCGGCGTGGAGGCCTTCTGTTTCAAAGCCGCCCACAGGGCTGACCAGCAGAAACTCGCCCGAGCGGGTTTCGTTGTAGGGCTGGCGCTCATTGGGCAAGCCGGTGGAAATCATGAGCACATCATAGATTTCGCCATCTTCAAAGATGTACATGCGCTGATCCAGCTTGTCCACCAGCAGGGCATACTTGTCCTTGGGGGTGCGGGTTTCCAGCATGCTGGTTTTGATGTAGCCCTGCACCAGCTGGTTCCACAGCTTCACCTCGCTGTCGTGGAAGGAGCTGGAATAGGTTTCCACCAGGCTCCAGCCGTTGTCCAGCGTTTCCAACACGTGGACGCTCTGGGAATCCCGGGTCACATCGCCCACAGGCTGGGAGTTTTCATCCGGCTGGGCATAAAGCTCCTGCTGGCTTTTCTGGTTGCCCTTCACCACGGTGACAGGGGCCATCAGCATCTCCCACACCGCCTGGGTGTTGGTGATGTCCATGGGGGTCTCCCAGTAGCCTTTGCCGGTGGTGATGTGCTGGCTGGGGGCGGGGATGGCGGCCTGGCTTGCCATGGCGAACAGGGGCATATCCGCCAGGAGCATCAGGGCCAGCAGCAGAGTGACGATTTTTTTAGTCATGGTACCTCTCATTGGTTTAGCCAAGGCCTCCTGAAGGGAAGGCGATGGGCGGGAAGCCGGCGAAGCCTGTCAGCTGCATGATGATGACGGCCACGCCAACAATGGCCACGTAAATGGCAAAACGGAAGAAACTGATGCGCTGGATGAGCTTGAGCATGTAGCGGATGGCCAGGTAGCCAGATACTGCGGCAAACACCAGGCCGATGAGGGCGGAGGAGGAAAACAGGGCGGACAGGCCATGCTGTTCCACCGCATCCTTGCCCTCCACCAGGAAGCTGCCCAGAATGGCCGGGGCAGACATCATGAAGGAAAACTTGGCGGCTGTCTGCCGGTTCAGCCCGCTTATAATGCCACCCAGCAGGGTGGAGCCGCTGCGGCTGACGCCGGGCAGCAGGGCGATGCCCTGGAAGGCGCCCATCACCAGGGCGCTTTGCATATCCGGCGCGTGTTTCTTTTCCCGGTGCTTGCCGCGCCGGTCCATCACCTCAATAAGCACCAGGAACAGCGCTGTAATCAGGAAGGAAATGCCCAGGAACCAGCCGGTGAAAAGGCCGTCAATGGCATCCCCCAGGATGATCTTCACAAAAAGCGCCGGCAGGGAGGCGACAAAAAGCAGCAGCAGTGTGCGGTCCTTCACGGGGTGCATCAGCATGTGCAGCCAGTCCTTCCAGAAGATGAGCGCCACCGCCACCAGGGTGCCCATGTGCAGCATCACATAAAAGGCGATGGCGGAGCCTTCTGGCTGGTAGCCCACCAGGCCCAGCAGCTTTTCTGCTAGGATCAGGTGGCCAGAGGAGGAGATGGGCAAAAACTCGGATAAGCCCTGTACAACGCCCATGATGGCGGCGAAAACTGCGTCCATGCGTCCCTCGTTTCATGGGGGCTTGGCCCCCGGTAATGCAGTGCCTATTCTACCCATCAGGCGGCGCAGCGTCAATCAGCCAGCATGAAGCCTTCCAGCCTGAGGAGCTGCGCTTTGCGCTCCCTGCCCCCAGCATAGCCTGTCAGGCTGCCATCCCTGCCCAGCACCCGGTGGCAGGGGATGAGGATGGAAATGGGGTTGCGGCCCACCGCATTCCCCACCGCCCGGGGGGAGGTGACTTGGCCGGTGGCAGATGCGAGCAGGCGCGCGATATCGCCATAGGTGCTTGTTTGCCCCCGGGGAATGGCCAGCAATAATTGCCACACCGCCTGCTGATAGGGGCTGCCCTGGGGCAGAAGCGGCGGCAGCAGCCCCGGATCATCCCCGGCAAAATAACGGCCTAGCCAGGCCTTGGCCGCGTCAAACACGGGCAGCGCCATGTCCTGGGCGTCGTCTGATAATTTCGCGCCGAAATGCTTTTGTCCTGCCATCCACAGCCCGGTGATGTGCTCCCCGTCGCTGGCCAGGGTCAATTCCCCCAGGGGGGAGGGGCAGGTGCTGATGTATTGCTTCATGATGCGTGTTCTCACTTTCTATTGGCCTTGCCACTGGCAGGCGGCCATGTCTACCCGGCCATCTGGCAGGAAGGGCACGCCCTCCGCCTCCAGCATGGCGCGCCGGATGGGGGCAAAGTCGCCCCCGGTGATGGCGCCATCCGCTTTCACCACCCGCTGCCAGGGCAATCCGTCCGGGCACTGGCGCATGGCCCATCCCACCTGGCGGGCGGTGCGGGGCATGCCCATCATGCGGGCAATTTGCCCGTAGGACACCACCTGGCCCCGGGGAATCCGGGCCACAATCCTATACACATGGTCAAAAAAGCCGCTCACGGCGTTTCGCCTTCCCAGCGTTTTTTGTCCGCCTGGCTGGCCCGGGTATAGCATTTGCCGCTTTCCACCTTGCGGGTGACAGGCGCGAACCCCCAGGTGATCCGCTTTTTTTCATTCAGGGCTTTCAAGGCCTTTTTGCTTAATTTTGCTCGGGGTATCAGTTTCTTCATGGGTTCACCTCAGAAAGATTGTACCCAGGCGGCGTTTCCATTTTCAGCATGATGATGGTATAATCAAAATCCATTCCCAAAGAAAGCAGGTTGCTGAATGCGTCGCTTACGCGCTATTTTTTCGCCCCGGGATATGACCGTGGGCGCTCCCTGGAAACGGATTTTAGAGTTTGCCATGCCCATGCTGGTGGGCAACATCGCCCAACAGCTCTACGCTTCCACCGACTCGGCTGTGGTGGGGCGCTATGTGGGGGACAACGCACTGGCCTCAGTGGGCAGCACGGGGCCTATTTTAATGTTTATGATCGCGCTGTTCGTCGGCATTTCAACAGGGGCTGGCATCCTGGTGTCCCATGCCTTTGGCGCGAAGGACCGGGAAAAGCTGTCCATCGCCATTGGCAACTGCATCACCCTCACCGCCATTGCCTCGGTAGTGATCATGGTGTTTGGCACGCTGCTGGCCCGCCCAGTGCTGGAAACCCTGCACACGCCGCCTGAAATCATTGAGGATGCGATCCGCTACCTGCAAATTTATTTCCTGGGCATCGCGGGCTTCACCTATTACAACATCCTCTCCGGCATCCTCCGGGGCATGGGAGACAGCTTCTCCGCCCTGGGCTTTTTGATGCTGACCAGCCTCCTTAACATCGTGCTGGATCTATGGTTTGTGATTTCCTTTGGCTGGGGGGTGCCGGGGGTGGCCCTGGCGACCATCCTGTCCCAGGGCATCAGCGCCGCGCTGTGCTATGTGAAGTTGACCCGCATGGGCCACACCTTTGACATCAACCGGAAGACCTTGAAGCTGCATAAGGAAACGGTGAGGGACGTGGTGCGGCTGGGTATGCCCTCGGGCATCACCCAGGCCATTTTCTCCATGGCCATGCTGATGGTGCAGCGGCTGCAAAACAGCTTTGGCCCCATTTTCGTGGCCACGGCCATCATCGCCATGCGGGTGGACGGCTTTGCCATGATGCCCAACTTCTCCTTCGGCATGGCCCTCACCACCTTCACCGGGCAGAACATAGGCGCAGGCCGCATTGACCGGGCCCAGCAGGGTGCTAAGCAGGGCACCATGATGGCGCTGGGGGTCGCGATTGTGATGACAGGCGCTGTGCTGCTTTTTGGTCGGAACATCATGAGCCTGTTCACCCAAACAGAGCAGATCATTGACACTGGCATGCGGCTGATCCGCATCCTGGCGCTGGGCTTTATCTCCATGGCCATCACCCAAAGCCTGTCGGGCGTGATGCGGGGGGCAGGCGACGCCATGACCCCCATGTGGATTTCCATCCTGGTATCCGTCGCCCTGCGTGTGCCGCTGTCCTACTGGCTGGTGGGGCTGTCCAAAACCCCGGAAAACCCTGTTGGGAAGCCGGAGATGCTCTACTACGCGATGCTGGCCACCTGGGTGACGGGTGCCATTGTGAATGTGATCACCTTCCGCTATGGGCGCTGGCGCCGGAAAGCCCGGGAGCGCATGGCGGGCTTTGGCAGGCGGGAGGCGGAGGAGAGCGCGGTGATCAACAGCGACTTTGCCTGAGGCCTGATTTTGCCTGAATCCGTCCCTTTTGGTTATAATCAAAGGGACGGATTTGCTTTTAATGTCCGAAAGGAGTTATGCCTATGACCATATCCAAAAGGAGAACCACCTTCAAGCGATTTTTTCTAAGCCTGCTGTTCGCGGTGGTGATTAGCATCGTGCTGGTTTTCGCGGCCCAGTGGGGTATCAGGCAGATGGGGGAAAACCTGCAAATAAGCCTGAAGGAGTTTTACATTTTTGCCGCCCTATCAGCCGGCATCATCTTCCTGTTCACGGTGCATCCGGCCAACAGGCCCCTGCGTTTTTTCAAGAACATCGGCAGGCTCCTAATCATTGTAATCTTGCTGGCGGCGGTGTGGGGCTATGGTTTTTTCTGGATCGGTCAGCAGGCTTTTATCTATCCGCCCGTGCCAGTGAACCAGCAGGCGGAGGAAGCGCTGAGCGCACTCCCAGGTGCTGAGCGAATCGCAATCCCCGCTGGTGACAATGGGCAGTATGGGGGATGGTTTATCAAGAATGGCAGCCAGAAGGCTGGGCTGGTTCTGTACTTTGGCGGCAATGGTGAGGAGGCCGCCGGGCGATCCACAGATTTCGCTCGGCTGGCGTCCCAAAACGCCTTGCCAGGCTATCACTGGATGATGTTGAATTACCCCGGCATCGGCGCAAGCACAGGGGAACGCAGCGAGGAGAGCATCTATCAGATGGCAAAAGCCGCCTGGGACTTTGCGCTGACCCGCCCTGAAGTGAACCCGGACAAGATGGTGCTGGCCGGCTGGAGCCTGGGCAGCGGCACCGCCATCCGCCTGGCCGGGGAAAAGAACCCAGCGGGGCTGATCCTGTTCGCGCCTTATTACAACGGGGGTGAACTGGTGACCAGCTTTGCGGAAGAGCTGTTTAAAACCAAGATTCCTGTGCCGCTGCCCATCCGCAACCCCTACCGCAGCGACCAGTACGCCCGGAACATCCAGGCCAAAACCCTGGTGGTGGCAGCCAAGGATGACCGGATGATCCCCTATGAGCAGTCCCAGCGGCTGGCGGCGCTGCTGCCCCATGGCCAGCTGGTGACGCTTGAATCAGGCGGGCATCAGGCCATGTGGAGCGACCAGGCTTCCCTCCTGGCGGTGTACCAGTTCCTGAGCGGGCTGTAAGAAAAGTGACATTGCAGAAAACTTGACCGTTTATCCCCATGTGGTAGGATAAACGGGAGTTTTCTTTTATGGGGTGAATCAGGTGGATGAGAAAAAGCGGGCGGGCAGCCGGGCGATGTTCATCGCTGCCATGATGGTCTTTGGCACGGTGGGCTTGTTTGTGCGCGGCATTCCGCTGCCCTCAGCGGAAATTGCCCTGTACCGGGCGGCCATCGCCTTGGTGGTGATTGGCATCTTCATGGCGGCAACAGGCCGCTTTAACCTGCTTCATGCCATGGGGCGGGATTTGTGGCGTTTTGCCCTGTCCGGCGTTTTCATGGGGATCAACTGGATTTTGCTGTTTGAGGCCTACCGCTATACCTCCATCGCGCTGACTACGCTGAGCTACTACATCGCCCCCACGCTGATGGTGCTGGCAAGCATCCTGTTTTTTAAGGAGCGGCTGAGCGCCTGGCAGGTTGTGTGCTTTGTCATGTCAACTGCGGGGCTGGTGCTGATGGTGGGCGTATCCGGCGGCAGTGGCGACGACCTGAAGGGCATCCTTTTAGCCATGGCTTCGGCGCTGCTCTACGCTTCTGTGGTGATGATGAATAAAGCCGCCGGGGACTCCGACGGCATTGTGCGCACCTTTGTGCAGTTTTTGGCGGCGGTGGTGGTGCTGGCGCCATTCATTGCCCTGCGGGGCGGCTTCCATCTGGGGCAGCTGGATGGGCCCGGCTGGCTGAACCTGTTGATTCTGGGCCTTGTGCATACAGGGCTATGCTATTGTCTTTATTTTTCTGCCTTGGCCCATATGCGAGGCCAGCAGGCGGCCATCCTCAGCTATCTGGACCCATTGGTGGCGGTGCTGCTGTCCGTAATCTGGCTGGGCGAGCAGGTGAGCCCGGTGCAGCTGATCGGTGGCGGGGTGATGCTGGTGTTCGCCTTTCTCAATGAGGCGTCTAGCCCTAGAAAATAACAACTTATTTACCCCAGTTCTCCTCATAAACCTTGGCCAAAGCTTGTGCTTCGGGGCTGACGATCAGCGCCAGCTGCCTGCCTGTGTGCAGGGTGCGGGCGCCCAGAATGATGGCGTACTGGTCAGGGGAGGAGTCTTTGGCGGCGGTTTCCTTTTCAGCCAGGCGGGCGGCCAGCTGCTGGAGAATCCCTTCCGCCGTCTCTTCGCTAATGGCCTCAATCAGGATGATTTCATCCGCCCGGGCCACATCCTCAGCCACCATAAACACCGAATCGGTCATGGACGAAGCCGCAATGCCGTAGGTGGAGGTGATCAGCTGCTCAGGCACCGGCACCATGCCGGCCACCTTCCCTGTGCCCACCATGAGGCGGTACAGGCCTTCCAGGTCTGTGGGCCGGGCGATGGGCTCATCCCCCGGGGCGGGCGGTGGAATGGGAAGCGGCGAACAGGCCGATACCACAAGGGATAACAGCAGAATGAGAAGGGCTGTGCGCAGCTGCGGGGTGATCATTCTTTTCATGCTATCTATCATACAGGAAAAATGGGCGGATAAAAAGAGAAGGGTGAAAAAATCACCCCCTGATGTGCTACAATAAACCCGATGCCTGCCTAAGGCCCGGGAGGAAATATGCTTTTTTTCTTAAGCCTGATCGAGGATGAGGGCGATGCCGCCTTCATGGCGGATTTATATCAGGCCCATTACCGGCTGATGTATTATCAGGCGCTGCGTGTGCTCAAAACCCCCCAGGACGCCGAGGACGCGGTGAGCAGCGCGGTGATTAAGCTAATTAAAAAAATTCACATTTTGCGCACGCTTCCAAGCAACAAACAGGAAGCCTATTTGGTCATTACGGTTAGGAACACCGCCATCAACCTCTTTAACCAGCGCAAGGCGCGGGTGGAGAAGATGGATGGGCAGCCCATGGAAACCGTGGCGGCAGACCAGCGCCTGGGGCCGGAGGCCCAGGTTCAGGACCGGGCAGGCGTGGAACAGGTGAAGGATGCCATCAGGCAGCTGCCGCCCCGGGAGCGGGAAGCGCTGATGATGCGCTATTTTCAGCGGCTGAGCGACCCGGAAATCGCCAGTGCCATGGGCATCCGGGAGGTATCAGCCCGGGCGGTGATATCCCGCGGGCGCAAGCGCCTGAAAGAACTTCTTGAGGAAGGGAGGGCCTGAGATGAACAAGCGTTTAAGCCGGCAGGAAGCGCTGCTGGAAGCGGCTTTTCATGAGCTGGCGCTGGAAGAAACACAGCACTTGAAAGACCAGATGATGTTTGAGCCCTCCCTGGTGAAACAGGCAGAGGCGCTGCACCGGAAAAATGGGCGGCGAGTGCGCGCATTGATTGAAAAACAGCTGGGCAAAAAGCGGCGGCAGGGCTGGATGGCGCTGTCGGCGGCGGCTTGCCTGGCGCTGGCGCTGCTGGGCACCTTCCGGCTGTTCAAAGCCCCGGAGGACCAGGTCATCAAGCCCGGGCCTCAGGTTGTTTCTCTCACAGCCCAGCCAAGCGGGACCGCCAGCCCCGCGCCCACCCATCGCCCCACGCCCCAGGTGACGCCATCCCCCACCCAGGCCCCAACGCCAAGCCCCAGCCCGACGATTGCCCCTACGCCCCTTGAGGACAGCTGGCCTGGCCTGTTCTACCCGGCAAGCCTGCCTGCTGGCTATCGCCTCACCGGCGTCTTTAAAGGAGAGGAAGCGGGCATGGCACACCAGGCCCAGTTTGCGAACGACCAGACGGGGGAGCTGGCGCTGTCTGAATATGAAGCATCCCAGGTGGTTGAGCCTGGCGCCGGGGCAGAAGGCGTGCGCTACACGGCACTGCCGGGCGGCGCTACCGCCCTGGCGTGGGAGGAAGCAGGCCGCGGTGCCTTTGTTGTGTGGGATCAGGAGGGCCGCACCCTGGTGGCCCATGCCTCAAGCGGGCTTGAAGAAGCGCTGGCCTTTGCGGGCAGCGTCAAAAGAATAAAATAATTTTTGCAACAAATCCGTCGCCTGGGCTGTTGGATAGGATGAGAGGCTCTTAAAGAACGAAAGGTGATGAGATGATGAAAAAGTTTCTGTTAATCGTGATCGTTGCGCTGGCGCTTATGTGTGCCCTGCCTGCCCTGGGGGAAACCTATCAGGGGGAAGTGCCAGCTGAATTTGCCAGCGCCTTTTCTGGCAGCCGCTGGGAAGGATACACGGTGGCGGCGGGCTTTACCTTTTACCCGGCTGGCACAAACACCGCTGAGGGGGTGCCTGCCTTTTTCGTGATGAGCAAAGGCGAAGAGAAGGTGCTGTGCATCCTGGAATACCGCAGCGGCGCCTGGAAGTTCATGGTGCAGTCCCCCAAACCCGTCTATCAGGGCCGGGTGCCGATGTTTGAGGATGAGGATGACTACAACTGGTTCAGCCTCTATTACCGGGACCAGAACCCTGATGAAGGCGGCAAGGAGGATGTGCTGAGCTTTTTCAGGGACACCAAGGGCGTCTGGCGCTTTCTGGGGCGTGCCCAGTATGACTTTGGCAAGGGAGATTCCGTGTATATCAATGCCCTGGCCACGGATGGAGAATGGACGCCCGGGGTACTGTATGTGACCAAGAACGTAGGGGGCCGCAGCCAGTATCAGGCGAAGCCCGTGTACGGCAGCTATGAGAACGACCTGCGCTATTTCAGCCTGTCCGCCT
>CAZSSU010000059.1:0-9635 GCA_964609415.1 uncultured Christensenella sp. | reverse complement strand
TTTTTTCAAATCCCACCGAGAGAATGGAGCCGGTGTTGAGGATAAACAGCACGATGATGGTGGGCGCAATGGTGGGCAGGTCAATATACCAGATGCGCTTCACCTTGCTGGCACCGTCCACCACCGCCGCGTCATACAGTTCCCGGTCCACCCCGGCCAGGGCCGCCAGGTAAACCACCGCGCTGTAGCCGGTGGATTGCCAGACGGAGGTCCACACATAAATATGGCGGAAATAGCTCTTGTTGCCCATGAAGTTCACCGGCTGCCCGCCCAGGGCTTTGATGCCCTGGTTCACAATGCCGTAGGATAAATCCGTGAACTGGATAATCATGGACACCAGCACCACGGTGGAAATGAAATAGGGCATGTAGGTGATCATCTGGATGGATTTTCTCAGCCGGTCGCTGCGCAACTCGTTCAGGCCAATCGCCAGCATGATGGGGATGGGGAAGCTGGCAACAAGGGAATACAGGCTGATAATCAGCGTGTTAGTGATAACCCGCACGGCGGATGGTGCTGTTAAAAAGCGCGTAAAATGCCGGAACAGCGGCTCCGTCCAGGGGCTCCCCGCGATTTTCAGGCTCACCTTGTAATCCTTGAATGCAAGCGTGGCCCCATACATGGGGTAGTACTTGAATACCAGCAGAATCGCCAGCGGAATAAGAATCAAGGCATAATAGGGCAGGCTGCGCTTGATTTTGCGAAGCAGCCCCGCCCGCCAGTCAGGCCCGGTATTTGAGGGTGCTTTTGGAATAACGGTCATGTTGCCATCCTTTCCATGGATTCATCCGATGACCCTGCCGCGATAGGCAAGGGAGAGCAGGTGTTAAGCGTCATGCATTTTGTCAGTTTCACTATAGCTTGTCCCCGGGGGCCTCACAATGCTATAATCCGCTTAAAGGATGTGATTATTTGACAGACCAGCTTTTTTCGCTGCGCCTGGTGCAGGCGGTTTCCTATGAAAATGACCAGCGCTGGAACTTTCCTTTTAACCTCTATCCCTTCCACACCCTCTACCTGGTGGAAGGGGGGGACGGCTTTGTGCGCACAAACAATACGCTGGTATCGCTCAAGGCCGGGGAAGCCTGCCTGATCCCCGCCTTCACGCTGTTTTCCTGCTGGTGTGAAAGCCACATCAAGAAAATCTATGTGGAATTCTTCCTGGATTCCCCATCAGGGGTCGATGTATTTTTTGAACAGGGCAAGGCCCTCACCCGCCCCCTGCCCCCCGGGCAGATTGCTTATCTGAAGTCCCTCAAGCCCGGCGGCTCGCTTAAGGAAAACATGCGCTTTGAAGGGGAACTGCTGTGCATCCTATCAACGTTTTTAAGCGATGACAGCGCCAGGCCTGTGCCTGGCCTGGCCCGGCTGCGCCCACTGCTCATGGAAATACATGCCAACCTGGGATGCGACCTGCAGGTGAGCGCGCTGGCAGCGCAGCATGGCTACAGCCCCTCCTCGCTCTCCCACGCCTTTAAAAGGGCGTTCCACTGCACGCCAAAGCAGTATGCCCAGCAGCTGCTGGTCAACGTCATCAAGCATCAGCTACTGCATACGGATAAAACCATCGCCCAGATCGCGGCGGAATACCGCTTCTGCGATGCCTATTATCTATCCAATTTTTTTAAACGCCATATGGGGGTATCGCCCCAGGCTTATCGGCAGTCCATCATCCAGGGCGGCATCGGCGGCACCCGGGTATTGCCCTGAGGGCTGTTATTTGGCCTTGGTGGGGCTTGGCTCAGCGCTGGGGCTGGGGTTGGCAAACGGGGTTGCGCTTGGTTTGTCCACCGCCTTGGTCGTCACGGCTGTGGGCGATGCAGCGGGGGCTTTGGTGGGCGCATTGGTGGGCGCCGGGCTTGGGCTCAGGGAGGCCTTGGGTGTGGGCAGCAGGCTTGACGCCGCGTCCAGCGCCTGGGAAGCTTCTTCCAGGCCGCTTAGCATGCCGCCCAGCACCGTGCGCACATCCACCAGGCTTTTTGACACCCGGGCTTTGTCCTCATCCCAGGCGATTTTCTCCCGCCTGAGCAAATCCATCTCCCGGTCAAGGAGGGTAATCTGGCTTTGAGCCTCCTCCAGCTTCCGGGTGGCATTGCGCTCACTCACAAAGGCGACCACCGCCACTACCAGGCAGAGAATCACCAAAACAATCAGGGAAAAAAGCGTGCGTTTCTTCATATAAAGCCCCTCCAACATATCAAATTATACCGGGCTGTCTCCTAAAGCAGGCTGCGGTGGGCCTGGTCAACCACTGCTGCCAGGGCCGCGTCATCCATGCTCCTGACACTATCATAGCCAATATCGGCTAAGAATTCAATGTTTCCTTTGGGGCCGGTGATGGGCGAAAAGGCGCAGTCAGACAGGCTTAAGCCCTGCCCTGCGACAAAATCCCTGATTTCCATCAACACCCGCAGGTGGGTATCCGCCTCCCGCACCACGCCGTGCTTGCCCACCTGCCCGCGCCCCGCCTCAAACTGGGGCTTGACCAGGCTGATGAGCCGGCCTTCCTTGCCCATCAGGGAAAAAAGCACCGGGATGATAAGCCGGATGGAGATAAAGGACACATCCATCACCGACAGCGTTGGTTTTAAGGGGAATTGCTCCGGCACCAGGAGCCTGGCATTGGTGCGCTCCATGACCGTCACCCGGGGGTCCTGACGGATGCGCCAGTCCAGTTGCCCATAGCCTACATCAATGGCATACACATGGCTGGCCCCTGCCCGCAGCAGCACATCGCTAAAGCCGCCGGCCGCAGCCCCCACATCCATGCACACACGGCTCCGGGCATCCACCTGAAAGGCGTCCATGGCCTTCTCCAGCTTATATCCGCCCCGGCTGGCATAGCCCGCGTCGTCCCCCCGCACCAGGAGGTCGTCCTTTTCCCCCACTTGCTGGGAGGCCTTATCCACCCGGGTTTCGCTGATGTACACCCGTCCGGCCAGGATGAGCGCCTGGGCCTTTTCCCGGCTGTCCGCCAGACCCCGCGCCACCAGCGCCAAGTCAGCCCGCTGTTTCAAACCGTTTCCCCCATCGCTTGATGATTTCCAGATAAATGCTCTCCCCGTCCAGGCCCACATGGTGCAGCAATTCCCCATGGCTGCCATGGGGCACAAAGGCATCGGGCAGGGCAAATATGTGTTCCGGTGCGCGCAGGCCGTTTTGCAGGCAGTATTCAGCGATGGCGCTGCCAAGGCCGCCTGCCAGCACCTGCTCCTCCATGACCACATAGGGCTTGCCGCCCTCTGCCAGCTCTCTTATGAGCGCCTGATCAAGGGGCTTGACGCTGGAGGCATTGATGACCCGGGCGGAAATGCCCTGGGCCTGAAGCTTCTCCCGCACCGTGACAGCCTCTGTCACCATGGGGCCCATGGCTACCAGGCTGATATCTTCCCCAGGCAGCAAACGCTCCCAGCTGCCAGGCACAAAGCCCTGATAGGCCAGCTCCTCCATGCCGGCGCTTTCCCCCCGGGGATAGCGGATGAACACCGGGCCCTGATAGCCCTGAGCAAAGTGGATCATGCTTTCCATTTCCTCAATGCTCCTGGGATACAAAAGGGTCATTTCCGGCACATGGCGAAGGAATGCCGTGCCAAATACCCCGTGGTGGGTGGGGCCATCCTCACCGCCCATGGCGGCCCGGTCCATCAGCACGGTGACTGGCAGCCGCTGCAGGCAGATGTCCACCACCACCTGGTCATAGGCCCGCTGGACAAAGGTGTCGTAGATGGCCACAAAGGGCTTCATGCCCCCTTTGGCCAGGCCCGCGGCCAGCGTCAGGGCATGGGGCTCCGCAATGCCCACATCAAATAGCCTGTCAGGAAAAGCCTCCTGGAAGGGGGCCAGGCCGGTGGCGGTGGTCATGGCGGCGGTGATGGCCACCAGGCGCTGATCCTCCCGGGCCAGCTTGGTCAACAAGAGTCCTGCGGCTTTCCCAAAGGAGCGGCCGCTGGCTTTGCGCAGGGGCTGGTCGTCAGCGGGGTTAAAGGGGGTCACCCCATGTTTGGCCCAGGGCTCCTTTTCAGCTGGGGCATAGCCGCGACCTTTCTGGGTCACCACATGAATGAGCACTGGGCGCTTCAACTCCCCTGCCCGCTTGAGCACCTTCTCCAAATGCCGCTCGTCATGCCCGTCCATGGGCCCCAGATATTGGAAGCCCAGGGTATCAAAATAGCGGTCTTTAATCATGAAATTGCGAAGCGAACCCTTCACCTTCTGCATAAAGCGCAGCAGCGGGCGGCCAATCACGGGCAGCTTGGGCAAGCCGCCCACGATGGTTTGCTTGATATCCATCCAGGCACGGCTGGAACGCATATAGGTGAGATAATTGCTGATGGCCCCCACATTGGGCGCGATGGACATCTGGTTGTCGTTGAGGATCACGATGAGCTGGGTTTTACGGTTGCCGGCGTCGTTGAGCGCTTCATAGCACAGCCCGCCCGTGAGGGCACCATCCCCCACCACAGCGATCACCCGGTGGTTTTCGCCTTTCAGGTCCCGCGCCCGCGCCATCCCCAGGGCAGCGGAGATGGAGGTGGAGGCGTGCCCGGTCTCATAGGCGTCATGGGGGCTTTCCTCACACTTGGGGAAGCCGGCCAGCCCCTGGTAACACCTGAGGCCTGCCATGCCTTCATCCCGGCCTGTCAGCATTTTATGGGCATAGCACTGATGCCCCACATCAAAAATAATCTTGTCACGGGGGGTGTCAAACACCCGGTGCAGGGCGATGGTCAGCTCCACCACCCCCAGGTTGCTGGCCAGATGCCCCCCGTTTTGGGAGACCGCCTCAAGGATCCGGTTCCTGAGCGTTTGTGCCAGCGCATCCAGCTCCGCTTGTTCCATGCCCTTTAGTTCCTCCAGGGATGGAATTCCCAACTCTGCCATCTCGTCCTCCGGTAAATGTATCCGTCCGATCAGTATACCATACCCAAAGGGAAACCGTGGTATGATGGGTGAAAGCGCGCGAAGGAGGAAGGATATGACAAGGCCGTTAATCGCAGTCCCCCTGGGCGACCCGGCGGGGATCGGCCCGGAGATCGTCTTAGGGGCCCTTATGGATGACAGCCTCCATGAAAAAGCCCGGCTGCTGGTGATAGGGGACATCGGGGTGCTCAGGCGCGCTCTGGGTTATCCAAACATGCCCCGGCTTCATCTGCGCCCTGTGGCCGCCCACCGGGAAGGGGACTACCGCCCCGGCGTCCTTAACCTCCTATCACCAGATCAGCATGAAGCTTTTGACTTCACCCCCGGCCAGGTCTGCGCCCGCTGCGGCCAGGCGGCCTACCGCTATATTGAAAAGGCCATTCAGCTGGCCCTAAGCGGGGAGGCGGACGCCGTCACCACCCCGCCCATCAACAAGGAGTCCCTAAGAGCAGGCGGCGTTCCTTTTATCGGGCACACGGAGATCTTCGCCGCCCTCACCCGCACCCCGGACCCCCTCACCCTTTTTGAAGTGAGGGGCATGCGGGTGTTCTTTCTGTCCCGGCACGTCTCCTTAAGGGAGGCCTGCGACTTGGTGACAAAGGAGCGCGTCATGGACTATGCCCAGAGGGCCTGGGAAGTGCTCCATCAGCTGGGGGTGCGAAAGGGCGTGATGGCCGTGGCGGGCTTAAACCCCCACTGCGGTGAAAACGGCCTCTTTGGCCAGGAGGAGGTGCGGGAGGTGGCCCCTGCCGTCAGGGCGCTTCAGGCAAAAGGGCTGAAGATTGCAGGCCCCATCGGCGCTGACAGCGTGTTTGCCCAGGCCCTTGAGGGCAAATACAACAGCGTGCTGAGCCTTTATCACGATCAAGGGCACATCGCTACCAAAACCGTGGACTTTATGCGCACCGTGTCCATCACCGCAGGCATGCCCATCCTGCGCACCTCGGTGGACCACGGCACCGCCTTTGATATCGCAGGCCAGGGCATCGCCAGCCCCTTAAGCCTTCAGGAGGCCCTCCGCGTGGCGATAAAATACGCCCCCTATTACCGAAAAGAGGACAGCATATGACAGGCACCGTTTATCTCAAGCCCGGCAAGGAAGCCCGGGTGCTCTCCGGCCATCCCTGGGTGTTTTCAAGCGACATCGACCGGGCCCAAAAGGGCATCAGGCCGGGGGATGTGGTGCGGGTGCAAGCCGCCCGGGGCCGTTTTTTGGGCCAGGCGGTCTACAACCCCCATTCCCAGATCACCCTTAGGTTTTTAAGCCATGATGACAAGCCCCTTGACAGCGCCGCCATCAAAGAGCGGGTACGCCAGGCTATCCGTTACCGCCGCCAGGTGGCGGATATCAACTGCTGCCGGCTTATCTACGCGGAAAGCGACGGCCTGTCCGCGGTGATCGCGGACAACTTCGCCGGCGTCATCAGCCTGCAGATCCTCTCCCTGGGCATGGCCCGCTTTGAACAGGACATCATTACGGCCTTGGTGGAGGAGCTAAACCCCCGGGGCATCTGGGAAAGAAACGACGTTCCCGTAAGAGAATTGGAGGGCATGAAGCAATCCACCGGCCTCATGTACGGCCAGGTGCCGGAGGAGGTGGAGATCAGCGAAAATGGCCTTAAAATCCTGGTGGATGTAAAGCGGGGCCAGAAAACCGGCTATTTCCTGGACCAGAAGGAGAACCGGGCCGCCATCGCCCCTTTTTGCCCGGATGCAAAAGTCCTTGATATCTGCACCCACACGGGCGGCTTTGCCCTGCACGCGGCCATGTATGGCGCAAGGGAGGTGACCGGGGTGGATCTCTCCGCCCACGCCCTTTCAGGCGCTGAGGCCAACGCCCGGCTAAACGGCTTTGAGGCCGTTCGCTTCATCCAGGCCAACGCCTTTGACTTTTTAAGGGAGCAGTCGGACCAGGGCAAAAGCTATGACCTGATTATCTTGGATCCCCCCGCCTTTGCCAAAAACAAGGCCAGCCTTCCCGGGGCCACCAAGGGCTATAAGGAGATTAACCTCCGGGCGATCAAAATGCTGGCGCCGGGCGGCGTTCTGGTCAGCTGTTCCTGCTCCCAGGCCATGCTGCCCGAGCGCTTCCGCCAGGTGATCCTGGAGGCGGCCAATGACGCCGGCAAAACCCTCCAGCAGGTAGACTGGCGCGCCCAGAGCAAGGATCACCCCGTGCTCCTGGCCTCGCCCGAAACCCATTACCTCAAGTGCGGCATCTTCCGGGTGCTGGCATAAACGCTGTTTTTCAGGATTGAATTAGCAGTTAATTAGCAGTATAATGGCAGTAAATCAGCAGGAGGTGAGGGCATGGTTCAGCAATTGATTCAAGACTTTATCGACCGCTATCTCCCCAGGGAGGATGTGATGCGCCGATTGCCGCTGGACCTTTCCATCCAGACTTTCTGGCCGCAGCTCCAGGCGGTGCGCCGGGCGCTGGGGCATGATTTACCGCTTTCAGACCAGTCCGGCACGGCGTTTTGGTTTGTGCCAAGCCCCGCCATCAAGCGTCAGGTGGATATCATCAGCGCCTCGGCCAGACGGGAGCAGCTGCTCTCCCCGATGCTGCTGGAAGATTTGCAGGCGGAGGCGGTGATTGAAGAGGCGGTTTATTCCAGCATGATAGAGGGGGCCTTCACCACCCGGCAGGAGGCGGAAAGACTCCTGAAAAGCGGAAGGGAACCCGCCAGCAAATCCGAACAAATGGTGAAGAACAACTACGATGCCTTAACCCACATCCTGGAACATCTGGAGGAAGAGATTTCTTCAGATTTCATCATCCGCATCGCCGGCATTCTGACCAGAAACGCTTCAGAGGAACCCGTCACCACCTATCGCCAGGGGCAGGTGGTGGTGGCGGGGCGGGATGAAATCATCTACACCCCGCCAGAAGCCGGGGCTGTCCCTGTGATGATGGACAGCCTTTTGCTCTTCATCCGGCACAGCAGCCTTCATCCGGTGCTGACCGCTTCCATCGCGCACTTCTATTTTGTCTATGTGCACCCCTTCAGCGATGGCAACGGGCGCACCGCCAGGGCGCTGAGCCTGATGATCCTGCTGCAGGCAGGGTATGATCTGTTTCGCACCTTCCCCATTTCAGGCATTGTGGCAAAGGAGCGGGGTAAATACTATAAGGCCATCAAAAATGCGGAAGAGGCCCAGGGTGACCTCACCTACTTCATCGACTTTTTTAGCGACATGCTCTCCCGCTCGGTGCTGGAAACGGAGCACCGCATACGCTATCAGCTGCTGGCAGAGCAAAGGATGCGGGCGCTTAAGGCTAAAGGCCTGCTCAATGAGCGGCAGCTCAAGGGCGCTGACTGGCTTTTGCGCAGCGAAAATGAGCAGATCACCGTGGCGGTCTGGCAAAAGAAGTTCCGCATCGCCACCGAAACCGCACGGCAGGATTTGCTGCTTCTCAGCCAGCTGGGCCTTCTCAAACGCCGCCTGGATGGGCGCAGGGCAGTGTTTGAGTTGGTGAGAGAATAACAAACAGGAGGCGCTTTTGTGATCACTGTATTTGCCTTCACAGACCCTGTCTGCGTCTGGTGCTGGGCGGCGGAGGCGCTTTTGCGGGCGCTGGAAACCCATTACCCCGGCACGGTGGACATTCGCCATATCGCCGGGGGCATGATCAAGGATATTAAGGACTTTGAGGACAGCGGCGCGGGCCTTGTGGGCCGGCAGAGCATGGACGAGATCAACGCCAGCATCGCCCGGCACTACGAGGAGACCGCCTCCACCCATGGCATGCCCGTCATGACGGAGGGCTTCAGGCTTTTTTCAGAGGCCCACCCCTCCTCCTGGCCCCAGAACATCGCCTTTAAAGCGGCCCAGATCGCAAGCCCCCAGAACGCCCACCGCTTTCTCAGGCGCGTGCGCCAGGCCACCATGGCCCAGGCCCTTCCCACCGGAGAGGCTCAGGTGCTGTATGAGTTGGCCGGGGCCTCCGGCATCGACCTTAAGGCCTACGCCAAAGCCCTGACGGACGGCAGCGCCCTTGCGGCCTTTGAAGAAGACCTGCGTTTTGGCGCGGAAAACAGCGTGGACCTCTTCCCCACCTTTATCCTGAAGTATAAGGACCGCAGCCTGCGGCTTTCAGGCTTCGTCCCCTATCAGGACTTCTCCGCCGCCATCACCCGCTTAAGCCAGGGCGAAGTCCTGCCCCAGGCCAGCCCGCCTGAGGATGAGGCGCTGCTGGCCCTGCTGCAAAAGTACCAGACCTTAAGCGCTGAGGAAATCCGCCAGGCCTTTGATTTTGACCAGGGCTTAAAGCCTGAGGCTTGGTGTAAACGCCTGGAGAAGGATGGGCGGCTTTTAAAGGCCCCCCTGGGACAGAGCTGGGTGATTCAGGGCGTCTGATTCCGCTTGCGCTCCTTGTCCCTTTGCGCTTTCCTATGTATAATATGCCTGAAATATCAGGCAGGAGAGCAAGTGGATGAGCGAAAATCTGGAACGCGGAAATTTTATCTGGGACGCCATTGATGAGGACCTGGCGGCCGGCCGGTATGAGCGGGTGCACACCCGCTTCCCGCCGGAACCCAACGGCTATCTGCACATCGGGCATTGCAAGGCGCTGGTGACGGACTTTGATACCGCGGAGCGCTACAACGGCCTGTGCAACCTGCGCTTTGATGACACCAACCCGGAAAAGGAAGAGACCGAGTTTGTGGACGGCATCATGGAGGACATCCGCTGGCTGGGCTTTGACTGGA
>CAZSSU010000058.1:0-10250 GCA_964609415.1 uncultured Christensenella sp. | reverse complement strand
GGGTGCACCTGAGCAAGACAGGCATGGAGGTGTTTGTCAAAACCATTGAGGATTATAACGGGAACCACCTTGGCGAAGGGCAGCCGTAGGGATTCTTAAAAGGCTGTGCCTGCTCAGTGTTCAGGGTACAGCAAGGCAAGCAGGCGATCCAGTTCATCCACTGTCTGATCCAGCGTCCTATTTCCTTCAAAGTACTCATGCAACACTATTTTCGCCCCTAAATCCTCAAACAAGACCCAGACACGCGGAGCGGGCTCAACTGTGATATAGGGAGCAAGTTGACGATATAGCGCGATGGTTGATTCGGGGTAAACATAACGCTCCTGCTCCAATGCTACGATGGCTCGCTTGTATTCTTCAATTCTCTCCTTATTGGCACTGGGTGCTTCAGTGTCTTTCACATCTTTTATGATATGCTCTTCCCAATCAATTTTTTCTCTATAAACAGCGATTTTATCACTATGGAGATCCTCGCTGCCTTTTCGAATAACGGGTTCGTTCAGGTTCGGGTACAAGGTATACAGGGTGTCTAAATTCATGTGCTCACTGTAATACTCCAGGAAACGGATGGCGTCTTCCATGTTATCGCTGGCTGGATTCAAGATGAAATACTCTAAGTTAGCAGAAATCACGGGATCATCGCCCAATACCAGAGTAGGCGGCAGCATGCTGTGTTGTGCATTTAAAAACTGTATAAAGGGGGAATGTGCTTTCGAGTTAAAAACACAGGGAGTATCAATTAATCGGTCTATACTTACAGGCAGCGGTTCTTCCTTCCATTGTGATAGCTGTGAAAGCTTGGTAAGCGCTGAACGGAACTCCGGGCTATCCAGAAGAGGGGTATGCTCCTGAGCATCCTGACCAAGAATGTGCTTCACGATTAATATCACACTGTTGATTTGCGCGTCTTCAATGCTAAAATCTGAAATATTGAAGCGTTGGGTAACTAGTGACGCTTGATCGGCCTTATACCAAGACAGCATCATGTCAATGTATGCATCAAAGGTCTGAGGAACGGCCTCAAAGCCCGCTTGTTCAAAAAGTTGAGGGTTGAAAGTCCAGCAATCAGGATATAAGATCGCTGGATAAGCCAGCAGCATTCCGTCCTTCATCAGGGCACGCTGAATCTGTGGGTACATGTTCAGCACATCGTTCTTGAGCTTCGCTGATTGAAGGGGGGCAGCATAGCCCCGTTTAAAGACCACCTGGCTGTCAATCCGGTAGTCCGGCAGCATAAAAAGGTCGATTTCATTGTTTCCCGTCAGGTTCACGGCGGCTAAGCGTTCCAGCGGATCCTCCTCCTGCATGGGAACGGTTTTTATCCTTACCTCGGGATAGGTCGACATAAATTCATCCAACAAGTCTATGTTGGGAAAGGTGTTTGGTGTATACCAGATGGTGAGTGTTCTGCCCAGAAAGGGTGTCTCTGCTATAGCCGATACACCCGAACAGACAATCATAACAAAAGCCAGGATGAATGTAGCAATCACAACCGTTCTTTTCATTTTTTCTCCTTCAATATGTTGTTGATGAATACTGATGGCACGAGAATACTTAAAGAAAAAAACCCAAATGTTATTTATTAAACTGTACCATTTTTTTCTACTGTGTCAAGTTTTGCATTTTGACAAAAGCGGAATATTGCCAGGTTAGCACATATCCTTGCAAGGCTCAGAAAAGTCTGATAGTCTGTTCATGAACCTCAGTTGTTTTCGATTAATGGACGGACAATGATGTGAGTAGAGTAATACGACAACGGGCAACCGCGCTGTTTGTAGGCTTGATGCTAATTTTATCTCATGTTGCTGGGGCACAAAACCAAGTGACCACTACAACTGGCGCTTTTTTTGATGAAGCGGTGTTTGTGGGGGATTCCATTTTGCGCTCGGTGGGGCGCTATGCGGCCCAGCGCCGGGAGGAAGGCGAGCCCCTGCTGGGCGAGGCCCGCTTCCTGGCCGCTGACGGCTACACGCTGTATGCCGGCAGCCTCAGGCAGGCGGACCCGGACAGAATTTCCCTGATCCTAAACGGCAACCCGGTCACCGTGCCGGAGGGCATCAAGGCCCTGAAACGCACCCGCGCCCTGGTGATGCTGGGCTTAAACGACGGGGCCGGCACGCAACTGGAAAAGCAGCTGGGCTTTTATGAGCGGATGATCACCCGCATCAAGGAGGCAAACCCCGGCCTTCAGCTGATTGTGCTGTCTGTGACCCCGGTGGTAAAAACCGGCCAAACCAAGCGGATCCGCCAGCTCTCCCTCGACCAGTTCAACCTGGGGCTGGAAGCGCTGTGCGAAAAGATGGCGGTTGATTTCTGGGATGTGTCAAGCACTTTGAAAGATGAGGAAGGCTACCTGAACCGGGAATACGCATCAGACAATTATGTGCACCTGAACGATCTGGGCATTGACACCCTGATTGGCACCCTGCAAGACTATGCCGCGGAGCGCACGGCGCTTCAGGAAGGATTGGAATGACAAAACGGCTTATAGCCCTGGCGGCGGCGCTCCTGATGCTAACAGGCTGCGCCGCGCCTTCAAAAGCGCCTGAAACCGCCCGGCCCCTGGCGCTGTATGAGATGATGGAGAAGGCCGGCGTGCTGCCTGAGATGACCGCGGTGCCGGAGGGCATGCGCCTTGATTTCTACGGCATCGACCCCGCCTGGTATGAGGAGGCGGTGTTCATGGTCTCCGCCGACAGCCTGCTGGCAGACGAGGTGGTGCTGATCCGCGCCCGGGACGAGGCGGCGGCCCAACGCATCCTGCCGCTTCTGGAAGGGCGCATGCAGGCCAAGGCCGAGGAGGCGGAAAACTATTCGCCCCAGCAGTACGCCATCATTAAAGAAGGCCAGATTCTCTCCCAGGGCCGGGACCTGGCGCTCATCGTGTCGCCCCAGGTCACGCAACTGGTTCAGCTCTACCAGGGCAAATAGGGGTTTTCGATGCTGTTTTCCTCCATCAGCTTTCTTTTCCTCTACCTCCCGGCGGTGCTGGCCGGGAACACCCTGCTGCCCGGGAAGGCGCGGCTGCCTTTTTTGTTTGCAGCCAGCCTTCTTTTTTATGGCTGGGGGGAGCCTGGCACCATCATCCTGATGGTGATCAGCATCCTGTTCAACTACGCCTTTACCCTGGTGATGGCTGGCAGCCCCCGCCACAAAAAAGCGCTTTTGGCCATTGCCATAGGCCTTCAGCTGGCCCTCCTGGGCTATTTCAAATACGCGGGGCTGATTGTGCCGGGCTTTCAGGTGGCGCTGCCGGTGGGCATCTCCTTTTACACCTTCCAGGCCATCGGCTACACCATTGATGTATACCGCCAGGATATCCCGGCTGACCGGAACCTGCTGCGCTACGGCACTTTCATCACCCTGTTTCCCCAGCTCATCGCGGGCCCCATTGAACGCTATGGGGATATCGCGCCCCAGCTGGGCAAGCCAGCCCTCTCCTGGGCGCATTTTGCCCAGGGCAGCCGGCTGTTTGTGATCGGCCTCTCCAAAAAACTGCTGCTGGCAAACGCCGCTGGCCAATGCTGGGAGGCCCTTCAAAACAGCCCCGGCAGCAATGGTTTCCTGGGCAACTGGTCAGGGCTTATCGCCTTTGCTTTTCAGATTTATTTTGATTTTTCTGGCTATTCCGACATGGCCCGAGGCCTGGGGTGGATGCTGGGCATCCGCTTCCGGGAGAATTTCATCTACCCCTACACCGCCCGCTCCATCACCGATTTCTGGCGGCGCTGGCATGTGTCCCTCTCCGGCTGGTTCAGGGACTATGTCTACATCCCCCTGGGCGGCAACCGCCGGGGGCTGGCGCGGCAGATGGCCAACATCCTCATCGTCTGGGGGCTGACCGGCTTATGGCACGGCGCCAGCCTGAACTTTGTGGCCTGGGGGCTGTACTACGCCGGGCTGTTGATCCTGGAAAAGCTGTTTTTGTTGAAGCTATATGCGCGCCTGCCCCAGGGCCTCAGCTGGCTTAGCCGCGTCCCCACCCTGCTCCTGGTGCTTGTGGGCTGGGCCTTGTTCGCTTTTACAGATTTTGCCGCCATGCAGGCCTTCCTGACAGGGCTGGTGTCAGGCCCTGCCTTTAGCCCGGTGTCCTGGGGGCTGACCAGGGCCTTTGCGCCCCTGTTTGTGGCCTGCGCCCTGGCCAGCCTGCGCTGGCGCTTGCGCCTGCCCCCCATGGCCGAGGATTTGCTGCTCTGCGCCCTCTTCCTCATGTGCGTGGCCGCCCTGGTGTCCCAGGGCTACAACCCCTTCCTGTATTTCAGGTTCTAAGGAGAAAGATGAAACGCCTTCGCCTGCTGCCCCTGCTGTTTGCCAGCCTCATCCTCCTGATGGGGGCCGGGCTTATTCTCTTGCCCCGGCAGGATTTCAGCCCCCTGGAAAAGCGCTTCCTGGCAAAGCCCCCGGCGCTCAGCCTGGCCGGCGGCCAGTTCAGCCAGGACATGGAGAAATACCTGGGCGACCACTTCCCCCTCCGGGCCAACTGGGTGGGGCTGGACGCCCAGCGCCGCCTCATCAGCGGCACCATGGCGGCTGACAGCGTGTGGCGGCTGCCGGATGGCGCCCTGGTGGAAGCGCCTCTAAGCGGGGATAGGGCCCGCCTCACGCGGAACATGGCCTTGCTCAGCGACTTTGCCAGGGAGGCCGCCCTCCCCTTTGCCCTGGTGACGCCGCCTGCGGCTGGCGCCGTCTCGCCTGAGGCTGGCTACTACCCTTACCCGGATGAGGCGCTGCTGCGCGCGCTTTCGCCAGAACATATCAGCCTAGTCCCGCTGTTTGAGGCCTTCAAGGCCAGTGACAAAGCCCTCTATTACCGCACCGACCCCCACTGGAACGGCCAGGGCGTCTATCTGGCCTATCAGCTGTCATCCCCCCTCCTTGGCTTTGAAGCGCTGCCGCCCGCTGCCTTCACCATCACAGAAAGCCCCGGCTTCCAGGGCAGTGCCTACAGCCGGAGCGGGCTGTGGGCTACCGCGCCTGATGTGCTGGAGATGTGGGACAGCGGCAGCGCCATCAGCCTGCGCTTTGACCATCAAGCCGAAACCCACGACAGCCTGTTTTTCACCCGCCACCTGTCTGAACCTGACCAGTACCCGGTGTTCCTGGATGGCAACCACGGCCTGACTGACATCATCAATCAGGACCAGCCTTCCGGAAGGAAGCTGCTGGTCCTGAAGGATTCCTTTGGCAACAGCCTGGTGCCGCTGCTGGTTCCCCACTTTGGCCGCGTCACGGTGCTTGACCTGCGGGCCTACCGGGGAGATGTGCTAAGTCTCATCAGGGAAAATGGCTATGACCAGATTCTGGCTGTCTACGCCCTCAAATCCCTGGCCACCGATACCAACTTCGCCTGGTTATTGCCAAATTAAAAGAGCTTGGCCGCCTCAAACGCCGCCCGGGGGTCCTCCCCCAGCAGGGCCACCTTGGCGATGGCATCGCCATAGGTTTCCAGCAGATACAGGCTCATATCCACCGCCGTGCGCAGTTCCCCCATCCCCGGGTACACGCTCACGCTGAGCACTGCGGAGCCGCTGGCCATTTCCCCCGTGTCCATGTCCATATACAGCTGGGCATAGTTATGGTTCCAGTTGATTAGCGCAATCAGCCTTGCCACCTTCCCCCGGTTGGCCTGGGTGATGCCAATGGTGGGAAAGGCCAGCACATACAGCTGATTGGGCTTTGCTTCTATCCTCACCTGGCAGCCGGACAGCGCGTTATCAAGCGCGTAGTCAAAATAGAAGGCCGCCTCCGCTTCATGGTGGGAATAGGGTAAATTCATCCCCGACAGATAATCCTCCACCACCTGGGAAATCACCGCCACCCGCTCCTCATCCGTGGCCTCCCCCGTCATCTGGGCCAGGCTAAGAATCGGCATAAGCATCAGCACAAACGCCGCCATCAGCGCGCACAGTCTTTTCATGGCATCCTCCTTGCTCCGCGTCATCATCCGTCCGCTCACAGCGTCCTGACGTCGGCGTTCTCATAGTTTTCAGGCAGCGCGTCCTTGGGCGCTACGCCAAGCAGCGCCACCTTGGCCAGGGCGTCGCCAAACTCCTCCAGCAAATCCACCGTGAAAAAGCGCCGCACGCTCACTTCCTCCACACCCGGCAGCACCTCATCCACCAGCAAATAGCCATAGGAGGATATCTCGCCGGTTTCATCGTTCATCTGCAGCTGGGCAAAGGAGCGGGTCCAGTTCACCCGGCATTGAAGCTCCGCCATCAGTTCCCGGTATTCCTCTTTGACGGTGATGCGGGGCGTGCACTGGAAGGTGATCATGTCGCCATACAAGTTGATGCGCACCGACGCGCTGTTGATGGTGCCCGAAAGCATCACATCATAATAAAAGGCCTTGTCCGCGTCCACATACTCATAGATATAGTTTTCACTGTCCAGCTCGGCCTTCACCACCTCACGCAGCGCTTCAATGCGGCTGACTGTATCGGAACGCTCCGGCACCGTGGCGGCAGGGGCGGGGGCGGCCACCGCGGCCGCCGTCAGGGCCAGGGTGAGTGCGACAATGACCGAAACAACAGGGTTGGCGGCAACGTTCATAGCGGTCCTCCTTATGGGTCTGATGGATGATAGCCTACCACATCGTCCCAGGCAGTGCAACGGATTTAAGCCAAATGAGACCTTTGCTTAAAGCCACCGAAATCCGGGTATATATCCTGTGCGCGGTTTTGCCGCGCTTTGATTTGAAAGGAGATATCCCCATGACCCAACAGCAATCCGACCTGGTTTTGCCCCTGCTTAAAAGCGCTGAGATGCGCCGCAGCGTCTATCAGCTGAATAAAAACCTCCCCCTGAGCCAGCAGGAGGTGACAGACCTGGTGGGCCACGTGCTCAAGCACACCCCCAGCTCCTACAACGCCCAGTCAGCCCGGGTGGTGCTGCTGTTTGGCCAGGATCACGAAGCCCTGTGGGAAATTGTCCGCAGCACACTCAAGCCCCTCACCAGCGAAAAACAGTGGGCAGCCACCAGCCAGAAGGTGGATGGCTTCAAGGGCGCCGCGGGCACCGCGCTGTTTTTTGAGGACATGGCCCCCATCAAAAAGCTTCAGGAGAAGTTCCCGACATATAAAGAAAATTTCGCCGTTTGGAGCGAACACGGCAACGCCATGAACCAGTACCGCCTGTGGCAATTGTTGGCAGCAGCCGGCGCTGGCGCTAACCTCCAGCACTACAACCCCATCATTGATGACGAGGTGAAAAGCCGCTGGAACATCCCCCAGGATTATCGCCTCCGGGCCCAGCTGGTCTTTGGCGGCATCGCCGCCCCCGCCGGGGACAAGGAATTCCTGCCGGTGGAAGACAGGCTGACCGTCCACGGCAGCATGGACTAAAAAAACCAAATGAAAATGGCCGTCGCTTTCGCGGCGGCCATTTTGTTGGCTTCAGATATTATTCTTCGTCTTCGTCCAGGTTCTGCAGGAACTTTTCGAACACTTCCTGAACGACCTCATCGTCCTCGCAGGTGACGTAGATGTCCTCGCCCTGATCGTCCTGGGCGATTTTCAGGATGACGACTTCGCCTTCCTCTTCATCTTCTTCGTCTTCTTCGGCCAGCGCCATGAACACCACATAGCTTTCGCCTTTGTGCTCAACCGTATCCAGGTATTCGAACTGGGCGACGTTGCCGTCTTCGTCCGTCAACTCCACCAGGTTAGTGTCCTCATCATCTTCCAGCAGCAGGTCCTCTTCAATGATTTCCTCTTCAGGCTGCAGTTTTTTGTCTTCTGCCATGCGTTTGCCCTCCTGTCAATTTAAGCGCGTTCCGTTTGCCGGAAACACACCGCTTATTCATTATACCCAAGGCTGTCAAGGTAGCGCTGCAGGATTAAGCAGGCAGCTGCCTGGTCCACCTTTTCCTTGATCTGGCGGCTGTCATGGCCCGCCTCCCGCAGGGCTTCCTCGGCTTCCAGGCTGCTTAAGCGCTCATCCTGATAAATCACCTGGATGCCAGCATCCTCCAGCCTTTGCCCGAAGCCCCGGGCTTCATCCGCCTGGCGCCCCTGGCTGCCGTCCATGTTGTAGGGCAGGCCCATGACCACCGCCTCAGCCCCGGTTTCCGCCATCAGCTGAAGCACCTGACGTGTGTCAGGGCCCCAGCCTTTATGGACAAAAAAACTGTGGGGGCTGGCGAAACGGGCTTGGGCATCGCCCACAGCCACGCCTACGCGGCCCTCACCATAGTCCAGCCCTAAAAACCTCAAGCGTCAGCCGCGAAGGAGCTGGTGAAATACTGGCGCACCAATTCCTCCAGCACCTCATCCCGCTCCAGGCGGGTAATCAGGTTGCGGGCGTTGCCGTGGCTGGTGATGTAGGTGGGGTCACCCGTCATCAGATAGCCCACCAGCTGCGCCACCGGGTCATAGCCCTTTTGCGTCAGGGCCTGAAACACGTGCCGCAGGATGCCTGCAGCGGTATTGCTGTCGCTCCCCAGGGGGAGTATTTTGGTCGTTCCGAAGCCCTCCGTCATAGGCAACCCTCCTTATTTGGGTTCATTATACATGAAATTCCCGAAACATCAAGGCGTTTCCGGGATCATATCGCCCCGGCGCCTTATGCTATAATACCCGCAAAAGGGAGGGTGCCGGATGAAAAACAGGCTTTATTTCAAAAACCCATGGCAAAAGGCCTTTGAGGCCGTGGTGGAAGCGGAAAAAACCGAGGCGGGCTGCCAGTGGCTGCGCCTGTCCCAGTCCGTGTTTTACCCGGAGGGCGGCGGCCAGCCCGGGGACACAGGGCGGCTGCTTCACGCGGGCATCGCCTACCCCGTCAGCGACACCCAGAGCGATGAGGCCGACCAGGTCTGGCACCGGGTGAATACCCCTGAAGGGCAAAGCCCTCTTTCCCCAGGCGACGCCGTTACGGGGGAAATAGACTGGGAGCGCCGCCACGACCACATGCAGCAGCACACGGGGGAGCACATCCTGGCCTACTGCGTGTGGAAGCTGGCAGGCGGCTATGTCCACGGGCTTCACATCGGCCAAACGGAATCCAGCATCGATGTAAGCCTGCCGGAAGGGCAGACCCGGCTATCTAAACAATCGCTCCTTGACATTGAAACCCTGGCCAACCAGGTGATTGCCCAGGATGATGAGATCATCTGCCGCTTCCCTGAAGCCGATGAATTCGCCACCCTGCCCCTGCGCAAAATCCCCGGGGAGCACGCCCAAACCCGGGTGGTGCTCATGGGGGGCTATGAGGGCGTGGCCTGCGGAGGCACCCACCTGGCCCGCACCTCCCAGGCCGGCCTGGTCAAAATCCTCCGGGATCAAAGCGCCCGGGGCAAAATGCGCCTTTTTTTCCTTTGCGGCAAGCGCGCAGCCCGGCATTACCAGGCCATCTATCAGGCGCTGGATGAGGCCGGAAGCCTGCTGAACGTTCCCCTGGAGCAGGTGCCCCAGGCGCTGGCCCACAGCCTGGAGAAAATGAACGCCCAGGCCCAGGAATTAAACGCCCTGCGACGGGACATGGCCCTGGCCAGGCTGCCCGCCCTGATACAGGGCGCCGAAACCCTTCCTGGCGGCGGCCGGCTGGTGACAGCCCAGCTCAGCCCCGCGGAAGCCCCTGCCCTGGAGGCCCTGGCCAGCGCCTTATCCCAGGAGGCCGGGCTCACCGCGCTCCTCTGCGCCCCCCAGGGGGACAAGGTGCTTTTCACCTTCATCCGCCAGGAAGGCCCCGGGCCTGATCTGTCCGCCCTCATGCGGGAAACCGGCATCAAAGGTGGCGGCCGGCCCGCCTTTGCACGGGGCGCAGGGACGGATACCAACCTCCTAAGCAGGGCCGCTGACGCCCTTAAAAATCAGCCATAATCCCCCAGGCTTCAAATGAATAACAATCGCATTTTTTCCGTTTTTTCATACCGTTTTATTTGACGGCGCAAAAAACAGCGTGTTACAATCGCCCCATTCCATTTCTATGCGGGCATTGTGTTTTTAGTGTTTTTCACCCCTGACCAGCCCCTTGCGGCGGCTTCACACGCTCCGTAAGAATAAACACCCACCCATGATATGAGAGGAGACAAAAAACCATGAAGAAAATCGTCGCTCTTGTTATCGCCATCACCCTGATGCTATCCGCCATCCCGGCGCTGGCCGCCTGGGCGCCCATCGGCATCACCACCGCCGGCACCGCCGGCACCTACTACCCCCTGGGCGGTGAAATCGCAGCCCTGTGGATGAAGCACATTGAAGGCCTTGATGTGTCCGTCCAGTCCAGCGGCGGCTCCAAGGACAACATCATCA
>CAZSSU010000057.1:7601-10273 GCA_964609415.1 uncultured Christensenella sp. | reverse complement strand
TGGTGCCCCTGCATTTTTTGCATCAGGCCATGGGCAGCCCCTGGCCTTGTCAATTTGTGCGAATCGGGCTGTCCGGGCTGCCTTTTCAGGATCATTACCACCTGGGCATGTTGATTGAACAGGCGGCGCACAAGCTGTCCCGCCGGGTGTGCCTGGTGGCCAGCGGCGACCTGTCCCATTATGGCCGGGCGGATGGGCCTTATGGCTTTCGGCCGGAGGGGCCGGAATATGACCGGCAGATCATGGACATCATGGGCCGGGCGGCCTTTGATGAATTGCTGGCGCTGCCTGAAAGCTTTTGTGAGACAGCGGGGGAATGCGGCCAGCGCAGCTTTCTGATTATGGCAGGCGCTTTTGACGGGCAGGCGGTGCAAGCGGAGATGCTGTCGTACCAGGGGGTGACCGGGGTGGGCTATGGCATCGGCCTGTTTACCCCCCTGGGTCACGATGAAGCCCGGCACTTTATGGATTTAACAGGAGGGACATGATGAAAAACCCTTATGTGCGCCTGGCGGTGCAGTCATTCACCCATTACCTGGACATGGGGAAGCCCCTGGCGCTGCCTGAGGGCCTGCCGGAGGAACTCACGGGCAGGCCGGCAGGCGCCTTTGTGACCTTGCATAAGGAGGGCAGGCTGCGGGGCTGCATCGGCACCATTGGCCCCACCCAGGATAGCCTGGCTGAAGAAATCATCATGAACGCCATCAGCGCCGCGTTCAGGGACCCCAGGTTTCCACCGGTTAGCCGGGAGGAATTGCCAGACATCACTTGCTCCGTGGATGTGCTGGAGGAGCCGGAGCCGGTCTTTGACATGCGCGACCTTGATGTGAAGGCATACGGCGTCATCGTGAGCCGGGGGCACCGGCGGGGCCTGCTGCTGCCTAATCTGGAGGGCGTTGACACGGTGGAGGAGCAGGTGGACATCGCCCGGCAAAAGGCGGGCATTGGGCCCGGGGAACGCTTTACTTTGGATCGCTTCAAGGTGGTGCGGCATACATGAGCGGCTGCGGCCTTTGCCCCCGGCACTGCCAGCTGCTGGATGGGCAGACAGGGTTTTGCCAGGCGCGGGTGATGGAAGCGGGGCGTTCACGCCCCCTGGGCTATGGCAAGGTGACTGCCCTGGCCCTGGACCCGGTTGAGAAAAAGCCGCTGGCACGCTTTCACCCGGGCAAAAATGTATTATCCGTGGGCGGCTTTGGCTGCAACATGAATTGTTTTTTCTGCCAAAACCATGCCATAGCCCGGGCGGGGGAGGGGGAGGTGCCCTGGCAGGAGATGAGCCCCCAAACGCTTTGTAAGCTGGCGCAGGAGCTGGTGCCCCGGGGCAACATCGGCCTGGCCTTTACCTATAATGAGCCCATGCTGAACCTGGAATATATCAGGGACTGCGCGGATATTTTAAAGGCGATGAACTTAAAAACCGTGGCGGTGACCAACGGGAACTTCTGCCTGCCTGAGGCGGGGGCGGTGATTCGCCAGGTGGACGCTTTCAATATCGATCTGAAGGGCTTTAGCCAGGCCTGGTATACGCGCCTGGGCGGGGATTTGGAAACGGTGAAGGCTTTCATCCAGGCCGCCCATGAAACCAGCCATGTGGAGGTGACCACCCTGGTGGTGCCCGGGCAAAACGACAGCCCGGAGGAAATGGAAGCCCTGGCCCGGTGGCTGGCTGGGGTGGGGCGGGATATTCCGCTCCACCTGAGTCGCTATTTTCCCCGCTACAAGGCCCATGAAGCGCCCACCAGCAAAGAGGCGCTGTTCACCCTGGCGGATATTGCCAGGAAGCATCTAAGCACCATCTTAATCGGGAATATTTAGGGACTGAGCTGCCAGGCCTGGCGCAATGCCGCCACCGCTTCATCAAGCGTGCTGTCTGAAAGCCCGGCAAAGCCCAGCACCAGGGCCTGGGGCAAGCGCGCATTGGCGCTGTAATCGTGCAGGCCTTTGAGGGGAATGCCTGCCTGCGCGGCGCGGTGAATCAGCTCCTGCTCCTGGCGATCTTTGATGGAAAACAAAAAGTGCAGCCCCGCGTCCTGCCCGCTGATGGAAGCGCCAGGGATTTGCAGTAGAAAATCACACAGCCTGCGGCAACGCTTCTGGTAGACATTGCCCGCCCGGCGCAGGTGCCTGGCGTAATGCCCCTGGCTGATGAGAAGCGCCAGGGCATGCTGTTCAAAGCGGGAGACGGCGTCCCCGCTGCGCAGCCTGATGTCCTCATATTGGGCTAAAAGGGGCGGCGGCAGCGCCATATAGGCCACCCTGAGCCCTGGAGCCAGGGAGCGGGAGAAGGTGCCGATGTAGATGACCTGCTGGCCACCGTCCATGCCCTGGAGGGCTGGAAGGGGCCGGGAGGCATAGCGGAACTCGCTGTCGTAATCGTCTTCAATCAAATAGCGGCTGCCTGCCTTGGCCCAGTGGAGGAGGGCAGTGCGCCGGGCGGCCTGCATGCTGATCCCCGTGGGAAACTGATGGGAAGGGGTGATGTAAAGCAGCTGGGCCTGGGAAGCGGCCAGGGCGTCCAGATCAGGCCCCTGCTCATCCAGGGGGATGGGCAGGCTGATGTGCCCCTGACGGCTGAAGGCGCCGGCGGCTTCCAGGTAGCCCGGGTCTTCCAGGGCGATGCGGCTGTGGGGGCTGATCAACTGCCCCAAGACCCCCAGCAGCTGATCGAC
>CAZSSU010000057.1:0-7501 GCA_964609415.1 uncultured Christensenella sp. | reverse complement strand
GCGCTGCCCGCGGTTTGCTCGCTGATGCCCAGGTGGCGGCTGAGGGCCCGCCGGGAAGGCAGGCGGCTGCCCCCGGCAAGCCGGCCTTCCAGGATTTCCCGGGCAATGTGGCGGTACAGCTGCTCATAGAGCGGCAGGGTGCTGGTTTCGTCAAGGGCCACGGTCAGGTCGTCCATAATCACCTCTGGTATTGTTAAAATGATTGAATCTGGTACTTTATATCATACCAGATGATGTTATGATAAGACAATCAGTGAACTGTATCAAGGAGGGCATGATGGATCGGCAGAAGCGTACCTCAACCGTTGGCCTGGCATTTGCCGGGATGATGGTGGCTGTGGTGATGGTGTCCAACTACATCAGCATCCCCACCGCGTTTTCCAGGCTGCACGTGGCAAACGCCATCTGTATGCTGGCGGGCATGCTGTTTGGGGGCTTAAGGGGCGGGGTCATCGCGGGGCTTGGTTCAGCGCTGTTTGACCTGACCTTTCCCGCCTACGCGGCGGAGGCCTGGATCACCTTCCTCACCAAGGGCATCATGGCGCTGGTGTGCGGATTGATTATGGCCCGCCAGCACCGCCATATGCGCCGCCCCCTGGTTTTGGTGATGGCGTCTGCGGCGGGCGCTTTCACCTATATCGCGCTATATATGCTCAAAAGCTATATCCAGATGCGCTATGTGGCGGCGGTGCCGCTGGATACCATTGCCCCAGCCCTGACGGGGAAGCTGGCTTCCTCCGCCATCAATGGGGTGTTTGCTGTGATTGTGGCGCCCATCCTGTATTCCGCGCTGATGCCTGCTTTGAAGCGGGCTGGCCTGGCCCGGCATTTGCCTGTCAGCGACATGAAGGGCTGAAAAATGTGTATAATCCCTGGGAGACATTGAAAGGGGACATAGGCCATGGAGACGGGAAAATACCGGGTGACTGGGCAGGACAAGGTTAAAATCGCCGATTTTGAAACCCGGGGTGGGGAAGGCTTTGATAAAAAAGAGGTAACGAACAAGCTGATGGGCGAGAACATCCAGAAGATGGCCGCCCTTCAGGAGCGCCTGTATGCTGAGAATGAGCACGCGGTGCTGATTGTGCTCCAGGCCATGGACGCCGCGGGCAAGGACGGCACCATCAAGCATGTGATGACCGGGCTCAACCCCCAGGGCACCCAGGTGGTCAGTTTCAAGCAGCCCTCCAGCGAGGAAAACGACCACGATTACCTCTGGCGCATCGGCAAGGCGTTGCCCCGGCGCGGGGAAATCGGCATTTTCAACCGCTCCCACTATGAGGATGTGATTGTCAGCCGGGTGCATGATCTGGTGAAAAACTCCCAAATTCCGGAGGAGCTGATCACCTCTGACATCTGGGACCAGCGCTACCGGCAAATCCGGGATTTTGAGCGCTACCTGGGGGAGAACGGCATCACGGTGGTGAAGATCTTCCTGCACGTATCCAAGGAGGAGCAGCGGGAGCGCCTGCTTTCCCGCATCAACGAGGAGGAGAAGAACTGGAAGTTCTCCTCCGGCGACATTGAGGAGCGCAAGTATTGGGACAAGTATCAGGCCGCCTACGAGCAGCTTCTCAACCACACAGCCACGTCGGAAGCCCCCTGGTATGTGGTGCCGGCAGACCGCAAGTGGTTTGCCCGCTACCTGGTGAGCCAGATTGTGCTGGACACCTTGGAGGAGATCAACCCCCAGTTTCCCGAATTGTCAGCCCCTGAGCGGGCGGCGCTGGCGGAATGCCGGAGGATCCTTGAGGAAGATGACTGAGGGTTCTCCCATGCAGATCAGGCGGATGACAATCGATGATTACGATCAGGTGTACGCCCTATGGCTGAACACCCCGGGCATGGGCCTGAATGATCTTGATGATTCCAGGGAAGGCATCGGGATATACTTGAACAGAAACCCGGATACCTGCTTTGTCGCGGAACAAAACCAGCGCATTGTAGGGGCGATTATATCCGGGCATGATGGCCGCAGAGGCATTATTTATCACACCGCTGTGGCAGAAGCGGTGCAAAGGCAGGGCATTGGAAAAGCCCTGCTTGAGGAAGCGCTGAGGGCGCTTAAAAACGCAGGAGTCCACAAAGTCTTCCTGGTGGTTTTTGAAAAGAACGCCAAAGGCAACGCGTTCTGGGAGCGGCAGGGCTTCATCAAACGGGATGACTTGATCTACCGGAACAAAGCCCTCTCCGATTTGCAGCGGATTGACACCTGACAGACAAAGCAAAACCCCGCCAGCCGGCGGGGTTTCAGGCCCTCAAAAAACCTTGGTTTTTTGAGGGGAAGGAACGACAGGCCATCCGCCTCTCACTTCGTTCCCGGGCGGCGGATGGCAAGGAAACCCTTGCTACGCAAGGCATTCCGCCCCGCGTCGCCACACTTTCGCTTTCAATCCGCAAGTAAAACTTGCGGATTTGTCGCTCCAGTGCGTCTCCTTTTCCAATGAAAGGCATGCCTTTCATCGGGGAGGAGGGAACCTGAAGCGGAAGCCTCCGCCATGTGATACATGGCGGAAATGGAGCGCAAGGATTCCCGACGAGTCGCTGGGTCGGATTTCCATCAGAGGACTCCGCCCTCCGATACCTCCCTGAATATGCTCTTTGATTGAACAAAACCCCGCCAGCCGGCGGGGTTTGATGGTTGAAGCGATATAAAATCAGCGCTTGGAGAACTGGGGGGCGCGGCGGGCGCCTTTGAGGCCGTACTTTTTGCGCTCCTTCATCCGCGGGTCGCGGGTGAGGAAGCCGGCTTTTTTCAGTTCGCCACGAAGCTCCGGGTTCGCCTTGCACAGCGCGCGGCTGATGCCATGGCGGATGGCGCCGGCCTGGCCGGTGGGGCCGCCGCCGTGGACATTCACCAGCACGTCAAAGCCGGTGGATTTCACCAGCACCAAGGGCTGGCGCACGGTCATCTTCAGGGTTTCCATGCTGAAGTAGTTGTCAATCTCACGCTTATTGATGAGGATATCGCCCTGGCCGGGCACCAGACGCACCCGGGCAACCGCCTTCTTGCGGCGGCCAACAGCGTTGAAATCAGTGTTTGCCATCTTGCTTTACCCCCTTATCCTTCAAGCGTCAGCGTCTCTGGCTGCTGCGCCTGCTGGCGGTGCTCCGCCCCGTTATATGTGTACAGCTTGGTGAGCATCTGCCGGCCAAGGGGCCCCTTGGGCAGCATGCCTTTCACCGCGTGCCGCACGGCAAAGTCGGGCTTTTTGGCCATCAGATCCCGATATTTGGTTTCTTTCAGGCCGCCCACATAGCCGGTGTGGTGATAATAAATCTTCTGATCCAGCTTTTTGCCGGTCAGCTTGACCTTGGCGCAGTTGAGAATGATCACAAAATCCCCGGTATCCACATGGGGGGTGAAAGTGGGTTTATGTTTGCCGCGCAGAATGCTGGCAACCTGGCTGGCCAGGCGGCCCAGCACCATGCCGTCCGCGTCAACGACGTACCACTTGCGCTGGACGCTTTGAGCGTTAGCCATATAGGTGTTCACGGGTTCTCCTCCTTGAGATTTTTAAACAGTAGGCAAGCCTGATGGTCGCAGCCTCGCCGTCATTCAATAGTCTCGGGGCTAACGAAGCCTATTGACGCAACAAATATCTTATTAAAGCCGGACGGGATTGTCAAGGGCGAAAATGAAGAAAAACGGGGGAAAAGGGAGAAAAAACGAAGCGCAGGGGGATTTTGCGCTTCGTTTTTTGATTCATCAGGCTCGGGCAGCTATATCGTTTGATTTTTATGGCGTGAAATCTGTGTATTTGCGGTTGCCCCCGGTGCCTGAGAGCACAATGATCCGGCCATTGGCCGCGTCGATCTGCTTGATGGGCTGGTCAAGGCTGGCCACAAACTGGCTGGTCACGCTGCCGTCAAGGGCCGTGCGCAGCAGCATGGTGTTGTCATAGGCATAGAGATGGTAGAGCCAGCCATCAATGGCGGCGCACACGGGGGACTCCCCTTTTGAGATGTTGCTCAAGAGCATATCATCTGAGGTGATGAGCGGGCGCAGTTCGCCGCTCTCCAGGGAGTAAACGGAAAGCTGTTTTAACTCCGGTGAATCCACCAGCAGGATTTGCTTCTCGTGGAGCCTGGCCCAGTAAGCTTTGGACAAAAGCTGCAGGCCGCTGCTGTTTTCCTCAGCCCCCACCGGCAAGTGAAGGGGGATTTCAGCACCGGAAGCGAGGTCAAACAGCTTCACATCATATTCGGCGCGGTTTGCCAGCTGATTGCTCTGGTTGGTGAACTGGCTGTGGCGCTTGTAGCTGCACAGCAGCATGCCGTTTGAAACAGAACAGTAGCGAAAGACGATATCCTGTGCGGCCTTTGTGTTCCACAGCTCCAGGCCCTGCTCGCCCCGCAGATTGGTTCTAAGCAGCATGGTGCTATGTTCCTGGGTGCGGAACACCAGATGACGTCCGTCTGTGCCAATTAGCTCATAATCGTAGATGGCAAAGCGTTCATCGCCATACTTGGAAAAGCTGCCGTCTGGCTGGAGGAAGCCGGTGGATAGGTAGATGGTGCCGTCCACAATGCAGAAAGGCGCCCGGGTATACCGCTTCAAGTCCCATATCAGGCTTTGATTGCCCCAGTTGCTGTCAAAGCGGTATAGCCCAAAGTTCCCCGTGCGGATGGAGCTGGTCACGTAATAGCCATCGGGCATGGCTGATTGCACGGCAGTGCCCGTGACATCAGCCAGCACGCCCTTTTTTTCTGCCATCCAGGCGGGGGAAAAGCTATCCTCCTGGGTGATCAGCAGGCCATTCTCCAGCACCTGACCAAACTGGCTGCCATTGCTGTCGTAAATCAGGAAGCAGGGCATCTTGCTTTCCTCGTGCCAGGCCGCCGTTACCTCCTGCTTGAGGAGCAATTGCCGCCCCTCTTGATTCACCCCGGGCATGCCATCCGGCCTGAGTTTAAAGCTGTATTGGCGCTTTGGATCCAGTTTTCCCGTATAGACGGTTGAAAACAGGTCGTTTTCGCCCCAGCCAAAGATGCTGGAAACCTGGTTGATGGAGACCACGCTGCCTGGGGTGAAAGCCCCTTGGGCGGGGGACAGCTGCGCCGCGCACAGCAGGATGGCAAGCAGCGTGATTGCAGTTCTTCTGGGCAAGCTTTTCTTCATGGGCGCTTAATCCCCTTTGTGATGAATCACCATGTGGCTGAGCAGGGGCTCGATGTGCTTTGCAATCGCCTCATCCGGGCTGGAGGGATAGAAATCATACGGGTAGCTGATGTAAATTTCCATAAATAAAGGGATTTCCCCGCTGTAGGAGCGTCCGGTGCCAAACAGGAATTCGGTGCGGCTGGAAAGAACATTGCCTTCGCTTATATGGAAATTGGTGATTGCTTCAGCCCCATTGCCCAGCGCATGTCGTAGGATTTTAGTGTTTGATTTTTCTTCCCAATGGTCGGAACCACGGTACTCTGTCAGATTGATTTCCACTTCCTTAATGCGCACTATGCCCTGTTCGTTTTTTCCTTCAATGTAAAAGCCATCCAGCCGGGTGTCATCCACCTGGGTTACGATATATTCCGGATCGCTGAAAACATAATAGTCATGGGAGGAATCATAATGCCTCATCGTCAGTGAGGAAAACCGCCCATAGGTCCAGGGCTGATCGTGATGCTTTATCTGAATACTGGAGCTGATGCGCTCCACTTCGGCAGTGATTATTTCGGACAGGATGTCGAACTTCTCTTGATCAGACAGGCGGGAGCTCAGGCCGCCATCACGGATGGTGAGGTAGAGTTTGGCGGTCTTTCCCATTTCTGGCACACCGATCAGGGCTTCAGCACGCCCATATTCGGGGATGACATGAATGGCAATGCCGTCGCTGCCATCTTTGACGGTTAAATCATCTGAAACCTCGGCATTGAAGTCCTCATAGGCATAGCGTTCGCGCATATGATAGTTATATTGTATTGTTTCCTTTTCATTGATGAAGGAGCAGGCGTCATGCTCAAATCGGACAGGCACCGCATCATCAGGGCAGGGAATGTGCACGTAATTGAAGCCCTGGTCCACATTCCGATCGAAGCCAATTGTTAGATAGCCCAATCCAAGAATGATTTCCGGGTAGGATTCCGGGCTTAAAAACAAAGTGTTGATATAGGTATCCTGATGTTGCTGCATGAGGTCAATGAGCCCTGCGGAGGTGGCGGGCGCTGTCGGCGCTTCAGGCGTTGTGGCAGCTTCAGGCGCTGGTGCTTGATCTGCGCTGGTCAAACTGCTGCCGCAGGAGGGACAGAACTTGAAGGATGCGCCCTCAGGCAGGCTGGCCTGGCAGTTGGGGCATGCGCTCGGCTTCTTCTCGCCGCATTCTGTGCAGAAGTTCCCGCTGTTGCTGGTTTGGCAATTTGGGCAGACCCAGTTCGTTCCGGATTCTGCCAGCACCAAGGCGACCTGGCAGAGAAGCACACAGGCCACGAGCAAAGATACGATTCTCTTCATCTTTCTGTTTCCTTTTCATCAAATTTTGTTGATATCATGATAATTTATGATTGGGATCATGTCAATGATTGCCGCAGGAAATGGGGATGATAGCATTGGGGTGACGGCCGTTCTTCCGCTCAAGCTTTCCATCATGGGTGCTTAATCCCCATCGTGATGAATCACCATATGGCTGAGCAGGGGCTCGATGTGCTTTGCAATCACCTCTTCCAGGCTGGTGGGATTGAAACCAGACGGATAACTGATGTAGATTCTCATAAACAAAGGGATTTCCCCGCTATCGGAGCGGGCGATACCAAACTGGTATTCGGTTTGACTGGATGTAATTGTTCCTTCATTAATCTTTAGATTGGTGACTGCTTCAGCACCATTGCTCAGAACATGCCGCACGATATTTGAATCAGATTTTTCCTCCCAAGCATCTGCCATCTGGGCATTTGAAAGAATGATTTCCACTCCTTTGGTGCGCCATGTGTCATATTGGTCTTTCCCTTCAAAATATAAGCCATCCAGCCGGTTGCCATCCACCATGGTTACGACATATTCCGGATCGCTGAAAACATAATAGTCATTGGCGGAATCTTTGTGCCTCATCGTCAGTGAGGAAAAGCGCTTATAGGTCCAAAAATGATCGTGATGTTTCACCTGGATGCTGGAGGTGATGCGCTCCACCTCAGCAGTGATTTCTTCGGACAAGATGTCGAACTTCTCTTGATCAGACAGGCTTGAGCTCAGGCTCATATTGTGGATTGTGAGGATGATCTTAGTGCTTGTACTTATTTCAGGCATAATTTCAGACACACTGATTATGGCTTCGGCAAGATTAGCATAGGGGAAGACATGAACGGCAATACCATCGCTGCCATCTTTGATGATTTCAGCGCTGTATAGTTTTGTTTTATAGGCCTCATAGTCAAAGCGGTTATCTGTCCTATAGGCATAAACTGTTTTCTCGGCTTCATTGATGAAGGTGCAGGAATGATGATAAAATCTGGTAGGTACAGCATCGTCAGGGCAGGGGATATGCACGTAATTTAAGCCCTGGCTTTC
>CAZSSU010000056.1:0-10338 GCA_964609415.1 uncultured Christensenella sp. | reverse complement strand
GTTGCAGGCTTCCAGGCAGCGGGCCCCGGCCAGCTCCACATGGGCGCGGGTGGTGTCAAAGAAGAGGTTGGCGATGGCAAACTTGCCAGGCTGCAGGAAGGCGGGGAACAGCACCTTTTCAGCGGCGCGGCCCTGATGGACAGGCTGGATGAAGCCGTAGCCAAAGATGTCCTTGGCCGCGTCAATCAGCTTGTAATAGCTCTTGCCGCCGGCATAGGCTTCGTCGCCCAGCATGAGGGCGGCCCACTGCTTGTCGCTCATGGCGTTGGTGCCGGAGTCGGTCAGGGTGTCCACATACACGTCCTCGCCCTTCAGGCGGAACATGTTGTAGCAGCCTTCTTTCAAAGCCTTTTCACGGTCCTGGCGGGTGGTCATCTTGATGGGCTCAACCATTTTGATACGATACGGTTCGGGGATGAATTTAGGCATTTTCTTTTCTCCTTTTATTTCTCCATGCCCCGGTCGTCGCGTGTGTGACAGGCGGACGGCATTGACCTGCGTGATTGAATTTTGTTGTGCAGGATATGGGACGCGCGCGGCATGGGCCCTAAGGTTACAAACATCCTCCTTTCGCATTTTTATGGGACAGGCGCCGCAAGCGCTCCTATGTTTGCAAATAATTTATCACACCCATCGAAGCCTGTCAACTTGTTTTTCAGATTAAGGGCTGTTTTATCCCATTATAAACATTTTCTTGCATTTATCGATAATTATTCATCATTATTTTGATAATTTATTTGACAGTTTCGCGTCCAGCCTTTATACTATGGACGGAAATCCTCACACATATAGAAGGGGAATTGCGCCATGACCAACACCTTGCTATCCCAGTTTGCCAGGCTGACGGAGTTCCTGGGCCGCATCCTGGGCCCGGATTACGAGATAGCCCTGCATGATTTGAGCGACCCGGATTGCAGCCTCATCGCCATTTCCAACAGCCACGTCTCCGGGCGCGCCATTGGGGCGCCCCTCACCGAGACAGCAAAAAAATTCTTGCTGGATGACAGCTTCGCCATCTCCGACTACCGCCTCAACTACACCGGCTTTACCGCTGGTGGCAAAACCCTGCGCTCCTCCACCCTGCTGCTCCGTGTCCAGGGCAAGCCCGTGGGCATGCTCTGCGTCAACTTTGACGACAGCAAGTTCAAGGCAGTCAGCGAAAGCATTCTCAGGCTCTGCCACCCAGACGCCTTTGTGGACAGCAACTTCCAGTTTGATGAAGTCCGGGTGCTGGAAAAGGCCAACGGCACCCATGCCGAGCACTTCAGCCCCGCAGCGCCTGCCGGCGTGGCTGAGGCCATTGCCAGGCGCCTGGCAGAAACCGGGGAAAGCCCCGCCACCCTGCCCCCTTCCAAGCGCCGCGCTCTCATCAAGCGCCTGGACCAGGAGGGGCACTTCCGCATCAAAGGCGCTGTGCCCGAGGCCGCGGAGGCCCTGGCCGTCTCCCAGGCCACCGTCTACCGCTTGCTAAGCCAATTGCGCCAGGAACAGTGAAAGAACAGTCCCCCCTTTTGACAGGGGGGATTTCCCGTGATAGGATACCCGCATCAACCGATGAGGGAGACGAGTACCCGGAAACGCCTGAAACCAAGAGAGCCGCCAAGGGTGGGAATGCGGCATGAGGGCGCCTGGCGAATGGCCTCCTGAGGGCTGCTTCGAACAAGTCATTCAGTAGAAGCGGACGGGACCCGCGCCCGTTATCAAGGCGGCATGTGTGTCGGCGCATGGAACAAGAAGGCTTCACAGCCAATTTGAGTGGTACCGCGATTTCATCGCCTCAAGCAGCAATGCTTGGGGCTTTTTCTTTCGCGGAAGGCTCCGACAAAATATAAGAAAAGGAGACCCAAACCATGAAAAAGACCCTCGCTATCATCCTGACCCTGATCCTGAGCCTGGCGCTCAGCCTCTCCGCCTCCGCGGCACCGTTTAAAATCGGCATCGCCCAGTTCGCCGTCCACGGCTCCCTGGACAACATCCGGACAGGCTTCCTCCAGGGCCTGGCGGAAGAAGGCTACCAGGAGGGGGACGCCCTGAGCGTGGACGTGCAAAACGCCCAGGCGGACATGGGCATGGCCAGCGCCATCGCCTCCGCTTTTGTGGACAACCGCTTTGATTTGATCTGCGCCATCGCCACCCCCATGGCCGTGGTCAGTGCCAACACCGCCGACGGCGCCATCCCCGTCATCTTTGCCGCCGTTACCTCCCCGGTGGATGCAGGCCTGGCCGAGGAAAACGGCCTGTCCACCCTGAACGTCACCGGCACCAGCGATCAGCCGCCCATCGCCCAGCAGCTGGCCCTCATCCGCGCCCTGCAGCCCGATGCCAAAACCGTGGGCCTGCTCTACACCGTGGGCGAGGTCAATTCCCAGGTGCTGGCCAAGCAATATCAGGCGCTGGCATCTGAATATGGCTTCACCGTGGTGGAAGCCACCGTCACCACCGGCTCCGAAATCCCCCTTGCCCTGCCCGGCATTGTGCAGAAGACCGATTGCCTCTCCATGCTCCTGGACAACACCGTGGTGCAATACCTGGACCTGGTGCTTGACGCGGCCGACGAGGCCGGCATCCCGGTGTACGGCAGCGAGGTTGAGCAGGTCACCAAAGGCTGTGCCGCCTCTGCCGGCATTGACTACATCGCCCTGGGGCGTGAAACGGGCAAGCTGGCCGCCCGGGTGCTCAAAGGTGAGCCTGCCTCCGCCATCCCCTATGTCACCGCCACCGAGGCTGCCCTGTATGTGAACCCCGATGTCCTGAGCAGGCTGAACATCACCCTGCCGGAAGAGCTGGCCGCCAAGGTCATCGACGCCCGCGCCCAATAAGCCATGCAGACGCTTTTATCATTTACAGCCGCCCTGCCAAGCGCCCTGGAGCAAGGCCTGCTCTATGCGGTGATGGCTCTGGGCGTGATGATCACCTACCTGGTGCTGGATTTCCCTGACCTGACAGTAGACGGCTCCTTTCCCCTGGGCGCTGTGGTCACCGCCCGCCTCCTCCTCTCAGGCACCAGCCCCCTTACCGCCATGCTGGCCTCGGCTCTGGCCGGGGCCCTGGCGGGGCTATGCACGGGGCTAATCCATGTGAAGCTCAAGGTGCGGGACTTGTTTTCCAGCATCATCATGATGACCGCCCTATACTCCATCAACCTGCGCCTGGCGGGCGACCTGGCCCTTTTGCCCATCCCGCGCCAGAGCGTCACCCTCTTCCGCAACAACGCCCTGGCCAATGCCCTCCCCCCCGCCTACAGCACCCTCATCCTGGCCCTGATCATTGCTTTTTTCATGAAAGCGCTATTGGATCTGTTTTTCAGAACCCGGGCCGGTTTTCTGCTCCGCGCCGCCGGGGATAACCCCCAGGTGGTCACCGCCCTCTCCCGCGACAAGGGACAGGTGAAAATCGTTGGCCTCATGATTGCCAATGCCCTGGTGTCCCTCTCAGGCTCCCTGGTGGCCCAGGAGCAGCGCATGTTTGAAATCTCCATGGGCACAGGCGCTGTGGTCTTGTCCCTGGCCAGCGTGATCCTGGGCGTTAACCTCCTGCGCAAGCTGGACAGGATGTCCACCACCCTCAAGGTCATCATCGGCGCCGTGCTGTACAAAATCAGCGTCACCTTTGCCATCGCCTGTGGGCTAAAGCCGGGAGACCTCAAAATCGTCACCGCCGCCCTTTTCCTCATCATCCTGGCCGCGGGCCTCTTCCCTGGGAAAGGGGGCAAAAAACATGCTGGCGCTTGAACATGTCTCCCTCACCTACAACCCCGGCACCGTCAGAGAAATGGGCCTGTTCCATGATTTTTCCCTCGCCGTTCCCAAGGGGCAATACCTCTGTGTGGTGGGCTCCAATGGCTCCGGCAAAACCACCATGCTCAACCTTCTCTGCGGCAGCCTCAAACCCGACGCCGGCCGCGTCATGATGGCGGGCCGGGACATCACCGCCAGCCCCGAACATCAACGCGCCCGCTTCATCGGCCGCATCCACCAGAACCCCGCCATGGGCAGCTGTGCTGAGATGACCATCCTGGAAAACCTGGCCCTGGCCGACTGCAAAACCAAGCGCATGAGCCTTTTCCCCGCTATGGATAAAAAGCAGATTTCCCGCTATCAGGCCATGCTGGCCCCCCTGGGCCTGGGCCTTGAAAACATGCTGGAGGCGAAAGCCGGCGCCCTCTCCGGCGGCCAGCGCCAGGCCCTGGCCCTCGTCATGGCCGTGATGAGCCCCATCTCCTGCCTGATCCTTGACGAGCACACCGCCGCCCTGGACCCTAAAACCGCCGATACCATCATGCGCCTCACTGACCAGGTGATCCGCGAAAAAGCCATCACCGCCCTCATGGTCACCCACAACCTGCGCTATGCCCTGGACCACGGCAGCCGCCTCATCATGATGCACCAGGGCCAGGTGGTCCTGGACAAAGCAGGCGAGGATAAGCAACAGATTCGCCTGGAAGACGTGTTGGGGCTTTTCAACCAGATCAGCGTGGAGTGCGGGAACTAGGGACGAGATGGGCGGGAGAACGCCGGGGGCTTTCTTGAGAAAGAAAGCCCCCGGACCCCCAAAGAACTTTGTTATTATCCTTTGCAGCATTGATTTTGCCATGTAAAAGCGCTATCCTGCCTGAGAATACCATGAAGAGGGCAGAACATGAACCATTTGTTTTCCACCAGGGGTTTGCGCTTCCTGGATCTGATCAGCTACCCGGACATGGATTTCCCCGCCGGGCAGCATACTTTTTTGCGCGGGGAAAGCGGCAGCGGCAAAAGCACCTTGCTGAAGCTTTTAAACGCCACCCTCAGCCCCTCCCGGGGCCAGGTGCTCTATAAAGGCCAGGACACCGCCGCGATGGACACCCTGGCCCTTCGCCGTCAGGCCATTTTAGTCGCCCAGGATGCCTGGCTGTTCCCGGGCAGCATCCGGGAGAACTTCAGCCAGTACCGTGCCTTCCGCGGGGAAAATGCCCTGAATGATGAGGAAATCACCCACTTGCTCCACATCTGCGCGGCGGATTTCCCCCTGGACGCTGACACCGCCACCCTTTCCGGCGGCGAGCGTCAGCGGGTCTTCCTGGCCACCTGCCTGTCCTTCTGCCCGGAAGCCCTGCTGATGGATGAGCCCACCAGCGCCCTGGATGAGCAAACCGCCCACACCTTTTTCTCCAGGCTGACAGCTTGCGCCAGGGAGCGGGGCATGACCCTCATCACCATCAGCCACGCCCAGTCCCTGGCAGACGCCTTTGCTGATCAGCTGATCACCCTTAGCGGGAGGAAAGCGCCATGAGCGGCATCGTGCAGTTACAGTTATGGCAGTTCTCCCTCATCTATCTATTGCTGATTGTCATTTCCCTGGTGATGAAAAAAAGCCGGGTCAACCTAGTCAAACAGCTTTTCGTGGCCAGCCTGCGCATGAGTGTGCAATTGGTATTGGCAGGCCTGGTGCTCAGCTATGTATTCAAAAACCCGCACCCCGCCTTTGTGATGGGCTATTTAGCCGTCATCATCGGCTTTACCATCTGGCGGGTGCTCAGGCAAAACAAGGGGCTCAACCCCCGCTTTCAACTGGTGATTGGCCTTTCCATTTTCTGTTCCGGCCTGGCGGTTCTGGCCTTCTTCATCCTGGCGGTGGTGGGCGAAAGCCCCTTCAACCCCCAATACGTCATCCCCATCGCCGGCATGCTCATGGGCAACACCATGACGGGCGTGGGCCTGGGCGTGCGCGCCTTCCGCACCAGCCTTAAGGATCAGCGCCACCGGATTTCCGCCCTCCTCAACATCGGCGCCCCGCCCCGGGATATCCTCCTGCCCTTTGTGCGCCAGGCCATGGAAACCGCCCTCTTGCCCACCCTTAATTCCATGATGGGCATGGGCATTGTTTCCCTCCCCGGCATGATGACAGGCCAAATCCTCTCCGGCACCCTGCCCATGACGGCCATCCTCTACCAGATCGCCATCATGATCGCCATTTGCGCCGTGGTCTGCCTGGCCTCCTTTGGCGCCCTCCACTTTGGCTACCAGACGCTCTATAACGAAAGGAACCAGATCCTCCTTGACGATAAGCCTTGAAGATTACCTGAAAGACCCCTGCGGCAACCTCTCCCTGCCCTGGTGGAAAGCGCGCAGATTTCATTGCCCACCTGACATTAAAGTGCTCCACGAACGGGATGTCGATGAGTCCATGCTTGCCCACCACAGGGAGGAGCCCTACTTCCGCCTGCACCATGACCTCAGCCACATCCCCATAGACCCGCTTGCGGGCTTTGATATCCAGCAGGCCAGCGCCTGTGACATCCCCCTCATCGCCCACATCATCAATGAAAGCTACCCCGATATCTCCGTCACCCCCGAAGCAGTGGCCGCATGGCAAAAGCTCCCGGTGTATGACCCCTGCCTGTGGCTGATGGTCAAAGAACTGGGCAAAAGCGAAGCGGTTGCCTGTGCCATTGGGGAATATGACCCCCAAGCCCGGGAAGGCATCCTGGACTGGGTGCAGGTGCTGCCCGCTTTTCAGCGCCAAGGCATCGGAAAGGCCATGGTGTGTGCCCTGCTTTCACGCATGAAAGGCAAGGCGGATTTCGCTACCGTGTCAGGGCAGAAAAACAACCCCACGAACCCTGAAGCGCTCTACCGCGCCTGTGGGTTCACGGGGGATGATGTGTGGCATGTCATAAAAGCGCGCTAAGCGCTCCCGCTATTTCTTATTGGGCGCCTTTTTAGGGGGCGCTTCTTTTTCTGTTTCCGCTTCCTCCGGCTCCGGCACCGGCACAAAGGGCTGCACCGCGCCTACCCCCTCAATATATGGGGCCAGCTCAAAGGGCGTATCGTGCTGCACTTTTTTCATGACCTCCCGGGCGTCATCCCCATAGAGGACGACGGGCTGGAAGTTGTTGTACTCCAGCGTGCCTGATGGCGCCACGGGGATCAGGTTCACCTGGTGACCCAGGTAGCCCTTATCCCGGCTGAATTTCAGCGTGATCTGTGCCAGCAGCGCCTGGGTGGCGCGCAGCTGGGCATTGCCGCCAAAGGAGAAGTTGCCCAGGGAATAGATCACCGAGGCGCCGTCCATCAGGTCCATGCCCTGCACCACATGGGGATGGTGCCCCACCACGGCGGTGGCACCGTTCCTGACATACCAGGCGGCCAGCCGCTCCTGCCCCTTCACGCGGACGGGGCTGTACTCCATGCCCCCGTGCATCACCGCGATGATGGCGTCACAGCCGGCGTCCTTCAGGGTCTGCATGTCCCTTTCCATCTGGGGCCGCCTGCCGCCAAAGGTGGCGGTGTAGGCGCCGGTAAAGCCCACCTTGAAGCCATCCTTTTCAAAGATATAGGTGTTGCTGTAGGTGTTGGTGGTGGCAAACCAGGGCACCCCCACCTCCTCCAGCGCCTGGATGGTGCTTCTGAAACCCTGCTTGCCATAGTCAATGATATGGTTGTTGCCCACAAACACCGCCTCGATGCTACCGGCGGGCAGGATGTTGGCAAAGTCCGTGGGCGCCCTGAAATTATAGGTTTTTTCCAGCCGGTTGGCGCTGTGGTTATAGAAAACCCCCTCCAGGTTGATGATGGTGACATCATCCCGGGCAAACAGGGGCTTCACCTTTTTGAAGGGATAGGCATAGCCGTGGGCATTCACAAAACTGTCAAAGGAAAGGAGGTCCCGCCGGGTGCGGTCCTCGCTGCCCAGGGTGCAGTCCCCCGTCAGGGTGACCACCACCTCCACCACATCCTCCTGAGCCAAAGCCTGCCCAAAAGGCAGAATCATCAAACAGATTAAGAGAATTGCCAGGGTTTTACGCATGCTGTCTCCTGTCAGGTTAAATCAGGGGCATCTTAGCAAACAGGGGCCGGGGTGTCAATGCAATGACCCCCTGTGGACGGTATCCCGCCCATCCCTTATAATGATGGGGATCATCAGCGCCATAAGCCCACAGAAAGGAAAGCCATGAAGAAAAAGCGCTTAGCCCTGGTGCTGGCCTTCCTGGTCATTGCCAGCATCGCCCTGGCGGCGGGCGGCAGCCTGAGCATCAAATCAAGCCAGAAGCTGGACACGCAGTTTAAGGCCTTCAGGGCTTACCTGGATAGCCTGCCCCATGACAAGCGCGCGGCCTGGCTTTCAGAAATCAGCGCGATTATTCAGGAGGAGCAGGGGCAAAGCGCCTTTTCCAGGCTCAGCCTGGCGTCCTTTGATGAGGATATCATGGTGTGGATCCCCAAATCGGGCAAGAAATACCACGCCACCTCCACCTGCTCCAACATGAAAAGCCCCACGCAGATCACCCGGGAAGCCGCCCTCAGCCGGGGCTTTGAGCCCTGCAAGCGCTGCAAACCCCAATAAACCAAGGAGGCCAGCCGTGCCCATCCGCATCAGCAACATCAAGGTTAAGCCAGCTCGGGACGCCGACCAGGCGGCGGTTCATTCCGCCCTAAAGCGCCTGAAGGCCCAGGAAAACGAACTGATCAGCCACCGCATCGTGAAAAAAAGCGTGGATGCCCGAGACAAGGGAGCCATCCTTTTCGTGTATACCCTTGATGTAACGCTCAAGGGCGATGAAGCCATGCGGCTCGCCCGCCTGCCCCGGGGCTCTGGTGAGCGGGTGGCCCAGCCCCAGCCAGTGGCATGGCAGCCCGCCCAGGCCTCATTCCGCCCGGTGGTAGCGGGGCTTGGCCCCTGCGGGCTTTTTGCCGCATTGGCCCTGGCCAAGGCAGGCCTTAAACCCCTGGTGCTGGAGCGGGGGGAGGCCGTCAGCCAGCGCAAGGTGAGCACCGCCCGGCTGATGAAAACAGGCGCGCTTGATCCTGAGAGCAACTTGCTCTTTGGCGAGGGGGGCGCCGGGGCCTTTTCCGATGGCAAGCTCACCACCGGCATCAAGGATCCCCTCTGCCGCCAGGTGCTGGAAACCCTGGTGGCCCACGGCGCGCCGGAGGAAATCCTCTACCTGTCCCGCCCCCATGTGGGCACTGACCGCCTGCCCCAGGTGGTGTCCGCCATCCGCCGGGAAATAGAAGCCCTGGGCGGCCAGGTGCGCTTTGGTGCCAGGCTCATGGAAGCCGTCCATGACCGGGGCAAGCTGATTGGCATCCGCTACCGTCAGGACGGCGAAATTAGAGAAGCCCCCTGTGACGCACTGCTGCTGGCGCTGGGGCATTCTGCCCGGGATACCCTGACGGATTTTTCCAGAGCCGGGCTCAGCCTGTACCCAAAGGCCTTCTCCATGGGTCTGCGCATTGAGCATCCCCAGGCCCTGGTGGACCAGGCCCAGTACGGCCCGGCAGCCCAGCAGGGCCTTCTGCCCCCGGCGGAATACCACCTGGCCACAAAAACCCGGGATGGCCGGGGCGCCTACACCTTTTGCATGTGCCCAGGCGGGCAGGTGGTGCCCGCCGCCAGTGAAGCGGGGTTGGTATGCGTCAACGGCATGAGCCCTTACAAAAGGGACGGCAGGAACGCCAACGCCGCCATTTTGGTGGAGGTGAGGCCGGAGGACTATATGCAGGGCGAGGATGTGCTCAGCGGCTTTGCCTTCCAGCGCCGCTATGAGCGCCTGGCGTTTGACCTGGGCGGCGGGGGCTATCAGGCCCCGGTGCAATTGGCGGGGGATTTCATAGCCGCCCGCCCCTCCACGGCGCTGGGGGAAGTGAGCCCCACCATCCTGCCCGGCTTCACCCTCACCGACCTGGCCCCGGCGCTGCCTGATTATGTGGCCAATGGCATCCGGGAGGCCATCCAGCACTTTGACCGCCGCCTCCGGGGCTTTGCCCGGCCTGACGCGGTGCTCACCGGGGTTGAAACCCGCTCCTCCTGCCCCATTCAGGCCCAGCGGGATGAGCGCTTCCGGGGCAGCCTCCCCGGCGTTTACCCGGCGGGCGAAGGCGCCGGGCGCGCCGGCGGCATCATGTCAGCGGCGGTGGATGGCCTCAGATGCGCCAACATGATGATGCAAAACGCCCAGGACGGCTGCCTGTAATTGTTCCTCTGCCTGGTCCGTGTTATGATAGAGCCTGTATACAGGAGGTTAATCCATGCAAAACAACGAGCGATATGAGAGCCCCTTTTCCGCGCGCTATGCCTCTTCTGAGATGCAGCGCCTGTTTTCCCGCCTGCACCGGGCCCGCGCCTGGCGGCAGATGTGGGTGATCCTGGCCGAAAGCCAGCGGGAGCTGGGCCTTCCGGTGTCCAGCGTCCAGGTGGAGGAGCTGAGAGCCCACATGGACGATGTGGACCTGGCGGCGGCTGACCGCTATGAAAAAGAACTGCGCCATGATGTCATGGCCCATGTGAAGGCCTATGCCGATGCCTGCCCCGGGGCGGCGCCCATCATCCACCTGGGGGCCACCAGCTGCTTTGTGA